>NZ_JBSXNV010000034.1:0-116136 GCF_056857795.1 Aliiroseovarius sp. B-4
TGTTCTTTACCAATTTATCTGCAGACGCTTTGCTGCTTCCGGATTTCTTGTTCATCTTCACTCCATGAAGGTTACGATGAACCAGAAATCCTCCGTTGTTCAACTCCTCAAATCTGTCCCAAAAGCGCTGACGTCAGACATCGTCTCCCTCATTCATCCATTTTCTTCTGCAACCTTTCGAAATGTAGTAGGCCTTGTCCCCGTCTCGAAGTTGGCAGTAGTGCTTGAAAGACTCGGTTTCGTCGTCCTTTACCGCATTGTTTTTAACCACGTAGAAGTTGTAGATTGGGACCTTCTCATCAAGCTTCTCTATCCCGGCAAAGTGATCTTGATCAGGATGTGTCGAGATAAAGCGGCTTATTCCTTTTTGTTTCGACTGCTCTTTTATTTCATCTATGATTTCTTCGTCCCGGTCGCCGGTTAGGTGGCAGTCAATAATTGTAAAATTGTCACTATTGTGGAGGATGTAGCAGAGATCGCCGTCTCCTACCGACATGCTCTTTATTATTGTCATTCAGTTTCCTTTTTGCAGTGCTCAACCCGACTTGAGATAAATCCAACTTGCTTGCGGAAAGACAGCAAGAATAAGACGAGCAGAAGTGCTGTGGCAATTTTCCCTTGCAGCATTTCGTCTATCCCAATCCGCTTGGATGCCGCGACGAATAAGATGCTAACAAGTAACGCGAGGAATGCGGTTGCTATCGTTCTGTAGGTATTGGATACCTCGACCATTGTTTCCAGTTTTTGGTCCGAGTTGCAGGCGTTAAGATAATCGCCGTAGTCCGAATAAGTCACAAATTTTGTTCGTTTGAGTAATGGCTCAAGTACGATTGAGCCCAATCGACTAATCACCATCCCGATGAAGTAATACCAGATCAATTGCTCCACGATTTGGTCGGGGGCTTCCATCAAAGCCATACGCTCCGCCAGAACCGCGAAGACAGCTCCGGGTAGGAGGTAATTAAATATGTTGTATGACGATAGCTTGCCTAAAAGCTCATTCATTCTGCCACCTTAGCGTGTGATGATGGAGACTTAATGCCGGAAACGGTAATGCGCAACATTATTGGTACAGAAACCTGTTGCCCGACCCATGCGGCGCGGGGTATAGCTACTTGCACCCCGTGTTCTACGGCGGTTCTGTTATCGGGTCTCGCTAGACTGTTCACCCCAAAATCCGTCCGGGTCAGTGGCGGCAGGTATCACCTGCCAGTCAATGAGACTATTGGCAGGTCTAGCGGGAGTTCCCTGCCATGACCCAGACGATTGATCTGAACGATCTGCTGACCAATGAGGACGCAGCGCGCCTCCTTGGCATCAAACCCAATACCCTCGAAATGTGGCGCTACCTCGGCAAAGGACCGCGCTTCCTGAAACTCGGTGACGCGCCGCAGTCGCCTGTCCGTTACCTGCGCTCGGCAGTGATGGCTTGGTTGGCTGAACGCTCCTATCGCAACACAAGCGAGGCGACCGCCGCGATGCGCGCTGCCCCGGTGAAGGTCGCGACCGGTGCAATCCCCGGTCCTTGGACGAACGGGAAACGCAACGTCAACCAGTCGGGTGGGGCATCGGAATGAAATTGCTGTCGAACTTTGAAATGACGGTTCGTCGGCAAGCCTGCCGTAAGCCCACGTCACGAAACAGCCGGGGGCCTGAGCACCCCCGGTTGCGGATCGTCTACCCCTGCCAACAGTCCGATACGAGAAAGGAGCGGTCGGCATGGACAAGGTAGCAGAACCGGCAATCGGTCCGCAAACGAACCCCTACGAGAAACTGCCCTCAGAGCTTCGTGCTTTGCCGCAATGGTGCGTGACACCGGGGACGGCCACCGACAAAGCGCCCCGCCGACTGGATGGGCAGAACGCGAGCGTCACCGACCCGACCACATGGGCAGATTTTGACACCGCCTGCCGGGTGGCTTCGGAGAAGGGTTGGCGGGTCGGCTTCGTGTTCACTGCCGACGACCCGTTCGCCTGCATCGACCTCGATGTTGTCAACGAGGAGACGCAGCGGGCGAAGGGCGAATCCATCGACGCGAGCAAGTGGACCACGCCTGAGGCGCTTCAGGGCTATGCGACTGGCATCGCCAACATGAACTGCTACACCGAGCGGTCTCGCTCCGGTCACGGGTTCCATGTCATCGCGCGGGGCAACATCGGGAAGGGTCGTCGGCGCGATGGCGTCGAGGTGTATTCGCAAGAGCGGTTCCTGATCTGCACGGGCGACGTTCATTTGGACCAGCCGGTTGGCGACCGTCAGCCGGAGTTGAACTCGATTGTGGCGGCGATGACACCTCCCGCTCCCGAGGTGGAGCTGTGGGGCGACCCCTACCCGGACTATGCCGTTGGAGACCACGCGGCGGTCGATGGGGGAGAGCTGGGCAAGCTGTTTCGCGGTGAATGGGCGGGCCGGTATCCTTCGCAGTCTGAGGCAGACCTGGCCTTGGTGAAGCTGCTCGCGCCGCTGACGGACACCCCGCGCGAGTGCTGGGCCACCTTCCGCCTCTCGAAGCTGGGCGAGCGCGACAAGGCAGCGAGGGCTGATTACGCAAGGCGAACCATGTCCCTCGCTCTCCAACACGCCGCGAACGATGCAGCACAGGTGGAGCACGGCAAGGCGCTGTCGGACGGGATGTTCCTTCAAGCGGCGCAGAACCCGCGCCACTTCCGCTTGCTGATGGATGGCGACCTTGACCGCCTGCCGCGCCTCCGATGGCTGGTGAAATGGATCATCCCTGACGCTGGTGTCGGGGCAATCTACGGCGACTCCGGCACCTTCAAGTCGTTTCTGACACTCGACCTGCTTGCGCACATCGCGAACGGCAGGGAGTGGTTTGAGCAAAGGGTGCGACAAGCGCCAGCCGTCTATGTCCCGTTCGAGGGTCAGGGAGGCATCCCGAACCGAGTGAGGGCATGGCGACTGGCGCAGACCCAAGCCCGTCTCCCCGAAGGCCAGTTCGCGTTCGCCCCGGCGGCGGATGTGGTGTCGAATATTGCTGTCATCATGGACCCCCTCAACCTGCGAGAGCAGGCGGACCGGGACAAGCTGGTGGCAACCCTGACGGAGAACGGTTGGGCAGGCGGGGTTCTTTGCATTGACACGCTGGCGCACGCTTCTGCCGGAATCGACGAGAACAGTAGCGAGATGGGCGAGATGATTGCCGTGTTCCGCGACCTTCAGCAGCGCCTCGGCGGGGTCATCCTGCTCATCCACCACAGCGGCAAGGACCAAGCCCGAGGGATGCGCGGCTGGTCGGGTCTCCATGCGGCGATGGACTTTGTCATCGAGTGCCAGCGCGACAAGAGCACAGGCACCCGCGAAGCGCAGTTCATTCTGACCAAGGTGAAGGATGGCAGCGATGGACGAACGTTCGATTTTGAGGCGGTGCCTGTCCAGCTCGGTCAGGACGAGGACGGGGACTTCGAGTCTTCCCTGACCATCGTTCCCACAGGTGGCGAGGCTGACGGTTCCGGCGACAAGGCGAAACCAGATGCCGAATATGACTCTGCCGACGACGAATTCGTCTGGGAATGGGTCAAGCGCGAGGTGGAGAACGGTGGATACCCAAGCGGCCGGTCGCTTGAGGGGCAACGCGCCAACCAGATGTGTCAAGAGCGGAAGCTGACACAGGTGCGCCTGCGGGACGCGATCCACAGGTTGCGTGCGGCGAGCCGTCTGGTCGATGCCGAGGACAAAGCGCCCTCCGGCAACACCTACATGGTGGCGGTGTGATCGGGGTGCGTTGCAACGCCCCGGGGGTGCGTTTCAGGGGCGTTGCCCTGTGTTAACGCACCCCCGAACCCGCCGGGGCACTAGCACCCCCTCGGGGGGTGCGTTAGTGCGTTACCCCTTTAGGCCAACGCACCCTTTTCAACGCACCCTTGCCGGGTCGGGTTTCACCTGCGTTGCAGCGGCATTTCGGGGTTGGGTGCGTTGCGATACAGGCTCGTCATTCGGCGGCGATGGCAGACGCATAGTTTTGCGCCTGTGCCAGAAACTCGCCCGCCTCGGCAGGCGCTGGTGTGGAGCCATTGACCATGAGTTAGTTGTTCCGACCCATATGGACCAGACCTAACACATTGATACGAATAGAAAATTCGCTTGTAGAGACCGACGAGAGAGCCGTAGCGTAAGCCCATCGTAAGTCCCCAACTGAGAAACGAGGAAGAAAATGAACACCGAAGTTGACGCAAGGGTTCCATTGGGCCTTCACCCGCAGAACATTACATCAATGAAGGACGTGGACGACGATACTCGCTCCTTCGTCAATCCCGCCGCAGAGGCGCTGGAGGCGGCCCATACCTACCTCGGCTCGATCCATGACGTGAGGGCGGCTGCGTTTTCCGATCCTACGTTGACCGAGCCTGCCGCGCTGCTGAAGACTGACGACTTCGCGATGGCGAAGTTGGAAAATGTGACGCGCAAGCTCGACGGCGCACTTGCCTCGATGGGCAAGACCATCGCAGCCTACGAGAAGCAACTGGTCTCGCCGGTGAAGCAGAAGGCTGGCGAGGTCGTCTCCACAGAAATCCGCGCTCATCTGAAAGCCAGCTCTGACCGGATCGAAATTGTGCGGCAGGCGATCAAGGATGGCGACGATGAGGTGGCATGTGCTGCTCTTGGCGGGCCTGCGATGTTGAGCGGTTTGACGCCCGAAATCCACAGCGTTCTTCTTCGCGAGTATCACGAGGTGCGCCAGCCAGTTGTGGCGAAGCGCGTCAGGGCGATGACCGCAGCCCGCGAATACCTCGACCGCCACAGCGGACAGGTGCTGGGCGAAGCGATCAAGGCGGTGGGCGTCATCCAAATTCCCGTCGTCAGCGGAGACGGAAAGACGCGCGGGTTCCGTACAGAAGGACCGCAAGCCTTCCGCGCAAAGCGAAACGCTTCCGCCGCCGTTTACCGGAAGCACGCCTGATTTGCCCAGTTGATAACAGGTTACAAATGACTGACAGCAAGACCGAACAGACTGAACCAACCCACGGCCCGGATGGACGCTTCCTTCCGGGTCGGAGTGGCAACCCGCGTGGTCGCCCGCCGGGTCCGTCGAAGCAGCAAGCATTGCTGAACAAGATGCTGGACGAAGCAAACGGCATCCTCGACGCCGTTATCGCCAAGGCACACGAGGGCGACCCTAGCGCCGCTGCACTTGTGCTGTCTCGCATCATCCCTTCGTTGCGAAGCCAGATGAAGACCGTTCAATTCGACCTTGATCCGAGCTTGCCGCTCGCCGCACAGGTTGAGGCAGTCTTGCTCGCCATCAGCAGCGGGCAACTCGCGCCAGATGTTGGTCGGCAGCTCATCGAAGCCATAGGCACCTTGGGAAATGTCCGTGCTCTGGAAGACCTCGAGAGCAGGTTGGCAATTTTGGAAGCCAAGGAGATTCGATGATGGAGAGTTGCGCGAATATGTTTGAAGGGCGAGTTGCGACCCTCGCGCCGGGGCATGGTGACATTGTGGTGCTGACGCTTCTGGGCGACAGGGTATTGGCATATGAGCCGGTAACTCAATACGACCGGGCGGTGCGCCGCGCCACTGAACTGGCAAAGGTGCGCAGCACGCGACCCTTCACCGTCAAGGTGATCGCGTTTAGCGGGGCTGAGGCCCGCAAGCTTTTGGGCATCAGTCGGGGCTTGGCAGACTTGGCACCGCATGAGCACGCGGAACTTCGGGACCAGATTCGCGCCAATTGCATCGAGGCGCTTGGGTCATGCCGAGACCCGAACGTTATGGCGGATGTTTATGACGTATTGCGATGGATGGGAGCGGTCCATTGAGGCGGGGTTCGCCGCCAGACCGCTGGCTGAGTGGTCGGACGTGGGAGGATGACCCTGCGCCGAAACGGGTGCTGACGTATAACCACAATGAAGATGAACGTCGCGAAGTATCCTTTTCTGCCGGACGCGCCTATCTGCGTGAAACCTCGCGCCACGACCCCGACAATACAATCACGCCCGACGAGCAGAAGGTGTTGCACCAGCACCAGTTGGAGGAGGCGGAAGTTCGGCAAGCCCGCAATAGCGCCAACTTCGCTCGTGCCTTGGAACTGGGCGCGGCGCTGAAAGTGTTGCGGGGTGAGGAATGAGCGTTCGGGGTCTCCTTGGCCGGGTTCGTCGTCTGGAAGAAGCGCGGCTTCCGCGACCCTCGCCATTCGTCCGTATGTTCGGTTCGTTCGCCACCTTCGAGGTGAAGTGCCTTGATGAGATGGCTGATGGGACACTGGCGAAGGACTTCCCCATCGACTGTTTGGCGAAGTGGGAACGAGACGGAACTTGGCAGGCGGGACGGTGACGGATGAGGCTCCTGCATGGCTCGTGGCATGGCGCGAGGGGCGCAAAGCACCACCAGCCCCGGCACAGCCGAGCGCACAGCGGCAGGCCGGGGTATACCAAGGGGGTAGCCGCGCGAAACCCCGTGCCCGCGCTGCAAACGGCGCTGGTAAGGGGTCCAATGGTTTCAGCGAGCCAAGCTTTGAGGCTTGGTCGTTCGACGGCGGCAAACGACGCGAACCTGTGCTGGACCTTGACCACCACCCGCCGCGCATTGTCCGCCGAGTCGGCTGGAACCGCTGCATGAGTTGCGCAAAGCCGTTTTGGTCTGACGATGTGGTCAGGCTCAGGATGTGCCAAATGTGCAAAGCCCCTCCCGAGGGGTCACGACGACCGAGCAAGCCGCAGCGTTAGGAGTTGGCTTCGCTGCGGCACGCGGACTAGCCAGCCGCGCGAGGCATAGCGGTTCAGTTCCTCGTTAAATCCAACAACCGCAGCCGTCAGCGACCAATCTCCTTGTCGCTCGAAACGGTAAAGCGGTTCGCGTGCATGTGCAGCGGGCCGCTTTTTATTGAACGAGTCATCGGGAGCGCTTGTGCTTATGACCTGCTTATGGGGTGGGTCTAGAACTACAAAGACCGCCAGCGGCGGTCTCGGTAAGTAGCTGCTTTTATTTGTTTAATTGGCTCCGGCGGTAGGGATCGAACCTACGACCAATTGATTAACAGTCAACTGCTCTACCGCTGAGCTACGCCGGAACACGAGGGGCGATATAGCAAGTGCGATTCAGGGCCGCAAGAGGGATTAGTGTTTTTTTCAGCCAATTCGCCGAAATACCGCGTTGGCTTCAAGGCGGGGTTCTGCCTCGACGATTTCGCGGGTCGCAAGGTCTATCAGGTGGGCGAAAACGTTGCGCTCAGCGGCTGGGATCAGGGCCGGGGGGGTCTCCACATGGATCGCGCGGGTCAGTGTGGCGACTGTCGCCGGTCGTCCGTCAGACAGGGCGGCCAGGATTTCCGTTTCACGCGATTGTCTGTGCGCGATCAGCCAGGCCAGGCGCGCGGCGGGGTCGGTGATGACCGCGCCATGTGCCGGGTAGAGGATGCGGTCATCCCGCGCGGCGAGTTTGGTGCAGGATGCCATGAAGGCCGTCAGGTCGCCATCTGGGGGTGAAACCAGAGAGCTGGCCCAACCCATTACGTGATCCCCTGTAAAAACAGCATCTTGCCATGCAAAGCTCAGGTGATTGGCAAAGTGGCCGGGGGTCCAGATGGCTTCGATTTCCATCGCGCCTGCTTGGAACAGCTCGCCATCTTCCACAGTGATGTCGGGTTTGAACGTTGCGTCAACACCTTCTCCGCCCGAGGTCAGGCCGCGTGCGACGAGGTCTTGCATGACCGCGCTTCGCCCCGCTTGTGCATCTCCAAACGCGATGACGGGGGCGCCGGTGGCCTCGGACAGGGGGCGCGCCAAGGGCGAATGGTCCAGATGCGCATGGGTCACGAGAATCTGCGTGATCCGTTCGCCACGCTGGAGGCTGGAGAGCAGCGCCTCCATATGTGCAGGGTCGGCGGGGCCGGGATCTATCACCGCGACATCGCCTTCGCCCAGCACAAAGCTGTTGGTGCCCCAATAGGTCATCGGCGACGGGTTCGGCGCGATGATGCGCCGGATGCCGGGGTCCAGTGGGATCATCACACCTGCGGGCGGACGGTCTGACGCGTCGATCCTGTTTGCCAAGGGGGCCTCCGTATCTCGCGAATCCTCATCGAAAGTAATGCCGCGCGGTGGTTGCTTGGCAAGCAGGTCGCTGCGTCATAGGGTCTGGCTATGGTTCAATTGCCCAAGAACAGATTTCTCGATTTTGGCTGGCTGAAGCAATTCATGCCGCGCGGACTGTATGGGCGGGCAGCGCTGATCCTGATCGTGCCAATTGTGACATTGCAACTGGTGGTGTCCGTGGTCTTCATTCAGCGGCATTTCAATCGGATCACGGTGCAAATGACATCGGCGCTGGTGCTGGAGCTGGATTATCTTTTGACCGAAGTAAACCGGGCCACTACGCCAAAAGCGGCGCGTCAGAGTGTCGAGAGGGTGATTGACCCGCTGGCGATGTGGATCGAGCTTCCCGGCGCGCCGGTGGATACGACAATCCGGCTGACAGACTTCACCGGGCCTTGGGTGGCAAAGACGCTGCATGCAGGCGTGCCGGACCTGACGGGAGTGGATTTGGCATCCGAACATGCTGGGGTGATTGTCGGCGTCATCACCGATCATGGGCCGATGCGGGTCGGGTTTTCGCGCGACCGGGTGTCGGCCTCGAACCCGCACCAGTTGTTGGTGTTGATGGTGGCGACCGGCATTCTGATGACGCTGATTGCCTATCTTTTCCTGCGCAACCAGCTGCGCCCGATCCGTCAACTGGCCAAGGTCGCCGAGGCGTTCGGCAAGGGCCAGGTGGTGCCCTATAAGCTGGCAGGCGCAACCGAGGTGCGATCGGCGGGTAAGGCGTTTCTGGATATGCGGTCGCGCATCGAGCGACAGATCGAACAGCGCACGCTGATGCTGTCTGGCGTCAGCCACGATCTGCGCACCCCTCTGACCCGGCTGCGACTTGGGCTGGCAATGATCGACGATGAAAGCCGCGAGGATCTGGAGCGGGATGTCGAAGACATGGAACGTCTGGTTGACCGATTCCTGAGCTTCGCGCGCTCCGATGCGCTGGAGGATGATCCGGAACCGGTTGATCTGGCGGCGCTGACCCGGCATCTGGCCGACAACGCGGCGCGCGCAGGACAGAATGTCGTGTTGGGCGAGTTGGCCGACCCAGGAACCTATCCCGTACGTCGCGCTGCGCTTGAGCGGGCGTTGGAAAACCTGCTGGGCAACGCCACACGCTACGGGTCGCAGGTGCGGTTGTCACTTGTCACCGGGCGCGGCGATTTGCGGTTCGTGATCGAAGATGACGGGCCAGGTATTCCGCCCGAAGCGCGCGAGGAAGCCCTGAAACCCTTTGCCCGCCTGGACAAGGCGCGCAATCAGGACAAAGGGTCGGGCGTCGGCTTGGGGTTGGCCATCGCCAGTGACATTGCACGGGGTCACGGCGGCCACCTTCGATTGGGTGACAGCGCTGATCTGGGGGGGTTGAAGGTGGAGTTCGTCTTGCCGCGATAGCCGTCTTCAGATGTTGCAAACAGGCACGACAAGTCCCGTTTTGCCCGATGACCTGCAACGGGACCTTTCTTCCACCGTCGATTAGAGCCCGGCCCGACTTGAGGACGGACAATGAAGCGAACAAGATTCACGGATGAACAGATCATCGGCATCCTGACGGAGCATGAGGCAGGGGTGAAGTGTGCCGATCTGTGTCGGAAGCATGGCATGTCGGAAGGCACTTTCTACAATTGGAGGGCCAAATCCGGCGGGATGACCGTGTCGGAGATAACGCGTCCGAAGGCGCTCGAGGATGAGAACGCGAAGCCAAGAAGCCGCTGGCTGAGCAGATGCTCGATCTGGCGGCGATGAAGGAACTGGGTTCAAAAAAATTGTTACGCCTGCCGTGAAGCGCGAGGCGGTCGCGCATCTGTAGGCCCTTCCCGGGCGGTCGGGACGCGGGCCCCGATCTTGGGCGAGGTGCATGCCAGTGCGCGGTGGTCGCTGGGTTTTGTCCATGACCAGTTCGCCAACGGCAAGCGCTTCCGGGTTCTGAATGTGGTCGACGACGTTACCGGTGAGTGCCTGGCGGCGATCCCGGACACCTCGATTTCGGGGCGTCGGATGGCGCGACGAACTGCTCAACGAGACCATGTTCCGAAACCTTGCCCATGTCCGCGTGGCGATCGCGGCCTGGGCGGCCGACGACAATCACCATCGCCCGCATTCGAGCCTCGACGGGCTCACCCCGCGGGAGCATCATCAACGGTCAAGAGAGGACCAATACCTGAACAGAGCTAACCTATAAACGCGGACTCAAAGGGGAGCAGGTCACGGCGACCGCTTCACCTATATCGTCTGCATTTGCGACGATATCAACATCTTCAATATTCTTGAGAGAATTTTCGTTCATATTCAGTTTGTTGCGCGCTCGATCTCGAAGGGCTTCCGTATCGAAAATATCCATTGTGAGAACATTGTAACCATCAGATTTTCAGACAATCGGACGCAAGAATGGAGCGATTTCAATCCCGAGCTTAGCATCGTTTGCGAAGTTGCGTAACTTGTTCATTCATGACACTTTGATCGCGCTATAGGGGAATTTCATTTTGGGCGATCTGTTAGTGGCTATGAGTTTTTAGTAAAGGTTCGATCCAATACTGGATCGACATATTGTCATGTTAGCCTGTCAACGAAGATCGCGGATCTAGATTGCAAAGCCCTTCGATGTGTACGACGACACATGAAATCCTTTCAGTCGCAATCGCGTCGATCCGGTGTTGTGGTAGGCCCGGAGGGATTTGAACCCCCAACCAAAGCGTTATGAGCGCTCTGCTCTAACCGTTGAGCTACAGGCCCACTGTATTCTCATCGTGCGCCCTTGCTAGCAAACTGGTGCGCGGCGTCAAGCGAGGCGTGGACTCTTTGCCCCCCTTGAGCTATCGCAAGCGCAGTTTTTATGCAGGTCAATCGGGGGACCAGATGAGCGACGCATCCAAAGGTATTACATACGCGGACGCAGGCGTGGATATTGACGCGGGCAACGCGCTGGTCGAACGGATCAAACCGGCTGCCAAACGCACCAATCGTCCGGGCGTCATGGCCGGGCTGGGCGGATTTGGCGCGCTGTTTGACCTGAAGGGCGCTGGGTTCACAGACCCGGTTCTGGTGTCCGCCACCGACGGGGTAGGCACCAAGCTGCGCATCGCGATTGACACCGGCAATGTGGACACGATCGGGATTGATCTGGTCGCCATGTGCGTGAATGACCTTGTGTGTCAGGGCGCTGAGCCGCTGTTCTTCCTTGATTACTTTGCGACAGGGCGTCTGGAAACCGACAAGGCCGCGCGGATCATCGAAGGCATCGCCAAGGGGTGCGAGTTGTCCGGTTGTGCCCTGATCGGGGGCGAAACCGCTGAAATGCCCGGCATGTATGAAGATGGCGATTTTGATTTGGCCGGCTTTTCGGTCGGTGCGATGGAGCGCGGTGAGGACTTGCCGAAAGGCGTCAAGGAAGGTGACGTGTTGCTGGGCTTGGCGTCGGACGGGGTGCATTCGAACGGTTATTCGCTGGTGCGCAAGCTGGTCGAGGTCTCGGGCCTTGGTTGGGAGGCGGACTGCCCGTGGGACAGCTCGGTCACGCTGGGCGAGGCCTTGCTGGCCCCCACGCGCCTTTACGTGCGTCAGGCGTTGGAGGCCGTGCGGGCAGGGGGCGTTCATGCGCTGGCCCACATCACCGGCGGCGGCTTGACTGAAAACCTGCCGCGCATTCTGCCCGATGGGCTGGGCGCGCTGGTCGATCTGGATACATGGGACTTGCCGCCCGTCTTCAAATGGCTGGCGGCAACCGGCGGGATGGATCAGGCAGAACTGCTCAAGACCTTCAATTCGGGGCAGGGCATGGTGCTGGTCGTTGACGCAACACAGGCCGCCGCCGTGACCGAGCGGCTGACAAACGCGGGCGAACGTGTCACCCAATTGGGCCGCATCCAGTCGGGCACGGGTGTCAGCTATATTGGGTCGCTTCTGTGACCAGGAAAGACGGGGCGCATAAGCGGGTCGCAATTCTGATTTCCGGCAGTGGATCAAATATGGTCACATTGGCGAATTCGATGACCGGCGATCACCCGGCGCGTCCCTGTCTGGTTTTGTCGAACGTGCTTGAAGCTGGCGGGCTTGAAAAAGCGCGTGCGCTTGGCATTCCAACCGCCGTGGTGGACCACCGAAACTTCAAGGGCGACCGCGAAGGTTTCGAAACCGCGCTGAACAATGTCTTGGAACAGGCGCACCCGGACATCATCTGTCTGGCCGGGTTCATGCGTATTCTGACTGCGGGTTTTACCGACAGATGGTCCGGGCGCTGTCTGAACATCCACCCCTCGCTTTTGCCCAAATACAGGGGGCTTCACACCCATCAGCGCGCAATTGGCGCAGGCGATACCGAAGCGGGTTGTTCGGTGCATGAAGTGACGGCAGAACTGGATGGCGGACCGATCCTTGGGCAAGCCCGCGTCCCCATCGAACCCGATGACACTGCTGATACGTTGGCCGCTCGGGTTCTGGTGCAGGAACACCTGCTTTATCCAGCCGTCCTGCGCCGCTTCGCATGTGACGACCGCACGCCGATCATCCTGCCCTGATGCGCCCTTGTCGCCCAAGGCTTCCCTTTTTCACGGTTTCACCGTAAACCCGTCAAAATGCCGGACGGCACACGGAAACGAGCAGAAAGACTCTGTATGATTACGATTACAACGACCGAGGCGCTGGCCGAGTTCTGCATCCGCGCCGCCAAACACGCTTACGTCACGGTCGATACGGAATTTCTGCGCGAACGCACCTATTATTCGAAGCTTTGTCTTGTGCAACTGGCAGTTCCCGGCGATGCGGACGAAGATGCCGTGCTGGTGGATCCGCTGGTCGAGGGGTTGTCGCTCGAACCGCTCTACGACCTCTTCCGCGACGAAAATGTGGTGAAGGTGTTCCATGCTGCCCGGCAGGATCTTGAGATTTTCTTTGTCGAGGCGGGCGTGTTTCCCAAACCGCTGTTTGACACGCAGGTGGCCGCAATGGTCTGCGGCTTCGGCGATCAGGCGGGGTATGAAACATTGGTGCGCAAGATCGCGCGCGCGCCGATGGACAAATCCAGCCGCTTCACCGACTGGTCCCGCCGCCCTCTGACAGATGCACAGAAGAACTATGCCATCGGGGATGTCACGCACCTGCGCCAGATTTACGAATACCTGGCCGCAGAGCTGAAGAAAAGCGGGCGCGGGCCGTGGGTGGAAGAGGAATTGGCCATATTGACAGACCCCGTGACCTATACGATCCACCCGGAAGAGGCGTGGATGCGCCTGAAAACCCGCACCAATTCTTCACGCTTTCTGGGTATTGCCAAGGAACTTGCCCGCTTTCGCGAGGCTTATGCCCAGTCCCGCAACGTCCCCCGTAATCGAGTGATGAAGGATGATGCGTTGCTTGAACTGGCCTCGACCAAGCCGCGCAACATGCAGGATTTGGGGCGGTCACGTTTGCTTTTGCGCGAAGCCCGCAAGGGCGAGATTGCCGAGGGGATATTGCAGGCAGTCACCGCTGGCCTTGAAATGGCGCAGGAAGATTTGCCGAAAGCGTCCGACAAGGCCCGCGACAAGCTGCAAGTGAACCCGGCGTTGGCCGACTTATTGCGCGTGCTGCTGAAAGCGCGTTGCGAGCAGGAAAAAGTGGCGCAGAAACTGATCGCGTCGGCGGCTGATCTGGATGCACTGGCGGCCGGTAGACGCGATGTCCAAGCGCTGCGCGGCTGGCGGGCAGACGCGTTTGGCAACGACGCGCTGCGCCTGTGCGAGGGCAAGCTGGCGCTGGCCGCCAAAGGTCAACGGGTCGAGGTGTTCGAGGTTTGACCCACCGCGCAGGCTGACCGGACAGGCCTAGCGGCTGGAAGACCGGCTGTTGCGTTCACCGACCACACGGATCATGCGGACCCCTTGCAGCTTGGTGTTGGACACAAACTGTCCGACCAGCACTTCGCGCTGTTTGGGGCGTCCGGTATTCGTGCGATATGGCGGCTCGCTGATGCGGAACATATAGGTCAGGACGCCATCGACCGGACGCTCGAAATTCTCCGGCACCAATTCTGCATCCCAGTAGCCAAGTCGGGGGGGCAGACCTTTGGCCTGAATGATGGCGCCGCCGGTGCTGCGCAGCACTTGCAGTTCCACCACGTCAGTCACCAAGCCGCGATACTCCTGATCCTCAAGGAACCCGCCTTCCGGGATGACGGCCACAGCCTTGACGCCATCCGACCGGAACCAGTTGACAGGGTTCAGGTTCGATGTGCTGCCACAGGCGGTCAGCCCCAGAACAAGGCTGGTCGTCACGGCGGGCAGGGCAAAACGGCGCAGGGTCATGGTCGCTCCTCTTCTTCTGTCCAAAGGGTTAGCCCATGTGCAGGGTTTTGAAAAGAGAACACTGCGAACGCTGTGGGGGTCTGGACCTTTGACGCAGATCGCCCTAACTGATGGAGAACGAAGAAGAAGGACCAACTCTATGGCCAGCCCCGCCTTTGAAGAAATTGTCGAGGATTTTGCGTTTCTGGACGAGTGGGAAGACCGCTATGCGATGGTCATCGACATGGGAAAAGCACTGCCGCCGATGGAGGACGCGCTGAAAGCACCGTCCACCAAGGTCGAAGGTTGCGCCAGTCAGGTCTGGTTGCATCCTGAAATTGATGGCGGCATTTACCGTTTCCACGGCGACAGCGATGCGATGATCGTAAAGGGCCTGATCGCGGTTCTGGCATCGCTTTACAATGGTTTGCCCGTGACCGAGGTCGGCAAGGTCGACGCGCCTGCCGAACTTGCGCGGTTGGGCCTGAACGAACACCTGTCATCGCAGCGTTCAAACGGTCTGCGCGCGATGGTCGAGCGTATTCGGATGCAAGCCGCCGACGCGGTCTGATCACGCCAGGGGCTTCAGGGCCGCGGCCAGATCGCCAAATCCGGTGAACTTTCGTTCATATTTCAAGCCAATCCGTTCCGCTGCCGCTTCGGCCATACGGTCAAGATCGGGATTGTCGGTTTGCGCCAGATAAATCAGCCGCGTGTAATGCCCAAAATACATGTCCCGCAGTTCCGGGTGGCGGTCCAGACCCAGCGGTTTGATCACGAAACTCTCAAACCCGCGCGCCAGAAAATCGGTCAGGTAAAACACGTCGATTTCATCCTCGGCGCGGGCCGCAAAAGCATCATTGCCTTCAAAGAAGCTATAGCAATGCGGCCCCCGGATCATCTCGATCCCCATTTCGTCACACAGGGTGGCCAATTCGCCGCCGGTGCCGCAATCGGCATAGGCCAGAAAGATCTGGTCGAAATCAGCGCCGTGTTTTTCGATCGCGGCGCGCACAGCGCCGGGGATCTTGTCCGGCGTGTTGTGCAGGATCGCGGGCAGGCAGGTCAGGCTCATATGATCCCAGCCGTTCAGGCGGATCAGGGCCAGAATTTCGTTCGCCAGCGCACCGCAGGCCAGGATCAGGACCTTGGCCGAGGCATCCGTGGGCGCCAACCCGTTGCGGGTGAGTTCTTCGTCGCTTGGCTTCATGACCCGTTCCGTCCCGACAAGGCACGGATCCCGATCGAGGCCAGCATGACCAGCGGCAACACTGCCATGGCCACCTGCCCATCCAGTTTGCCGGATGTCACCGCCAGGCTGCCGACCAAGATCGTCAACCCGCCAGACAGGATCACCAAGGCGATCAGGAAAAAGAACCGTGTTTTACTCATGCTCTCATATCTGGGGGCTGGTGTGGCAAATGAAAAGGCCCCGCCGTTGGGGCAGGGCCTTGTTAGAATTTATCGGACAAGGTCAGCCCGCAGCAAGCTGGTTATGTTTGCGCAGCATATAGTCTTTGGCCGTCTCGACCGCGACTGCGGCATCACGGCAATAGCTGTCCGCACCAATCGCCTTGCCGAATTCCTCGTTCAGGGGCGCACCACCGACCAGAATGGTATAGTCGTCGCGAATGCCTTTTTCGATCATCGTGTCGATCACGACCTTCATATAAGGCATCGTGGTGGTCAGCAGGGCCGACATGCCAAGGATGTCTGCCTGTTCGGCTTCCAGCGCCTCAAGATAGCTTTCGACCGCATTGTTGATGCCCAGATCGACAACCTCGAAGCCAGCGCCTTCCATCATCATCGACACAAGGTTCTTGCCGATGTCGTGGATGTCGCCCTTCACGGTGCCGATGACCATCTTGCCCATGCGCGGCGCGCCGGTGGCGATCAAAAGAGGTTTCAGAATGGCCATGCCAGCCTTCATCGCGTTGGCGGCCAGAAGCACTTCGGGCACAAACAGGATGCCATCGCGGAAGTCATGCCCGACAATGGTCATGCCTGCCACCAATGCTTCGGTCAGAACCTTGTAGGGTTCCCAACCGCGCTCGAGCAGGATGTTGACGCCTTCGGTGATTTCTTCCGCAAGACCGTCATACAGGTCGTCATGCATCTGCTGGACAAGCTCTTCGTCGTTCAACTCGCTCAGGATGATATCGTCTTCTTGGTCGGACATGTCTGCCGTTCCCTAGCTAAAACTCGTGGTCTTCAAATCCCACATGCGACGATTTCGCACGTTTGGTCTGGACCGATTGCGACACTGAGTGCCCTTTGACCGACCTGATGGCAAATGAATAATCCGCGACGAAATGGTGAATCTGCTTCATATGTTCCCGATATGTTCTTATGATGGGGCATGGTTTCAGACGGCGATAACAAAATCACGGCCGAGGCACGGCGCGGGCGGGGCGCGGTCAGCAACGACACCGGCAGGTTCGAGCCGTATCAGCGCGTGGGCGTGGATGACGGGTGGCAGCAAGAGGTGCCGCGCACGATCCAGACCCATGTGGCCATCGAAAACCCGCGCAGTGTGATCACCCGCAACACATCGCCCGATATCAGCTTTGACCGGTCGATCAACCCGTATCGCGGCTGCGAACATGGGTGCATCTATTGCTTCGCCCGGCCAACCCACGCCTATCTGGGGTATTCCGCCGGGCTGGATTTTGAAACACGCCTGATCGCCCGCCCAAATGCGCCAAGACAGCTGGAGCAGGAATTGTCACGCCGGCGTTATGACGTGGCCCCGATCGCGATTGGGACCAATACCGATCCCTATCAACCGATTGAGGCGCGGTATCGCATCATGCGCGGGGTGTTGGAGGTTCTGTCGCGGTTTCGCCATCCGGTTACAATCGTCACCAAGGGCACCCTGATCGAACGCGACATTGATTTGCTGGCAGAACTGGCGCAGGCCGGGCTGACCCATGTGGGCGTTTCCGTCACCACGATGGATGCGGCGCTGTCGCGCAAGATGGAACCACGGGTGCCCAGCCCGAAAAGACGGTTGCAGATGATCGAACGCTTGTCTGCCGCCGGGATTCCTGTGCGCGTCATGGTCGCGCCGGTTGTGCCCGGCCTGACAGACCACGAACTTGAAGCGATTCTGAGCGCGGCAAAGGACGCGGGTGCAGGGGCGGCAAGCTATATTCTGCTGCGTCTGCCCGGTGAGGTGTCAGAACTGTTTCAGGATTGGCTGACTGAGCAGGTGCCAGACCGCGCCGCCCGCGTGATGGGCCGGATGCGCGAGATGCGCGGCGGTGATGACTATGATTCGGAATTTGGTTCTCGGATGGTTGGGAAGGGCACATTTTCTGATCTGTTGCGCTGTCGGTTCGACATTGCACGCAGGCGGCTTGATCTGTCCAAAGACTTGCAAAAGCTGCGCTGCGATCTGTTTTCGGTGCCGCCGAAAGCCGGGGATCAACTGTCTCTGTTCTGACAGGATGCACCCAGATGGCCAACAGAAAACGAGGGCGGTTGCACCCTCGTTTTCGGGACGATCTAGCCAGATATGCTTAACTGCGGCGGCGACGAGACCGGCGGTCGCGTTTTGGTCCCGCGTCGTCGCCAGTGCCATCAGAGGCAGACGAGAACCCGCCAAGCGCGGCTGCGATCTGTTCCAGCGTCGGGCGGCTGTCGCTTCGCGGGCGGGTCTCCAACGCGTCGCGCATGGCGCGCAGGTGATCGGGCGTTGTGCCACAGCATCCGCCAATGATCGTGGCGCCACAATCGCGGGCAAGGACTGCATAATCCGCCATCAATTCCGGGGTGCCATCATAGTGAATATGGCCGTCCACATATTTCGGGATGCCCGCATTGCCCTTGGCGATGATCGGTCGTTCGCTGCCTTGCGCGGCAAAGCCCAAAACGGTGCGCAGCAAGTCTGCCGCGCCGACACCGCAGTTCGCCCCAAAAGCCAGCGGCGGCTTGCCGAGTGTTTCCACCATTTTCGCCAGATCAGCCGACGTGATGCCCATCATGGTGCGCCCAGCGGTGTCGAAGCTCATCGTGCCGCACCATGGCATGTCGGCCAGTTCGGCGGCACGGGCGGCCGCCTTGTATTCCTCGGGCGCTGAAATGGTTTCGACCCAAAGCACATCCGCGCCGCCTTCTTTCAGGCCTTCGGCCTGTTCATGAAACATCTCGACCGCGCTGTCGAAGGTCAGGCTGCCCATCGGCTCCATGATATCACCGGTCGGGCCAACGGACCCGGCCACGACCACCTTGCGGCCCGAGGCGTCGGCGACCTCGCGGCCAAGTTCGGCGGCGGCGCGGTTCAGTTCGCGCACCCGGCTTTGGGCATCATGCAGTTTCAGCCGTGAGGCATTGCCACCAAACGAGTTGGTCAGGAAAATGTCCGACCCCGCATCCACTGCGCCTTTATAAAGCGCGCGAATATTGTCGGGTTTGTCGACATTCCACAACTCGGGCGCATCGCCGGAGGTCAGGCCCATGTTGAACAGAGTGGTTCCGGTCGCGCCATCGGCCATCAGCCAATCGCGTTCCGTCATCAGTTGGGTCAGCAGGTCCGTCATCGGGGGCTCCGGAGATAGAAAAAATAGTATTGCCGCTACCTGCCACGGATTGCGTTCAGGCGCAAACCCAATGCGTGGCGAAAGGCATCAATCTTGCGTCGTTTCCGCAGTGGGTCGATGGCAATCCTTTGATCCGCACCCCGTCATCGTGAAAAAAAGCGCAGCCGGAAAAGCTGCGCCTGTAATCTTGGGTCTTTTGTCGTCTGAAAGCGGCGATCAGACCTCAGTGACCAACTCGGCTTTGGCGATGGCCAGAAGCTCGGCCCGTTTGGCGCGGACTTCATCGGCGCTGACCGTGCTCAGATCACCCGTGACCTTGCGCACCACATCTTCGTGGCCGGCTTCTTCGAAATCTGACTTGATCACTTCGCGGGCATAGGCGTCGGCTTCATCGCCGGTTTTGCCCATTTTCTCGGCGGCCCACAGGCCCAGCTTTTTGTTCGCCCGCGCTTCTGCCTTGAAAATCATCTCTTCATCATGGGCAAATTTGGCTTCGAAGGCGTTCTCGCGGTCATCAAAGGTGGTCATGGCGTTCCCTTGTTCATGGTCCTGTGCCCTCGGCAGGCCGAATGGCGCTTGTCGATACTGATATGCCAACGAGAAGCTGTTATCGCAACCCCGCTAGCGCTCTCAAATCCGGGAAATTGTACCATATCGGCGATATTCTTGCCCAGCGTCGGGCTTTCACGTATAGGGCGGGCATCAGCGGGAGTCGCGCGGGCAGGGGGTCCGCCAATGGCTGCATCCCGCACTGACCGACGGAGGTCTTATGGCACGGCGCAAGAAACTCTATGAAGGCAAGGCAAAGATCCTGTATGAGGGCACCGAGCCGGGCACAATCGTGCAATATTTCAAAGACGATGCGACCGCGTTCAATGCCGAAAAGAAAGACGTGATCGACGGCAAGGGTGTCCTGAACAACCGCCTGTCCGAGTTCTTCATGACCGGGCTGACGCAGCTTGGCATTCCCAATCACTTCATCAAACGGCTGAACATGCGCGAACAGCTTGTGCGCGCCGTCGAAATCGTGCCGCTTGAGATCATCGTGCGCAACGTCGCCGCAGGGTCCATGGCCAAACGTCTGGGGCTGGAAGAGGGCACACCGCTGCCCCGACCGATCGTCGAGTTCTCCTATAAAGATGACAGCTTGGGTGATCCGCTGGTCCCCGAGGAATACATCGCCGCGTTTGGTTGGGCCAGCCAGCAGGAGATGGACGAGATCGTCTCGATGGCGCTGCGCGTGAATGATTATCTGTCGGGCGTCATGTATGGCGTCGGCATCAAACTGGTCGATTTCAAGATCGAGATGGGCCGCGTTTACGAGGGTGATTTTCCACGTTTGATCGTGGCCGATGAAATCAGCCCCGACAGCTGCCGCCTTTGGGACATGGAAACCGGTCAGAAGCTGGACAAGGACGTGTTCCGGCGCGACCTTGGCAACCTGGCTGACGCCTATACCGAAGTGGCGCGTCGCCTGGGAGTCATGCCGTCCAACGTGACCCACACCCCCACCAAACCGACCCTGATCAACTGAGGATTAGCCCCGATGAAAGTACGTGTTGATGTGATGCTGAAAACCGGCGTTCTGGACCCGCAGGGCGAGGCCGTGCGCCACGCGCTTGGCAATCTGGGCTTTTCGGGCGTGGAAAGCGTGCGCCAGGGCAAGGTGATCGAGTTGGACCTGGCCGATGGCGCCTCGGAAGAGGATGTCAGGAAGATGTGCGAAAAACTGCTGGCCAACACAGTCATCGAAAATTACGCCATCAAGGTGCTGTGATGAAGGCGGGCGTCATCGTTTTTCCGGGTTCCAACTGCGACCGCGATCTGGCGGTGGCGTTTGAGCGGGCGGGCGCAAAGGTGTCGATGATCTGGCACAAGGAAACGGACCTGCCGGGTGATCTGGATATAGTGGGCATTCCCGGTGGGTTTTCCTTCGGAGATTACCTGCGTTGCGGTGCGATTGCGGCGCAATCACCCATCACGCGGTCTCTGATCAAACATACCGAGCGTGGCGGCTATGCCGTCGGCATTTGCAACGGCTTTCAGGTGCTGACCGAAACTGGTATTCTGCCCGGTGCACTGATGCGCAATGGAAACCTCAAATTCATCTGCAAACCCATTGGTTTGAAAGTGGAAACCACGAATTGCGACTTCCTGTCGGGCTATGAAAAAGGGCAGGAAATCACCGTTCCGATCGCCCACCATGATGGCAATTACAACGTCACGGATGAAAAGCTGGCACAGTTGCGGGATGAAGACCGGATTGCGTTTACCTATGTCGACAACCCCAACGGTTCGACCGGGGATATAGCCGGGGTGATGTCCAAGAACCGTCGCGTGCTTGGCATGATGCCGCACCCGGAACGCTGCGTGGACGAAAAACACGGCGGCACCGATGGCGTGGCGATGTTCCGCTCGTTGGTGGACAGCGTCGTCGCTGCGTGATTGCGAAGCCGGTCTTGCGGACCTATCTTTGACCCATGGTCGACCTTAAGAAACGTCCAGTCCCGCCCCCGCGTCCGGGGGTCAGTCTTCGCGCGCGCCTTGTGCTTGTTGCGTTGATTTCGCTTGCTGTTTTTGTGGTCTTCTTTTCAAACCGTCTGCTGACCGAGCGTTACACGGAAACGACGCGAAACCGGGCTGAGCTTCGGGTGGCGCTGTATTCGGGCAACCTGCTCAGCGAATTGCAGCGCAACTCGGTCGTGCCTCTGTTGCTGTCGCGTGATCCGGCGCTGATCAATGCTTTGAATTCCGCCGATTATTCGCAAAGCACCGCCCGACTGATTTCCTATCGCGACGAAATCGAGGCCGCGTCGCTGATGCTGTTGGACGGTGGCGGGCGCGCCGTTGCCGCCACCACACGCGAAGCACTGGGGTCGCAACACCGCACAAACCCCTATTTTGTTGAGGCACTCAGAAGCTCGGAAACTGTCTTTACAACGGTGCAGACCGAGGCCGGGTCGTATGAGTTTTCCTATTCCCGCAAGATCGAAGACAGCGATGGCGTGATCGGGGTGATTGTCGTGAATGTGGACCTGCGCAAGTTCGAAAGCAGCTGGTCGGGCATCTCGGATGCGGTGCTTGTCACCGACAGCGAAGGCAACGTGATCCTGGCCACGGAACCCCGCTGGCGCGGCAAACCGGAAGGCGAAGCGCTGGCCACCGTATCCGCCACCGACGCGATCCGGCGCAGCGTGCGCGACGCGGCGGACTGGTCGGGTCTACCATCGGACGTCCTGTTTCTGGGCGAAGAGGTGATGCGCCATGAGAGCCGGGTGCCCTTTCAGGGATGGCGGATCGCTTCTTTCACGTCCTACGCGTCGGTGCGCGAGAAGGTGAACGCAGTTCTGGCGCTTGAAATCATGGCCTTTGCGATGCTTCTGTCGCTGTTGTTTTACCTGATCAGCCGCCGTGCACAGTTCCGTTCGGTGCTGTTTGCGCAGGAATCGGCGGATTTGCGGCAGTTGAACCTTGCCTTGCAACGCGAGATCGCCGAACGCAAACGCGCCGAGGAAAACCTGCAAGTGGCCGAACAGACGCTGGCACAAAGCTCGAAGCTGGCCGCTTTGGGCGAGATGTCAGCGGCCGTCAGCCACGAGTTGAACCAGCCACTGGCAGCCATGAAGACCTATCTGGCCGGGGCGAAACTTTTGCTGCAACGCAAACGCCCTGATGAAGCCTTGTCCAGTTTCCAGCGTATTGATGACCTGATCGAGCGGATGGGCGCCATCACGCGGCAGCTGAAAAGCTATGCCCGCAAGGGCGGCGACGCGTTCGAGCCGATGGACGTGCGCGACAGTGTCTCGACAGCCCTGTCGATGATGGAGCCACAGCTAAAAAGCCGCGAAGTGCGCATCACGCGCAATATTCCGCGCGAACCTGTTATGGTAATGGGAGATCGCTTGCGTCTGGAGCAAGTGTTGATCAATTTGCTGCGCAATGCGCTGGACGCAACAAAAACCGTTGATTTGCCGCAGGTTGATATCATCGTCAGCCGGGGCGATTATGTGTTGATCACGGTGCGCGATAACGGAAACGGAGTGGAAGACCTGGATAACCTGTTCGAGCCTTTCTATACCACCAAGGCGCCGGGCGACGGCGTCGGGCTTGGACTGGCGATTTCGTCCGGCATCGTGACCGATCTGGGCGGTCGTCTGACGGCACGCAACGGCCAGGATGGCGGCGCCGTTTTCGAGGTTGAACTGCCGGTTCTGGATGACGAAGAAATGGACGTTGAAGCCGCCGAATAGGGGCGACAGTGCCGAGAATGTATCAGGAGGCTGCCATGGCGCAGGCAATGAAAATCGCGATCGTCGACGACGAACAGGACATGAGACAATCCATCTCCCAATGGTTGTCCCTGTCCGGTTTCGAGACGGAGACCTTTCCGTCTGCCGAGGACGCCTTGAAGGTGATCGGGCAAGATTATCCCGGGGTCATCATTTCGGACATCAAGATGCCCGGCATTGACGGCATGGGGTTCCTGAAAAAACTGATGAGCCTCGACAGCTCGTTGCCCGTGATCATGATCACCGGTCATGGTGATGTGCCGATGGCGGTCGAAGCGATGCGGGTGGGGGCCTTCGATTTCCTTGAAAAACCATTCAACCCGGATCAACTGACCAACCTGGCCAAGAAGGCCACGCATAAGCGCCGGTTGGCCATGGATGCCCGCGCGCTGCGCCGGGAATTGTCCGATGGTTCGACCATCATGAAAAAGCTGATCGGCGCATCGCCGGTCATGTCGCGTCTGCGCGAGGATATTCTGGATATCGGGCAGTCGGACGGTCATGTGCTGATCGAAGGCGAAACCGGCACCGGCAAGACATTGGTGGCCCATGCGCTGCACGCTGTCGGCGCGAAGGCCGGCAAGAAATTTGTCGTTGCCACTTGCGCAGGGCAGGAAGAAGACGATCTGACCCGTCGCCTGTTCGGCCCGATGGAAGACGGCGGCCCGCAGCCCTTGGTCGAGGAAGCGCGCGGTGGCACTCTCGTTCTCGAAGACATCGAGGCATTGCCGATGGGTCTACAGGCCCGCCTTTTAACATGGATGAACGATCAGGGGACGCCCGCTGAAACGCGTGTTGTCGCGATCTGCAACCTGCAAGAACAGGGTAAGACCTGCGAGGATTGCCTGCGCCCGGATCTGTTCTATCGTCTGGCGGCGATGAAGATCACCCTGCCGCCCCTGCGGCAACGGGGCGAAGATATCCTGATGCTTTTCACCGGCTTTGCGGACCAGTTCGCCGACGAATACGGATGCG
Source organism: Aliiroseovarius sp. B-4 (assembly GCF_056857795.1). Taxonomy (NCBI): domain Bacteria; kingdom Pseudomonadati; phylum Pseudomonadota; class Alphaproteobacteria; order Rhodobacterales; family Paracoccaceae; genus Aliiroseovarius; species Aliiroseovarius sp. B-4. The sequence continues at coordinate 24,111 of NZ_JBSXNV010000034.1, forward strand.
CTGCCCCGACGGTCAGCGCCCAGGAAGCCGCCCAGCTTCTGCAAGCGCCATGGCCCGGCAATATCCGTCAGTTGATCAACATCGCCGAACGGGCCGTGTTGCAGTCGCGGCGCGGCACTGGCACGATCTCGTCGCTTCTGATGTCGGACCATGACGAGGTGCAGCCGGTCATGACGACCGAGGGCAAGCCGTTGAAAGAATACGTTGAAGCGTTTGAGCGGATGCTGATCGACAACACGATGCGCCGCCATAAAGGCTCGATCGTCGGGGTGATGGACGAGCTGTGCCTGCCCCGCCGGACCCTGAACGAGAAGATGGCAAAATACGGGCTGCAACGATCTGACTATCTTAATTAAATGGTGGACGCAGTGGGATTGGCACCACCGTGCGCATCCTATTGCTTGATTGGTGTCAACCGGTCGACTAATCTCTGGTTGTTTACATGTTAAGCAATTGGAGGTCACGATGAAGGCGCCTGAAAACAAGCTGAAACGCGCGCTTGGCGCGGGCAACATGCAGGTTGGTCTTTGGCTGAACCTCGGCAGTCCGTCTGCGACAGAGCTTGTTGGCGGCACCGGTTATGATTGGGCGCTGATCGACGGTGAACATGCGCCTTATGATCCCACTCTTATTCAAACACAATTGCGAGTGCTTGGGCAGTTCGACATCTCGCCTATCGTGAGGGTGCCGATCGGGGAAGACTGGGTGATCAAGCAGGCGATGGATCTGGGCGCACAAAGCCTTCTGGTGCCGTTGGTCGACACCGGCGAGCAAGCGGCAAGTCTGGTGGCAGCCACACGCTATGCGCCAGAGGGGCGACGCGGCATGGGGTCGGGGGTCGCACGTGCCGCGCGCTTTGGGCAGATCGACGAATACTTGACGAACGCGAATGACGAAGTGTGTCTGATCGTGCAGGCCGAGACCCGGCTTGCCGTTGAAAACATAGATGAAATCGCAGGCACGGTCGGGGTTGACTGCGTCTTTGTCGGACCGGCTGATCTGTCGGCTGACATGGGCCATCGCGGCAATCCCGGCCACACGGACGTGAAAGAGGCGATTGCACATACGGTGGAGCGCATCCAAGCGGCCGGTAAAGCGGCGGGTATTCTGCATTATGACCACGCCAGTTTCGGCTATTACGCTGATCTTGGTGTGACATTTCTTGGGGTAGGGTCGGAAGCCTCGCTTCTGCGTCTTGCACTGGCTGAAAACCTGCGGACCGCGCGCGCGGCAACCACCGCCTGATCCCGAAAGTTCTGGGCGGATCGCGACCAACGTCGCGACATGCGGCAATCCGACAAGACAGCAGGGCTTTCGTTGTGTGGCCACTCGGGTTAAATGGGCCAAGTTGTGTTCAAGGATTGCGCTTCAAGGATTCCCCGATGGCCAAAGCCCCGTATTTTCCGCCACCTCCACCCCTGCCGCCGAAGACCCGGATGTTTCAACGGATGCCGCCTGCGGTGTTCACTCCGATCATGGGGGCATTCGGGCTTGGTTTGGCGTGGCGGCGTGCCGCCGATATACTGGCTGCTCCCGCCGCGATCGGAGAGATTATGCTGGGTGCCATGACCTTGCTTTATCTTTTCAGCCTAGCGGCTTATGCCATGAAATTCATGCAGCGCACCGGCATATTTTCCGAGGATCTGCGTGTGTTGCCGGGCCGTGCGGGGCTGGCGGCCATGGTGTTGACCGGTTATCTGCTTGCTGCCACCATTGAACCGTTCTCGCTGGTTTTGGCGGGGGCGATGCTTCTTTTGACCTTTGCGGCGCATGTAGTGCTTGCCGGCCGGGTCATTTACATGCTGATCACCGGACCGGTCGAGACACGGATTGTAACGCCCGTCTGGCACCTGATCTTTGCCGGTTTCGTGCTGATCCCGCTGGCCGCCGTGCCGCTTGGCTGGACCGGGTTTGCCACCATTGCGTTCTGGGGCGGGTTCTTTGTCGCCGCGATTGTCTGGGGTGCCAGTGCCGCCCAGTTTCTGCGCACTCGCATCCCCGGCCCGCTGCGTCCGCTGTTGGCCATCCACCTGGTCCCGGCAAGCGTGTTGGGCACCGGCGCTTATCTGTTGGGAGAGACGCAGATGGCCTTGGTGTTCAGCGTTATGTCCATAATCATCCTGAGCGGGTTGATCGGGTGTGCGCGTTGGCTGTTGAAGGCCGGGTTCAGCCCGCTTTGGGGCGCGTTCACCTTCCCTCTGGCAGCATTTTCCAGCCTCATGCAACTGGGTGCCGTGGTCACAAGCAGCGACATCTTGCGGATTGTTGCGGGTGCAAGTCTGGTCGCCGCCACACTCATCATATTGCCGATCATTTATAAGATCATTCAGATGTGGACCCAAGGCGTGTTGGCAGCGAAAACCAACGCCGCAACGGCCTAGGTGTCAGGATCAAACGGCGCGAGAGCGGCCTGGGTTTTCTTGGTCAGGCTCGCCCGGATCAGCGCATAGGATCGGTGAATGCGGTGGGTCAGCTCGTCCTGCCCCACATCCAATGGCAACAGCACCCAAGACCGATGGAAATAAGGGGCTTTGATGCCCACTCCGGCCTCGATCAGCATCGCGGCGGTCTCAATATCAGGGGTCTTGACCGACACACCTTCGGTCACAGCCCCCATGGCCGCGAAGATCTTGCCGCCCACTTTCCACACGTCATGGCCGGGTCCGAACGGTTCGGACCAGTCCGCGCCCGGCAGGGTCTTGCAGATGTTGTTCACAGCGTCACGTGGCATGGGATCACGATAACCCGCTTGGCAGGCGCGGGGAAGGGTGTTAGCGTGTGTCGCATGAAACGGAAAAGCATCAACATTATCTGCTGCATTCCCTGCTGAGACACACAGGCGGGCCGTTCTTCTATTCCATACATGTCAGGAAGTTGCTAAGCCCGCCGCGGGATGACGCTTGCGCGGACGCACGAGGACATAATGGAAGTTAAAATTCAACTCCACGATACAATGCAACGGAAGAAGCGGCCCTTCGAGCCGATCAACCGCGATGATGTCCGCATGTATGTCTGCGGGCCGACCGTCTATGACCGCGCCCATCTGGGCAATGCGCGCCCCGTGGTGGTGTTTGATGTGCTCTATCGCCTGCTGCGCCATGTCTATGGGCCGGATCACGTGACCTATGTGCGCAACTTCACCGACGTGGATGACAAGATCAACGCAACCGCACTGGCCCGCAAGGAAGCGGGTGCCGAAGGCAGCTTGGAAGAGCTGGTGCACGAGCGGTCGGATGAGACCATCGGCTGGTATCTGAACGATATGCGGGCGTTGGGCGCGCTGGACCCGGACGAAATGCCTCGCGCGACCGAGTTCATCGGGCCGATGATCGCCATGATCGAGGATCTGATCGCCAAGGGCCACGCTTATGAGGCCGAAGGGCATGTGCTGTTCGCGGTCGAGAGCTACAAGAACTATGGTCGTCTGTCTGGCCGGTCCGTCGATGACATGATCGCCGGTGCTCGGGTCGAGGTTGCACCCTATAAGCGCAACCCGATGGATTTCGTGCTGTGGAAGCCCTCGACCGATGATCTGCCGGGGTGGGACAGCCCCTGGGGTCGGGGCCGTCCGGGTTGGCATATCGAATGCTCGGCCATGAGCTATGAATTGTTGGGGGCGACCTTCGACATCCACGGCGGCGGCAACGATTTGCAGTTCCCGCACCATGAGAACGAGATTGCCCAGTCGAAATGCGCACACCCGAATGCAGGTTTTGCGAACTACTGGCTGCACAACGAGATGTTGCAGGTCGAGGGCAAGAAGATGTCCAAGTCGCTGGGCAACTTCTTCACCGTGCATGATTTGCTTGAGCAAGGCGTGCCGGGCGAGGTGATCCGGTTCGTGTTCCTTGGCACGCATTATCGCAAGCCGATGGATTGGACGGAAAAGAAGCGGGTGGAGGCGGAGAAGACGCTTACCAAATGGAAGGAATTGACTTCGGTTCTCACCCATTCACAGGAAGTCATTGAGCAAGTGGAAGCGACGCCGGTTCCAGCGGCAGTAGTCACGGCCCTAGCCGACGACTTGAATACTCCACTAGCAGTCGCCGAAATACATAAGATCGCGAAGGCGGCAAAGGCATCTGATGAAAGTCGTATGGATTTGGCTTCCGCGATGAATTTCCTTGAATTCGACTGGAAGCAGCGATGGGACCATAGCTTTGGGACCTCACTCGAAAAAACTCTTTCTAGCCCTGTCAACTTGGAGGCGTATGAAGAACTGCTTATGGCTGCGAGAGAAACAGCTAAGGCGTCAAAAGACTTCTCGGAAGTGGATCGTATTCAAGAAGTGCTTAGAAACGCAGGTGTCGAGATTCGAACGTCTAACGCTTCTGTTAAGCTTGATGTTACCGATGCATTCGACCCTTCCAAACTGGAGGATCTGTGATGTTTGCTCATGCGCAACACGGGACAGCACCCGGCCGCGGGGGGGCGTGTAGCGCCCGCCCATGGGGGCGGACGGGCGCTGGCCGTGCCGCAAGCGCCACGGCCGGGGGGGCAAGCCTATGACCGAACGCCTTTACCTCTACGACACCACGCTTCGTGACGGCCAGCAAACCCAAGGCGTGCAGTTCTCGCTTACTGAGAAACAGCAGATCGCAACCGCGTTGGACAGCCTTGGCGTCGACTATATCGAAGGCGGCTGGCCCGGCGCGAACCCGACTGACAGTGACTTTTTCGCCGCCGCCCCCAAGACCCGTGCGACCTTCACCGCGTTTGGGATGACCAAACGGGCAGGGCGCTCGGCCGAGAATGACGAGGTGCTGGCGGGCGTGATGAACGCGGGCACGCCTGCGGTCTGTCTGGTGGGCAAAAGCCATGATTTCCACGTCACCACCGCGTTGGGGATCGAACTGGACGAGAACGTGGAAAACATCCGCGCTTCGGTCGCTCATCTGGTCGCGCAGGGGCGCGAGGCGCTTTACGATGCGGAACATTTCTTTGACGGCTACAAGGCCAACCCCGACTATGCGTTGAAGTGCCTGAAAGCCGCTTTTGACGCAGGCGCGCGCTGGATCGTGCTGTGTGACACCAATGGCGGCACGCTGCCGCACGAAGTGCACCAGATCACCAAAGCGGTGATCGCGGCAGGTCTTCCCGGCGATCATCTGGGCATCCACACCCATGACGACACCGGCAACGCGGTGGCATGCTCTCTGGCCGCCATCGACGCGGGCGCACGGCAGGTTCAAGGCACGCTGAACGGGCTGGGCGAGCGTTGCGGCAACGCCAATCTGACGACGCTGATCCCGGTGCTCTTGCTGAAAGAACCCTATGCCAGCCAGTTTGAAACCGGCGTCAAACGGGATGCCCTTCAAGGCCTGACCCGCATATCTCGCAAGCTGGATGACATCCTGAACCGCGTGCCGAATAAAGCGTCGCCCTTTGTCGGCTCGTCCGCCTTTGCACATAAGGCGGGGTTGCACGCGTCAGCCATTCTGAAAGACCCGACGACCTATGAACACATCCCGCCAGAAACCGTCGGCAACGCTCGTATCGTGCCGATGTCCAACCAAGCGGGCCAATCGAACCTGCGCGCGCGGCTGGCCGATGCCGGGATTGACGTCGCGCCGGACGACCCGCGCTTGGGCGACATCCTGAACCGGGTGAAGGAACGTGAAGATCAGGGTTATGCCTATGACAGTGCACAAGCCTCGTTCGAACTGGTCGCGCGCGACGTGCTGGGACAGTTGCCGAGATTTTTCGAAGTGAAGCGCTACAAGGTCACGATCGAGCGGCGCAAGAACAAACGCAACCAGACGGTCAGCCTTTCTGAGGCTATCGTGGTGGTAAAAATCGGCGATGAAAAGAAGCTGTCCGTGTCGGAAAGCATGGACGCGTCCGGCACCGATCGCGGCCCGGTGAACGCGCTGGCAAAGGCGCTGGCGAAGGATCTTGGCCCCTATCAGGACATCATCGACGACCTGCATCTTGTGGACTTCAAGGTCCGTATCACTCAGGGCGGGACCGAGGCGCAGACACGCGTGATCATAGACAGCGAAGACCGTGACGGCCACCGCTGGTCGACCGTGGGGGTCAGCCCCAACATCGTCGATGCGTCGTTCCAGGCGCTGTTGGATGCCATCACCTGGAAGCTCTTGCGTGACGGGGCCAAGCCTGCATGACCGATGCCCCGCACGATCCCATCGCCGCCTGCGCCGAAATGGTGCAGAAGGGCGACCCCGACCGGTTCATGGCCACAATGACGGGCGATGTAAAGGAACGCAAACGCCTGTTTCCACTCTATGCGTTCAATCTGGAGATCGCGCGCGCGCCTTACATGTCGCAGGAGCCGATGGTCGCGATGATCCGTCTGCAATTCTGGCGCGACGTGATCGAAGCGGCGGTTGAGGGGCGCGAGGCACCGAAACACGATGTTGCAACGCCGCTGTCGCAGCTGGTCATTTGGGGCGATGTGCGCGCAGCGCCTTTGCTGACGATGCTTGAGGCGCGCGAAGGCGATGCGCAGGGCGAGCCGCGTCGCCACACCGACCAGATCCGCGCTTATTCGCGCAGCACCTCGGGGGCGTTGATGCTGGCGGCAGGACAAGCCACAGGGTTGACCGATTTCGAAGGCAATCACGCAAAGGATCATGCATTGGAGGGGTTGGGCGAGGCATTGGGCATTGCCAATTGGCTGATGTCTCAACCGGCGCTGAAGGCGGCGGGCCGGGGGCATGTCCTGCCTGACGTGGACACGATCCGCGAATTGTCCGAGACCGGGCTTCAAGCGCTTGAACACGCGCATACCGTGCTGGGCAAGGGCGGCAACGCCGCTTTGCGCAGCGCGTGGCGCGCCAAGCCGATCTTGCGCTTGGCCATGAAACGCCCAACTGCGGTTGCAGATGATGCGTTGGGCCAGTCCGAATTTTCCCGCCGCGGCGCTTTGCTGTGGTGCAGCCTGTCTGGGCGGTGGTAGCCCGTCACCAGCGCGACCTCGGGCACCTGCGGCACAGATCCTTCATCACAACGCTTGCCAAGAATCACATCCTTGCGTCAGGTAGGCAGGACTGCCTTGAAGCAATTGCCGGGGATGAACGGGATGGTGGCACCGAAACTCTTTTTCACGCGGGACGAATATCAGGACCGGCTGGCAAAGACGCGACGCGAGATGGCGCGACGTGAGCTTGATCTGTTGATCGTCACCGATCCGTCGAATATGAACTGGCTGACGGGTTATGATGGCTGGTCGTTCTATGTCCACCAATGCGTGATTGTCACGATGGACGGCGCGCCGATCTGGTTCGGACGTGGTCAGGACGCAGCAGGCGCGCTGCGCACCTGCCATATGTCGCCGGACAATATCATCGGATACCCCGATCATTACGTGCAATCTACCGAGCGTCATCCGATGGACTACCTTTCCGCCCAACTGGCGGATCGCGGGCTTGGCCACGGCCGCTTCGGGGTCGAGATGGACAATTACTGGTTCACCGCCGCCGCCTTTGCGTCACTGCAAATGCACCTGCCCAACGTGCAATTCACCGACGCGACAGCCTTGGTGAACTGGCAACGCGCGGTGAAGTCCGAGGCCGAGATCACCTTTATGCGCCAGGCCGGGCAGATCGTTGGAAAGATGCACCAGCGGATATTCGACAAGGTCGAACCCGGTCTGCGCAAATGCGATCTGGTGGCCGAGATCTATGACGCCGGGCTGCGCCATGACGATACGCTGGGGTATGGGGGCGATTATCCGGCCATCGTGCCTCTGCTGCCGTCCGGCGCGGATGCTGCCGCCCCGCATCTGACATGGGATGACCAGCCGATGAAATCCGGCGAAGGCACGTTTTTCGAGATCGCAGGCGTCGTCCACCGCTATCACTGCCCGCTGTCGCGCACCGTGTTTCTGGGCAAACCCACGCAGATATTTCTTGACGCCGAGAAGGCAGTGCTTGAGGGGATGGAGGCCGGTTTGGAGAAGGCGCGCGCCGGCAATACCTGCGAAGATATCGCGCTGGCTTTCTTTGATGTGCTGAAGACATACGGGATCGAAAAGGACAACCGCACCGGCTATCCCATCGGTCTGTCCTATCCGCCCGACTGGGGCGAACGCACCATGTCGCTGCGCCCCGGCGACAAGACGGTGCTTGAGGAAAACATGACGTTCCACTTCATGACCGGACTGTGGATGGAGGATTGGGGGTTCGAAATCACCGAAAGCATACGCATTGGTATGGACGGACCTGAATGCCTGTCCAATGTGCCGCGCAAGATGTTTGTGAAGGATTAGGCCATGATCAAGAACCCGATCACGCCCACCATTCCGCTGGATCAGGACGGCGAACATCACGGATTTCTCAGACTGCCTTACAGCCGCGATGACAGCGCCTGGGGGTCGATCATGATCCCGATCACGGTCATTCAGAACGGCCCCGGTCCCACGGCGCTTTTGACCGGGGCCAATCATGGCGACGAATATGAAGGGCCGATTGCTTTGCAAGAACTGACCGTGACCCTGAAAGCTGAAGAAATCACGGGGCGGGTGATCATCGTGCCTGCCTTCAATTATCCTGCCTTTCGCGCCGGCACCCGCACGTCGCCCATCGACAAGGGCAACATGAACCGGTCTTTCCCCGGCCGCCCGGACGGCACGCCCACCGAGAAGATTGCCGATTATTTCCAGCGCGTTCTGCTGCCGATGGCCGATATCGCGGTTGATTTCCACTCCGGCGGCAAGACGCTGGATTTCCTGCCCTTCGCTGCGGTGCATATTCTGGACGACAAGGTGCTTGAGGCCGACTGCGTGCGTGCCATGCAGGCGTTCAACGCGCCATATTCGGTTCAATTGCTCGAAATTGACAATGTCGGCATGTATGACACCGCGGTCGAGGATATGGGCAAGGTTCTGGTCACGACGGAACTGGGCGGCGGGGGCACCTCCACCGCGCGCTCCAATGCCATTGCCAAAAAGGGCGTGCGTAACGTGTTGATCCATTGCGGCATTCTGCAAGGCGAGATGCAGATTGACGACACCGTGACCCTGACGATGCCAGATGATAATTGCTTCCTGTTCAGTGAAGGCGATGGACTTTACGAAGCGATGATCGACCTGGGCGATCCGGTTCGAAAGGGCGATGTCGTGGCCCGCCGCTGGCCGCTGGACCGCACCGGCCAGTTGCCGGTTGACTACCACGCCCGCCGTGACGGCATATTGATCAGCCGCCATCATCCGGGTCTGGTCAAGTCCGGGGATTGCGTTGCTGTGATCGGTGTGGCCGACCGTTGAGAGCACTGGATTTCGCACCGCTCTTGCGGTATTCCGACTCTGACCCAAGCAATAAAGGCATTGCGCGCTGCTGCTGGGGCTGAGCGGAGCTGACCCGCCCGACCCAACGCCGCAAGACGCCAAGGGTCCATGCGCCAAAGCTCCTATCGTCTGTAAACCCGGCGGCGCGCCGCCTGAACGATTGAGGTAAGCGATGCTTCACAATGACCAACTTGACGCATGGGATCGCGAAAACTTCTTCCATCCCTCAACCCATCTGGCCCAACACGCGCGCGGCGAAAGCCCGACCCGCGTGATTCGCACCGCATCTGGCGTGCATATCGAGGATCGTGACGGCCACAAGCTGCTGGACGCTTTTGCCGGTCTGTATTGTGTGAATGTCGGCTATGGCCGGCCCGAGATCGCGGATGCCATCGCTGATCAGGCGCGCGAGCTGGCCTATTACCACTCCTATGTGGGTCACGGCACCGAGGCGTCGATCACGCTGGCCAAGATGATCCTGGACCGCGCGCCTGCAAATATGTCGAAGGTCTATTTCGGGCTGGGCGGCTCGGATGCAAACGAGACCAACGTGAAATTGCTGTGGTATTACAACAATATCCTTGGACGGCCCGAGAAGAAGAAGATCATTTCGCGCTGGCGGGGCTATCACGGGTCAGGGCTTGTCACCGGATCGTTGACAGGGCTTGAACTGTTTCACAAGAAATTCGACCTGCCGCTGGCGCAGGTGATTCATACCGAAGCGCCGTATTATTTCCGTCGCGATGACTTGGACCAGAGCGAGGCCGATTTCGTCGCCCATTGCGTGGCCGAGCTTGAGGCGCTGATCGACCGCGAAGGAGCGGGCACCATCGCCGGTTTCATCGGCGAACCGGTTCTGGGCACGGGCGGCATCGTCCCGCCACCCGAAGGCTATTGGGCGGCCATTCAGGCGGTTCTGAAAAAACACGACATCCTGTTGATCGCCGACGAGGTCGTGACCGGGTTTGGACGGCTGGGCACCATGTTCGGGTCGGACCATTACGGCATGACGCCGGACATCATCACCATCGCCAAGGGATTGACATCGGCCTATGCGCCGCTGTCCGGGTCCATCGTGTCAGACCGGGTTTGGAAAGTGCTGGAGCAAGGCACGGACGAGAACGGCCCTATCGGCCACGGCTGGACTTATTCCGCCCATCCGATCGGCGCGGCGGCGGGGGTTGCGAACCTGAAGCTGATTGATGATCTGAACCTGATTGAGAACGTGGGTAAGGTGGGCAAGTATTTGCAGCAAGGGATGAAAGACGCCCTGTCGGATCATGCCCATGTGGGCGATATTCGGGGCGAGGGGATGCTCTGCGCGGTCGAATTTGTCGAAGACAAGGACAGCCGCAACTTCTTTGACGCCGCCGACAAGATCGGCCCGCAAATCTCAGCCAAGCTGCTAGAGCAGAGCAAGGTCATTGCCCGCGCCATGCCGCAGGGTGACATCTTGGGCTTTGCTCCGCCCTTCTGCCTGACCCGTGACGAGGCAGACACGGTGGTTGCCGCGACCCTGCGCGCCGTGACCTCGGTGTTGGGATAGCGCGAATATCTGATTTGCAAGGGCAGGGCGCAAGCATGTCCTTGCAAATCGACGCTGGTCAATATGGTGTTTAAGGCCGAAGAAATCTTTCCATAGACAAGTATTATTTGCCTTGATAGGGCAATATAATGGATCAGGCAGATTGGATTGACGAGACGGCCACCCAATTGGCCGATCTCTATAGTCGCCAATTCGGGGGCAAACCCGGCGGGCGGTATCGCATATCGGCCAAGTTGCTGCGTCAAATGGCCAGACGGCGCAGGCTGTATGAAAATGACATTCGGCACCTGTCGCGGTGTCTGTTCGAAAAAGGCTATGTGTTGATTGACATGGATGTATTCTTTGTGGTCATGGGCACGAACTCTTTCACCAATTATCGGCGGGCCAATGATGACACGCTTGGACAACACGCATGACAAAGCCTAGAACGGCTCACCCGCAGCAGATCATTGGCTGGCGCGAACATATCTCACTCCCTCAATTCGGTATCTTTGATCTGCCCGCCAAGGTGGACACCGGCGCGCGCACATCGGCGCTTCACGCGGTGGATCAGAATGTGTTTGACCGTGATGGTGCCCCGTGGGTCGAGTTCATGATCCCGTTGAAAAACCGCCGCACCACACGCCGTATCTGTGCGCCCATTCTGGAAGAGCGTGATATCAAGAACACCGGGGGCGTGCCCGAACGGCGGCTGGTCGTGCGCACGACGCTGGTGATCGGCAAGCGGCACTGGCTGATCGACGTTTCGCTGGCCAATCGTGAGAAGATGGAGTTTGATGTGATCCTTGGGCGCAGCGCGATCCGCAGGCACAGAATGCTGGTGGATCCGCGGCGGTCCTATCTGGCCGGTGCGCCGATTGCCGTCATGGTCGCACTTCCGCGCGAAGTAACACCCGGACCGGTGCCCATCCCCGACCTGCACACAGGAGAAGAAGAATGAAAATTGCCATGTTGGCCCGCAATGCAGGTTTGTATTCCCACCAGCGCTTGAAAGAGGCCGCCGAGCAGCGCGGGCACGAGTTGGATATCATCGACACGCTTCGCTGTTACATGAACATCGCATCGCGGCGGCCCGAAGTGTATTACAACGGCGAAAAGCTGCGCCACTATGATGCGGTGATCCCAAGGATCGGCGCGTCCGTGACGTTCTACGGGCTGGCCGTGCTGCGCCAGTTCGAGATGATGGGCGTCTACCCCCTGAACGAATCCGTGGCGATTGGGCGGTCGCGCGACAAGCTGCGCTCGATGCAGCTTTTGGCGCGGGACGGGATCGGCCTGCCGGTCACGACCTTTGCCCATGACCCGAAACAGACGGACGAGGTGTTGAAACTGGCCGGAGGCGCGCCGCTGGTTGTGAAACTGCTGGAAGGCACGCAGGGTATCGGTGTGGTTCTGGCCGACACCAACCGCTCGGCCAAATCCGTGATCGAGGCGTTTCGCGGTGCCAAGGTGAATATCTTGGTGCAGGAGTTCATCAAGGAAGCCGGTGGCACGGATATTCGGGCGCTGGTGGTTGGCGGTCGGGTGATCGCCGCGATGAAGCGCACGGGTGCTGCCGATGATTTCCGGTCGAACCTGCACCGCGGCGGCAGCGCCGAGGCGATCAAGATCTCGCCCGAGGAACGATCAACCGCGGTGCGGGCGGCAAAGTCGATGGGGCTGAATGTCTGTGGCGTCGATATGCTGCGCGCCAATCACGGGGCGGTGGTGATGGAAGTGAACTCCACCCCCGGTCTGGAAGGGGTCGAGAAGGCCACCGGCATCGACGTGGCAGGAAAGATCATCGAGTTTCTTGAGAAAGACATCAAGCGCGGCTCGACCCGGACCAAGGGCAAAGGCTAATGCCGGGCCGCGAACCGTTTCGTCTGGGCGGGGTTGATGTGGCACCGGGCAGCCGCCGGACCATCGACCTGCCGGTCAGCGTCTTGTCGGATCACACGCCGGTCACGATGTCGGCCCATGTCATCCATGGCCGCAAACCCGGCCCCACGATCTTTGTCAGCGCGGGCATTCATGGCGACGAGGTGATAGGCGTTGAGATTGTGCGCCGCCTTTTGACGATCAAGAACCTGCAAACCTTGCGCGGCACCCTGATCTGCGTCCCGATTGTGAACGCCCCCGGTTTTCTGATCCGATCCCGGTATCTGCCGGATCGGCGTGACCTGAACCGCAGCTTTCCGGGGTCTGACACCGGGTCGCTGGCATCGCGGCTGGCAGATATATTCCTGCGCAAGATCGTGTCGCGCTGCGACCTTGGGATTGATCTGCACTCGGCCGCGGCGCATCGGACCAACTTGCCGCAAATCCGTATTTCGCCCGACAATTCCGAGACGCGTCGCTTGGCCCGTCTGTTCGGTGCCCCGGTTGTGCTCCGGTCCCCTTTGCGCGACGGGTCTTTGCGGGCGGCAGCGAAAGAGACGGGCGTCGATGTATTGCTGTATGAAGCGGGCGAGGCCTTGCGCTTTGACGAAATGTCGGTCCGCGCTGGTGTGATGGGCATACTGCGTGTGCTTCTGGATCAGGGGATGATCAGCCGACGAGGCGTTTCGAAAACCAAGGCCGATCCGGCCTTTTGCACCTCAAGCCGCTGGATACGGGCCGGGCAGGGCGGGCTTTTGCGAACCTATAAATCCGAGGGCGACACGGTCAATCAAGGTGATGTTCTGGCGGTTGTCTCGGACCCGTTTGGCGAAGTGGAAGCCGATGTTGTCGCGACCTTGCCGGGCATCATTGTCGGGCGTGCCGTGCTGCCGATTGTGAATGAAGGCGACGCGTTGTTCCATGTTGCCCGGTTCGAAGACAGCAAGGATGCGGATGACAAGATGACAGCCATTTCCGCCCAGCTTGAGGATGATCCATTGTTCGACGAGGATGAAATCATCTGACGCGGACGGAGCACGGGTAATGAGACATGAGTGAATATGAAATCCAAACCACCGACGCGCCCGAAGAAGACGGGCTGGTTTTCGCCATCACTCTGCGTGGTGACGGCAGTGGGACCTTCGCGGATTGGCAGACGGTTGAAAGCTGGACCCCCGAAGACGACGCGATCTGGATCCATCTGGATCGCGCCAGTGACAGGGCGCAGGCCTGGTTGCGTGACCAAAGTGGCTTGTCCCCGGCCACCGCCGAGGCATTGTTGGCGGAAGAAACCCGGCCGCGCGTGTTTCGTGGAAAAACCGGTCTGACCACCGTCATTCGGGGAATGAACCTGAACGCCGGACAAAGGTCCGAGGACATGATTGCGCTTCGCATTTGGTCCGATGGGACGCGGGTGATCACGTTGCGCGATCAACGGTTGCAAAGCGTTCGCGACGTTCTGGCAGCACTTGTGGATCACGGCACCGGACCCGCGACCATCGCCGAGACCTATTTGCGGCTGATCGCGCGTGTGAATGAACGCATCGGGCCGACCATTGATGCAATCGAGGACCAGATCGACGATATCGAAAGCAACCTGGAGACCTATGACACGTCTGCTACACGCAAATCCGTTGCTGATCTGCGCCAAAGGACCGTGATCCTGCGCAGGTATCTTGCCCCACAGCGCACCGCGATGGGCGAGTTGTTGTCTGACCCGCCAGTCTGGGCGGGGGATACCTGGCGCACGAGTTTTCGCGAGACCACGGATCGCGTGATCGGTTATGTCGAAGAGCTGGATCAAGTCAAAGAACGCGCGCTTGTCATCAAGGATGACATTGCCAACGAATTTGCCGAGAAAACCAATCGCACCCTCTACGTGCTGGCGGTGATTTCGGCAGTCTTTCTGCCTCTGTCCTTTCTGACCGGGTTGCTGGGCATCAATGTCGGCGGCATGCCGGGGGTCGCGAACGACAATGCGTTCTGGATCTTCAGCGGAGCAATCGCAGTGCTTCTGGTCGTCGAGATCGCGATGTTCAGATACCTGAAATGGCTTTAGATGTTTGGCAACCGAGGCGCATATATCTGCACCTCGGCTCGCCGCATGTCTCAGGCACCAAGTTGCGCGGCTTCTTTCGCCAGTTCAGTGATCCCGTCCCAGTCACCCACCATCACCAGATCACTGGGCGCCACCCATGACCCGCCGACGCAGAGCGTATTGGGAAGCGACAGGTAATCCATAGCATTTTTCAGACTGACCCCCCCGGTGGGGCAAAACCGGATCTGGGGCAGAGGCGAGGCAAGCGATTTCAGAAACGGCGCGCCACCCGCAGCTTCAGCGGGAAAGAATTTCTGCACCGTATAGCCACGTTCCAAAAGGCGCATGGCTTCAGACGCCGATGCTGCACCGGGCAGAAGCGGCAGGTCGTTGGCCTCACACGCATCCAGCAAACGGTCCGTCGCGCCGGGGGATACGCCGAAAGTCGCGCCCGCTGCCTTGGCGTTTTCCACATCTTTCGACGTCAGCAGCGTACCTGCGCCAACAGCGCCACCGTCGACGCGGGACATTTCCGCGATCACCTCAAGGGCGGCATCGGTGCGCAATGTCACCTCAAGCGCGGGCAACCCGCCTGCGACCAGAGCTTGCGCCAAGGGCGCGGCATGGGCGACCTGATCGACGACCAGAACCGGCACAACCGGGGCCAAACGGCAAATTTTTTCGGCGGCAATGCTTGCCTCTTGCGGGGTCATGGTTGTCTCCTCCAGGACAGGGTGCTGGCACCTTCGGTTGCGGGCCGCGCCGCGCGACGGAAGGTTTCAAAAAGTTCACGGCCCATGCCGTCTGTGTTGGCGCTTAGATCGACCTGAACGGCGGGCCGGTCCATGGCACCTTCGGTGATAACTTCAAGCGTGCCCTTGTCCGCGTCCAGACGGATGATATCGCCATCGCGAATACGCGCGATCGGACCACCATCGGCGGCCTCCGGGGCCACGTGAATGGCGGCAGGCACCTTGCCAGACGCACCAGACATCCGGCCATCCGTGACAAGCGCCACCCGTTGGCCGCGCTGCTGCAAGACCGACAGGGTCGGGGTCAGCCCGTGCAGTTCCGGCATGCCGTTGGCGCGCGGCCCTTGGAAGCGGACGACCACGATCATGTCGCCCTCAAGCTCGCCTGCCTTGAAGGCGGCTTTGACGCTGTCCTGATCGTGGAACACGCGGGCAGGCGCTTCGATCAGGTGGTGTTTCGGATCGACCGCCGATACCTTGATCACGCCCTGACCCATATTGCCGGACAATTGCACCAACCCACCGGTTTTCTGGAACGGGTCGGAGGCCGGGCGCAGGATCTTGTCGTTCAGGCTTTCACGCGGACCGGGTTCCCAACGGACCCGGTTGCCATCCAGTTTCGGGTCCTGCGTATAGGCGGTCAGATCGCCCATGATGGTCTTGGCATCGGGGTGCAACAGCCCGGCCTCCAGCAACTCGCCAATCATGTAACCAAGGCCACCCGCGGCGTGGAAATGGTTCACATCGGCCAGCCCGTTCGGATAGACCCGCGCCATCAGGGGAACAATGGCCGAGATATCGGCGAAGTCTTCAAGTGTCAGAATAATGCCCGCCGCCCGCGCCATGGCAGGCAGGTGTAGGACAAGGTTGGTTGAGCCGCCGGTTGCCATCAGCCCAACAAGCCCGTTTACGAATGCCTTTTCATCCAGAACGTGACCCGCAGGGGTAAAGCCTGCGCTTCCGTCCTTGCTGATCGCCAGCGCCCGGCGTGTGCCTTCGGCGGTCAACGCGTCCCGCAGGTCGGTATGCGGCGTGACAAAGGACGCGCCTGGCAGGTGCAGCCCCATGAACTCCATCAGCATCTGGTTGGTGTTGGCGGTGCCATAAAAGGTGCAAGTGCCGGGGCCGTGATAGGCCGCCATCTCGGCCGCCATCAGTTCCTTGCGTCCGACCTCGCCGGTGGCGAATTGTGTGCGCACCTTGGCCTTTTCGTCGTTTGACAGGCCTGATGTCATCGGCCCGGCCGGCAGGAACACCGCCGGGATATGCCCGAAACTCGCCGCGGCAATGACCAGTCCCGGGACGATCTTGTCACAGACGCCAAGGAAGAGGGCCGCATCGAAAGTGTTGTGACTCAGCGCCACGGACGAGGCCAGCGCGATCACATCACGTGAAAACAGGCTCAACTCCATCCCGGTTTCGCCCTGCGTGACGCCATCGCACATGGCAGGTACGCCGCCGGCGACCTGCGCCGTCGCACCTTCGTCGCGCGCGATCTGTTTGATCAGGTCAGGATAGGTCGCGAAAGGCGCGTGAGCGGACAGCATGTCATTATAGGCCGTGACGATGCCAAGATTGGGCGCGCGACCCTCGGCCAGTCGATCCTGGTCAGGTCCGGCCCCGGCATAGGCGTGCGCCTGCCCGGAACAACTCAGATGCGCGCGCCGGGGTCCGTCCTCAGCCGCGCGGTTGATTTTATCCAGATAAGTTTGCCGCGTGTCGTTGGATCGGGTGATGATCCGCTCGGTTACCTTTAGAAGATCGCTGTTCAGGGTCATGGCTGCGTTCCTGTTCCTCATCTTTGCAGTATGGCACAGATGGTTGGGTTCAGGAGCTTCTAACAGGAAATGATAGCGCTAACAACCTATATCCGGTGCGATTTGATGCACGCATCGGCTTTGAGGCTTTCAAAGCGTGAA
Source organism: Aliiroseovarius sp. B-4 (assembly GCF_056857795.1). Classification (NCBI taxonomy): domain Bacteria; kingdom Pseudomonadati; phylum Pseudomonadota; class Alphaproteobacteria; order Rhodobacterales; family Paracoccaceae; genus Aliiroseovarius; species Aliiroseovarius sp. B-4. The sequence continues at coordinate 41,473 of NZ_JBSXNV010000034.1, forward strand.
CGCAGGGGCTAGTCAGGGCAAAACCGACCAACTGAAAGACCGATCCATGGCAGATGCCACCGACGGCGCAGATCGCGTCACGATCCGTTTGAAACCCAAAGCCAACGCACGTGCCATTCGCCACGGTGCGCCGTGGGTGTTTGACAATGAATTGGTGACGGATCGGCGGACGAAAAAGATCGAAGCAGGCGCGATCGCACGATTGGAAGACGCAGCCCGCGACCCGCTCGGTACCGTTGCTGTAAACACCAACTCGCGGATCATCGCCCGAATGCTCGACCGCGACCCGGGCGCGGTGATTGACCGCACATGGCTGGCAGCGCGTCTGGCGGCGGCCTTGGCCCACCGCGAAACCCTTTTTGACGCCCCTTTCTATCGCCTGATCCATGCCGAGGCCGACGGGCTGCCGGGTGTGATCATCGACCGTTTTGGCGACATCGCCGTGATCCAACCCAATGCCGCCTGGGCCGAGGTTCTGCTGGACGACCTGGCCGCCGCACTGGCGCAGGTGACTGGGGTGACGACTATCCTGAAAAACGCCTCTGGCCGGGCGCGCGGGCTGGAAGGTTTGGATGACCAGAATGTCGTGCTGCTGGGGCGGGTGCCCGATGCCCCGGTGGCGGTGCCGATGAACGGGGCGATCTATATGGCCGATCTGACCGGCGGACAGAAAACCGGGCTGTTCTTTGACCAGCGCCCCAATCACGCCTTCGCGGCTGGCCTGTCCCGCAAAGCTCGGGTGTTGGATGTGTTCTCGCATGTTGGCGGGTTTTCACTGGCCGCGCTTGCGGCAGGGGCGACACAAGCCGTGGCGGTCGATGGATCTGCACCCGCGCTGGCCCTGGCGGAAGAGGGCGCGCGCCAGATGGGCGCCGAGGATCGTTTTACAACGGCGCAGGGCGACGCCTTCGAAATGTTGGCCGCACTGGCCGAAGAAGATCAGCAGTTTGATGTTGTGATCTGCGACCCGCCCGCCTTTGCGCCGTCTAAAAAGGCACTGGAACCCGGCCTGCGCGCCTATGAACGATTGGCACGTCTTGCAGCCCCCTTGGTGGCTCCCGGTGGCTATCTTGGCCTCTGTTCTTGCTCACACGCCGCGACGATCGACAAGTTCCGTGCCGCGTCGATCCGGGGCATCGGCCGGGCAGGGCGCAACAGCCAGTTGATCCACACCGGTTTCGCCGGGGCTGATCACCCGATGCACCCGCAGCTGGCCGAAAGTGGCTACCTCAAGGCGCTGTTTTTCCGCCTCTTGCCATGAAAGTGCTGATCGACGCCTGCGTGCTGTACCCAACCGTGATGCGCGAAATGGTGATGGGTGCGGCGAAAGAGGGGTTCTTCACCCCGCTCTGGTCACCGCGCATCCTGGAAGAGTGGGCGCGCGCCGCTGGCAAACTCGGCCCCGATCAGGACACCGTCGCCCGCGCTGAAATCGCGCTGTTGCGCGACCATTGGCCGAACGCCAGTGTCCTTCCCAATGATGGCGATCTCAGACGCCTGTGGCTGCCCGACGAAAACGACATCCATGTGCTGGCCGCCGCCATCGCAGGGCATGCCGACGTGCTTCTGACCACGAACAATGCCGATTTTCCACGACACACGCTGGCTGAAGAAGGCCTGCGACGCGAAAGCCCCGACCCTTTTCTGTGCGCGTTTCTTGATGAAAACCCAGATGGGATTTGCCGCGTGGCCGCACGTGTACTGACACAAGCCTGCACCCTGTCCGGCGAAGACTGGACAATCCGTCGGCTAATGAAAAAAGCACGTCTGCCAAGATTGGGCAAAGCGCTCGAAACACGGCTCTGACCGGCGTTTCTTCTGGCCAAAAATATCCTGGGGTGAATGCGCGCACGCGCAGAGGGGCGACGCCCCTTACTGCCTCACCGCACCCATTTTGCTTCGTTCTTTTCAATCGCGGCGATCCGTTCGGCGGTTTTCGGGTGGCTCATCAACCACGCCGGCATGACGCCCGCACGGTTTTTGGTCAGCGCATCCAGCTTGCCAAACAAGGTCTTCTGAGGCTCCGACCCGATCCCGGCCTTGATCAGCAGCGCGGTCGCATAGGCGTCCGCCTCGTATTCGTCGCCCCGGCTCAGGCCCGCCGCCACCAGCCGTGTCAGAAAGCGTGCGATATAAACCCCGGCGCCGGGCAGGAACCGCGAGATCATCATCGACAACACGGTGCGCAAGGCGTTCTGGCCGGAAAAATCGATCATCCGCTTGCGCGCGTGTCCCAGCGCCACATGACCCAGCTCATGGGCAATCACGCTGGCCATTTCCTCGGCACTGACTCGCCCCTGCCGATACTCGTTGAAGAACCCGCGCGTGATGAAAATTCGCCCGTCCGGCGCGGCCAAGCCGTTGACCGGATCAATCTCATAGATGTGAACCGGGATGTCCGCGATATCCAACGCGGCGGCCATTCGGTCGGTCAACGCTTTCAGCTTTGGGTCCGCCAACCGCGTGGATTGTGCATCCAACTCGCGATGCGTGCGCCAGACCGAGAAGTGGTAGAGCAGCAGGCCATATGCGATGGGCAGAAGAATGGGGATCAGCTTCAACATAGGCTTTATATGGGTGCTGTTTTATCCGCTGGAAAGGGATTAACGCGACAACGCGTCAGATTTCAGCGCCTCTTGCGCGTCTTTCGCTTTCAGGACAGCGCGAATCCAGACCAACATCACCACCGCGACGATCACAGCGACCAAAAGCCCAGCGATATTGCCAAGAAGGGCGGCGAGACTTTCGATGCGGGATGCAAACCCATAGCCCAGCCCGACATAAAGGCTGACCCAGATCGTTTCCCCGAGAATATCCCAAACGGCAAATCGCACCCAACCCAGTCCGGTTGCGCCAGCCACGAAATTGACCCATGGCCCCAAGGGGGCAACAGCCCATGTCGACAGAAAAACGCCAGTGCTGCCGTATTTGTCCACAAAGGCGCGCGCCCTTTCCAATATGGTTCGTTTTGCAGGCGTGCGTGCCAGCCACTGCAAAGCGCTTGCCCCACCATATCGCCCAATCGCATAGCCTGTCTGATCCCCTATGACCGCGCCCACAAAGGCAGAAAGCATGACATATACCAGCGAAAGATCCCCCGCCGCCGCAAACGCGCCGCCTGCCAGCATCATCAGAGAGGTGGGGATGGGAAGCGCGAGACATGACAGAAAGGCCGAGAGGAAGACCACGACAGGGCCATAGTCCAACAGCAGGGCAAAGATGGCGTCGGTGGTGATCATTGGCGGCCACCGGTTGCGCTGTCAGCTTGGGATGCGCGGTGCGCGGCAATGGCGGCTTCCAGATCGGCGATCATAACGTCCAACGGGATACCGCGCGCCTCCGCAAGTCGGCGCAGACTGCTTGGGCCATCACCCGGCTGGCCCAGTTGCAATGCCTCAAACATCACCTTTCGCGGAACATCCCACGAATAGGCAACGTATCTGGCGGTCATCCATCCTTCGATCGGTTGGTCGATATGGGCGGGATCGTTCCAGTAAATCCAGCTGGCGGTTGTTCGGACGGCAAAAAAGACGCTCATGACCAAAGCGACCGCCAGAATAAGCGTCGCAATTGGGGCCGCGCCCCAGATGCGTTTGATAAATGAAAACATTGCGGTTTCCTTGCCGGTTGGGTCTTGAACGCGTGGGCGCAGGACTTCCGTCGCTTAGCGGCCCAATTCTTTCATCCCGCGCTCAATTCCCTCAAGCGTCATTGGGACCATGCGGCCCTCGAAAATCTGACTGATCATCTGCACCGACTGGGTATAGCGCCAGTGATGCTCGGGCAGCGGATTGATCCACAGATTTTCGGGCCATTGCTCGCGGGCGCGTTCCAGCCAGACCTGACCGGGTTCATCATTCCAATGCTCGTTTGCCCCGCCACGATAGGCAATCTCATACGGGCTCATCGAGGCATCACCGACGAAAATGCATTTGTAGTCCGAACCATAGGTGCGCAGCACCTCCCATGTGGGGATCTGATCGGTCCAACGCCGCGCATTGTCGCGCCACACACCTTCATAAAGGCAGTTGTGGAAATAGTAATATTCCAGATGCTTGAATTCGGCGCGGGCGGCAGAGAAAAGCTCCTCGACGACCTTGATATGCGGGTCCATTGATCCGCCAACATCCAGAAACAGAAGGACTTTCACCGCATTGTGTCGTTCGGGCCGGGTTTTCACGTCAAGATAGCCGTGTTCGGCGGTGGCGCGAATGGTGCCGTCAAGGTCAAGTTCTTCATGTGCCCCGTCGCGCGCCCAGTTGCGCAGGCGTTTCAAGGCAACCTTGATGTTGCGGGTGCCCAGTTCAACAGAATCGTCCAGATTGCGAAACTCGCGCTTGTCCCAGACCTTCACTGCGCGTTGGTGGCGGGATTTGTCCTGCCCGATGCGCACGCCTTCCGGGTTGTAACCATAGGCCCCGTAAGGCGAGGTGCCAGCGGTGCCGATCCACTTGTTACCACCCTGATGGCGCCCTTCCTGTTCCTTCAGACGCTCTTTCAGCGTCTCCATCAACTTGTCGAACCCGCCCAGAGCCTCGATCTGGGCCTTTTCTTCATCGGTCAGGAATTTCTCGGCCATTTTTTCAAGCCATTCCTGCGGGATGTTGACGGCTTCCAGAATTTCCTCTGAAGAGATCGCTTCAAGCCCTTCGAATGTTTGTGAAAAAGCGAGATCAAACTTGTCAAGGTTGCGTTCGTCCTTCACCATCGCGACGCGGGCGAGGTAATAAAACCCTTCGATGTCATAGGTGACAAGCCCGGCTTTCATCGCCTCTAAAAACGCAAGAAACTCGCGCAGAGAGACCGGCACCTTGTTGGCGCGGAGGTTTTCAAAGAAGGGCAGGAACATCGCGCAGACCTAGCGGCTGATGATGATCGAGGCGAATAGCGCGATTAAGCCAAAGGCGATGGCATACACGGTCGCATATTGCGCGATGTCCATCCGATTGCCGCCACGTTTGCGGGCGCGCAAACCGCCAATCAATGCCCCAAGAAGAAGTGCTGCGATGACCAGCATAAGCGTTTATCCCTTGCGAAGGGCCATCGGTGAATGCCCCCATTCCATCTAGCCCGGCGATATGGCAGCGATTTCGCTGAGCCGCGCGCCGACCTGCTCGTTCGTGCCGAAGCCATAACGCGCCCAGCCCAGACTGTCGAGCCTGACAAGCTGCGCCTCGCGGGGGCGGCCCGCAAGGTCAAGCGCTTCGGCCTTGATCATCATCAATGTGGCCAGAAGGGCGGCGTTTTCGGCTTGTTTCACAGGAGCGATATGGGTGTTCACAATGGTGATCGCCTCGTCCGCCTGTCCGGCGGACAAGGCATAGGCAGCCAGTTGCACCCCCATATGGGCAGCTTGAAGCGCAGTTTCGGGATTGGCACGATAGATCGCTTCGGCCTCGCGAAATGCAGCAAACGCGTCCTTGCTGCTTTGGCGCATGTGCAGGCGACCATAGGCGAACAAGCTGAATGCCAACCGGGTGTCGCGCCAGCCCATTTTGCGGGCGATGGCGACGGCAGTGATGGCCGCGTCACGTCGGCGGGTTATTGATTGTCCTTTGCCCAGCGCCGTCTCAATGGCATCTTTCCATGCCGCAGGCGACTGGCCGCCGATGCGCGGCATACCGGACCCACCCGCAGGGTTCAGCCGGGCCAGAATGGCCGGCAAACGGGCGGCCACGTCCCCTCGGCTCATCCCTGACGCCAGTTCGGGGGCGTAATAGGCGCGTAGGATCAGCATATCGAACCCGGTCAGGACGGTCTGGAAATTGTCGTCGTTGAAGACGCTGTCATGCAGGCGATACAAGTCGTTCACCGGCCCCAGCGCCTGTGCGACCTCTTCATGCAGGCAGTCGCGCAGTTCTTGCGGGCTGACATCGCCTGGCAGGAACACGGCCATACGGGTGCGGCTGCGCAGTTTTGCCCAGTCCAGCTTTGCGGTGCCACGCGCTGCTTTGTATTCCTGCCAGCCAGACACATTGGGTGCCACAAAACATGCGGCATGCGGTACAAGGCGCTGCAATTGCCGTTTCGGAATGACCTCAAGCGTGATCGAGGCCGCATCACCGGCCATCACCTGATGAATATTGATCCCCGCCTCGATCCGCAGCCGGGCCAGCAAGCGGCTGAGGTCCGCCATCATGTAGGAAGGGGCATCGCCCGTCACCCGCAGGGTGACAGGTCCTTCAAACCTTGTCAGCACAGGCAGGGGCCGCCCGCTCTCCAACTGGAAAGACAGGTCCAGAAAATCACCGGCGATCACGCTGTTGGCACGGGTGGGACGGGTGATATGGGTGCTGCCGAAGGCTTTCATCGGCGGCAGGGCCGGGGGCAGCGCGACCCGGCGGGTTGCGACCTCCTCCTGCGGGGTGTTCGGAGACATTGGAACCGAGCAACCGCTGAAGGTGAGCGCGGCCAGCATGGACGCAAGGGTCATCAATCTCATTTTTACGCCCTCCCATATCGGATGAAGGGCGTTTTGACGCCAATCCGGTCATACAGCTTGCGGGCCGTGTGGTTGAAATCTTGCGTCAGCCAATAGACGGATGGCGCACCGGCCTGATCGGCGTCGGCATAGACCGCTTCGATCAATGCGCGCCCGACGCCCATGCCGCGAACCGACGGGTCGGCATAGAGGTCTTGCAGGTAACAGACGTTTTCAATTTTCCACGCGTGACGATGGAACAGGTAATGCACCAGACCCACGGGCTGGTTCTCCACGCAGGCCAACAGCCCGTGAAACTCGTTCGGATCCTCTGACAGAAGCCGGGCGAAGGTGATTTCATAAACCTCCGGGGCGACTTCGGTCTCATAATAGCGCAGGTAGCCTTCCCACAGGCGTGCCCACGCGTTCCTATCAGACGGCGTCAATGGCCGAACGGAAATGTGCGCATTGTCTCCCATAACAACACCATCACACCCGCATTTATGCCCCCCCAGGCAAGGGTCAGAGTTTATGGGGCGGTCATGGTTTGACCAAGGGAAATGGCGTGAATTGGGGCGGTTTTACTGCATGACCATGAGGAAAAACAATATCTTGTGCGGTGCATCTCATCCGGCACTAGAAGAATCTGGTGAAAATGCGTGAGGGTCGCGAATCGTTCGCTATAGCCCGATCACGTCGAAATCCGGGCTGCCGGACCACGTAATCTCCCACTTGGCGCCGGGGCGGACGTTTTGCACGGCGGCTGCATCGAATGCGACAAGGCAAGTGCCGCCGGGATGACGCACGGACGGATAGACCAATGCCCGATGCCCGTCGGCGCGCAGATGATTGGCCAGCTCCTGCCCACGCGGATAGCCCCGCGCCGGGTCTTCATGCAGGGCGGGGTGGCCGGGCTGGCCGGTCAGATCAGGGAAGTCGCCGATGAAGTCAGCCAGCAGCTCGACATAGCGCACTTTGGTATCGAACAGGCCGATATGGGTCAGCTCGCGGGTATAGTGATAACCGACCTCGGCCAACGAGGTCATCGCGCTCCAACTGCAATACCATGCACCGCGGGTCTCGTCGTTGAACCGATTGCCCCCCGCCCGGCGATAGGTGAACGCCGCGTTCACATGGCTCAGGCCATAGATGCGAAGATCGGCGGCGCGGCGTTCCCATGCCAGTTCCAACCGGTTGACGCCCATATCGCGCCCGCGCTCGGCGATGTGGCGGGCCGAGGTCATGGCTTCGACTTCGGCCAACAGGGCCATTTCGTCGTCGCTATCGACCAATCCGCGCAAAACCGGCGGTTTGTGATAGGTGGCGGGGATCAGACGGACCAGTGCGCGGTCGCTGACCGATCGCAGCGGAAGGGGGTCGCTCACATCCCGCCCCTAAGTGCATCGACATAGTTTCGCACGCGCAGGAATTGCGGCAGCCCATCGGCGATCATTGTGTCGATGGGACGGGCGCCGTCAAACAGAGGGCCGGTGTTGGCAAGGGTGATCCACTGATCGGCAATCGTCTCGTCGAAATAGAGGTGCAGGGATTTGTAGATGCCCACGAGGGCCGACAAGCGCAGCATCTGGTCGCGCGTCAGGTCGCCCTTGAAACCGGGATTGCGCGCGCGCTTCCATGTGGATGTGGACATATCCGCCAGCGCCGCAGCCTCGTCCAGTTTCAGCCCCCAAGCCTCGGCGATCCGTCCATAAGCCTTGAGCGCCACGGCCGCATGGTCCGAGGTCGGACGGGCCGGAGGCGGGGTGATGGGTTGTGGGGCGGCGTGCATGGTGCATCTCCTGTCGTGTTGATCAGAAGATAGGACCATATGGACTGAATGTCAAGATCATGTGGCCTTATTGACGTCCGCCACGCCCGTCGCGACGGGCCATGAAAGCCAGCCGTTCAAACAGATGCACGTCCTGTTCGTTCTTCAACAGCGCGCCGTGCAACGTCGGTAGCGCGGACGCCCCATCGCGTTTCAGCGTTTCGGGATCAATATCCTCGGCCAAGAGCAGTTTCAGCCAGTCCAACACTTCCGAGGTCGAAGGCTTCTTCTTCAGCCCCGGTTGCTCGCGAATTTCATAAAACTGAGTCAGCGCTTCGGTCAGCAGGCGGGGTTTGATGCCGGGGTGGTGCACTTCGACGATTTTCGCCAGCGTGTCGGCGTCCGGAAACCGGATATAATGAAAAAAGCAGCGGCGCAGGAAGGCGTCCGGCAGTTCCTTTTCGTTGTTCGAGGTGATGATGATGATCGGGCGATGCCTGGCGCGGATCGTTTCACCGGTCTCATAGACGTGAAATTCCATCTTATCAAGCTCTTGCAGAAGGTCGTTGGGAAACTCGATATCGGCCTTGTCAATCTCGTCAATCAGAAGGACAACGCGTTCATCGGCGTCGAACGCCTCCCACAACTTGCCGCGTTTGATGTAGTTGCGCACGTCATGCACACGCTCATCACCCAGCTGGCTGTCACGCAACCGGCTGACGGCATCGTATTCATACAAACCCTGCTGAGCCTTGGTGGTGGACTTGATGTTCCATTCGATCATCCGTGCGCCAAGTGCGCCTGCGACTTGCATCGCCAGTTCCGTCTTGCCGGTGCCGGGTTCGCCCTTGACCAGAAGCGGGCGTTGCAACGTGACGGCAGCATTCACGGCGACCTTCAGATCGTCGGTCGCCACATAGCTTTCGGTGCCTTCGAAGCGTTTTGTCATGCTGCTATCCCTTGCGGTCAGGTCTGAACAATTACCGGGCGAAGTAACTTGACCGTCGGGTTTTGGCAAGGGTGCGGATACGTCCCCGAAGCCTGATCCGGGCCGATCCCAACGCTGTCTGCACACACCTGTCGCACGCAAGAACGTTAATCCGAGTGTTTTTGTTATATTTCAGTTGCTTGCTCGTTATAAGGGAAAACCTTGTCCAATCGCGTTCATTGCCTAGTGACATCTGGCAAAAGCGGGTGTAAACGAGCGCCACAAGAAGCCGGACTCCTGTGGGGCAACAAGGTTGTTAGGTAGTTATAGTCCGGTAAGTTGAGGGAGTTGGTATGAAAGCAGAGACTTTCCTGCCCGACGATTACAGTCCTGCCGAAGACGAACCGTTTATGAATGAGCGTCAGACGGAGTATTTCCGTCGCAAGCTTCTGGCCTGGAAAGAAGAGTTGTTGGACGAAAGCCGCCATACGCTGGAAGGCTTGCAAGACAACACTCGGAACATCCCAGACATCGCGGATCGTGCGTCGGAAGAAACAGATCGGGCATTGGAGCTTCGTACACGGGATCGGTCGCGCAAGCTGGTTGGCAAGATCGATCAGGCTTTGCGCCGGATTGAAGAAGGCGAATATGGCTACTGTTCGGAAACGGGCGAGCCGATTTCATTGAAACGTCTGGATGCACGCCCGATCGCCACCCTGAGCCTTGAGGCGCAGGAACGCCACGAACGTCGCGAAAAAGTCCACCGCGACGATTAAGCCGCGGACCGCTGAAAACAACGGGATGGGCGCACTTGTCGCGTGGCATGACGCCCTGAACCATGACAAAAGGCGCTGGAGAACCCGGCGCCTTTTCTTTTGCCTTGTCGTCATGTGCTATGACACCAAACCAGCCGGACTGTGAAATGGATCAATATCCGCCGAGGAGCACAACGCTATGATCGCAGGACAGAACGTCACCATCCTTGGAGCAGGGATCGGCGGGCTGACGGCGGCCGTGGCCTTGGCGCAACGCGGCGCGAACGTCACCGTGTTGGAGCAAGCCCCTGAGATAACCGAGGTGGGCGCAGGGCTGCAAATCAGTCCCAATGGCGTGCGCGTTCTGGATGCGCTGGGTCTGGGCGACGCGGCCCGTGCCCGTGCCGTGCGGGGCACCGGGGTCTGGCTGCGCGATGGTGTCTCGGGTCACGAAGTGATTGATTTCAACTTCGAGAAAGTGGCTCCGGGCGCGAGCTTCTTGCTGTTTCATCGCGCCGATCTGATTGATCTTCTGGCGGAAGCCGCGCGCGATGCCGGGGTGGCAATCCTGTGCGGGACGCGGGTCGAGCGCGTCACACCCAGCCTGACCACGGCGCGCGTGAAAGTCACAGGCGAACCGGCGCAGGAGATGGCGTTTCTTATCGGTGCCGATGGGCTGCGATCCGTCGTCCACAGCGCAATGAACGGGGCTCGCGCGCCCTTCTTCACCGGGCAGGTGGCGTGGCGCGCGACTGTGCCCGCGACCGGCAGGGAACCCGCCGAGGCGACGGTGTTCATGGGCCCCGGACGGCATTTGGTGACTTATCCGTTGCGCAATGGCACGATGGTGAACCTTGTCGCAGTCGAAGAGCGCAGCGCATGGGCAGACGAGGGGTGGAACCATCACGATGACCCCGACAACCTGCGTGCGGCGTTCAGCGGCTTCTGCGACGATGCCCAAGCGCTTCTGGAGCGGGTCGAGACGGCGCATCTGTGGGGATTGTTCCGCCATCCGGTGGCGTTGAACTGGCACTATGGCCATTGCGCACTTCTGGGGGATGCGGCCCACCCGACCTTGCCCTTCATGGCGCAGGGCGCGGTTATGGCAATCGAAGATGCGTGGGTGCTTGCGGCCTGTCTGGATCGCGACGGGCTGGACGCGGGACCGCAACGTTATCAGTCTCTGCGCCGCGACCGCTGCGAGAAGATCGTGGCGGCGGCGGGCAAGAACGCCCGCAATTACCACTATGCCAACCCGCTTGCGCGGCGCGTGGGGCACGGGGCATTGCGGCTGGCCGGACGACTGGCCCCGCAACAGGTGTTCAATCGGTTCCGCTGGATCTATGACGCCGATGTGACGCAGGTATAAGGCTACGGTATCGTGCTGCTGGCCGTCACACCCAAAAGGGCGTTGACGTCAGCCTCGGGCATTGCGTCGCCAAGCGGTTCGAAATCACCGCGCTCTAACATCGCGCGTCCGGCATCGTGAATGGCGCGTTGGACCAATCGCGCCAACGCCGACCCCAAGGAAATCCGCGCCACCCCCGCTTTGGCGAACTCCGCGCGCGATATGCTGGTAAAAGGACCTGCCGCCAGCGCATTGACCGGCAGCTTTGTGGCCGCACAGACCCGCGCCTGATCCGCCAACGTGCCGGGAAAGGGGACATAGACGCAATCCGCCCCGGCAGCTTCGTACCCGGCAATCCGGGCCAGCGCTTCTTCCAGATCATACTGCCCGTTCATCACCCCATCGGCCCGCGCCACAAGGATGAAATCGCCGGGCAGGGCGCGGGCGGCGGCGGCGGCGGCCTTGATCCGTTCGATGGCAAACGGGCGATCATATGGCGAGACTGCGGGCAAGGCGGTATCTTCGATCGAGATACCCGCCAGTCCCGCCTGGTAAGACAGGCGCACGGTTTCGGCGCAAGTGTCGGGATCATCGCCAAAGCCGTTTTCGAAATCGCCGGACACCGGAATGGTCACGGCGGCGACCAGATCCTGCGCATGGGCCAACGCCTCCTCCCGGCTGACATGACCCATATCGGGACGCCCCAGAGTGAAGGCATGCGCGGCGGACGAGGTGCCAATGGCCTGCGCCCCCAAACCCGCGAGCATTTTGGCGCTGCCAATGTCCCAGGCATTGGCCAGAATAAACGGATTTCCCTTTTGGTGCAGGACGCGAAACGCAGCCCCGCGGTTCTGATCATTCATTGGCCTGTCTCCGATCCACCTGCTGACAGTGTTGAAGCAAGCTTTTCTTGCCCGCGTTGGGTTGTCAAACGTTGTCTCATTGGCGGACAGATCGCGATTTTTCCGGCAAAGCGCAGAAATGTCGGGCGTTCCCCTTTCCAAACCGCCCGCTCCATGAGATAGGGACGTGCCAAACGAACACTCCCGAGGAGAAAGCCCATGGAGATTCGCGAGGCGCTCACTTTCGACGACGTCCTTCTGGTTCCGGCCGCCAGCAATGTGCTGCCGTCCACCGCAAACACGACGACATTCGTGACGCGGTCGATTGCCATGAACATCCCGCTGCTCAGCTCGGCCATGGACACCGTGACCGAGGCCCGCATGGCCATCGCCATGGCGCAGGCCGGCGGCATGGGCGTCATTCACAAGAACCTCGACCTCGACCAACAGGCCGAGCAGGTGCGCCGCGTGAAGCGGTTTGAAAGCGGCATCGTCTATAATCCGATCACGCTGACGCCCGACCAGACGCTGGCCGACGCCAAACTGTTGCAGGACCGGTATCGCGTCACGGGTTTTCCCGTGGTCGACGAAAAGGGCCGCGTGGTGGGGATCGTCACCAATCGCGACATGCGCTTTGCCACCGATGACAACACACCGGTAAAGGTGATGATGACGTCCGACAACCTTGCCATGTTGCAAGAACCAGCCGAGTTGGAAGAGGCGAAAAGCCTGATGAAAGCCCGCCGGATCGAAAAGCTGTTGGTGACGAATGGCGAAGGCAAGCTGACCGGGCTTCTGACCTTGAAAGACACCGAGCAAGCGGTGTTGAACCCCACGGCCTGCAAAGATGACCTTGGTCGCTTGCGGGTTGCGGCGGCCAGTTCGGTCGGCGACAGTGGCTTTGCGCGCTCCGAAGCCCTGATTGACGCAGGCGTGGATATCGTCGTCGTGGATACGGCGCATGGCCATTCCGAAGGGGTGATCGAGGCGGTGAAGCGGATCAAGGCGCAGTCGAACAGCGTTCAGGTCATTGCAGGCAACGTCGCAACCGGGGCGGCCACCCGCGCCCTGATCGACGCAGGTGCCGACGCGGTGAAGGTGGGGATCGGTCCGGGGTCCATCTGCACGACGCGGATGGTTGCGGGCGTTGGTGTGCCCCAACTGACTGCGATCGGGGATTGCGCGGCGGCGGCGGGGGACGTGCCGGTGATCGCCGATGGCGGCATCAAGTTTTCGGGCGATTTCGCCAAAGCCATCGCCGCGGGCGCAAGCTGCGCGATGGTCGGTTCGATGATCGCGGGCACCGATGAAAGCCCCGGCGAGGTGATCTTGTATCAGGGCCGCTCGTTCAAAGCCTATCGGGGGATGGGATCGCTGGGCGCTATGGCGCGCGGCTCGGCCGATCGCTATTTCCAGAAGGACGCAGCGTCCGACAAGCTGGTGCCGGAAGGCATCGAAGGCCAGGTGCCGTATAAAGGCAGTGCCGGGGCTGTCATTCACCAATTGGTCGGCGGTTTGCGGGCGGCGATGGGGTACACCGGTTGCGCCACCGTGGCCGAGATGCGCAAGAACTGTCAATTCGTGAAGATCACCGGGGCAGGTCTGAAAGAAAGCCACGTGCATGATGTGCAGATCACTCGCGAAAGTCCAAACTATCGTATTGGATAGGAATATCATGAGGTTGTGGCGCTTTGTTAATGTTTTCGGAGTAGGGCGGTGACGCCCGGCGCCCGCGTCGCAGCGGCCATCGACATCCTTGATATCCATCTTTCTGGCACCCCGGCGGAACAAGCCCTGACCGGCTGGGCGCGGGGGCATCGTTTTGCAGGCTCGAAAGACCGCGCGGCGATCCGTGACCACGTGTTTGACGCGCTTCGGCGGTTGCGTTCTTCGGCTGGTTTGGGTGGCGGAATGACGGGTCGTGCGGTCATGATCGGTCTTTTGCGGGGACAGGGGATCGACCCCGACACGCTGTTCACAGGTGTAGGCCACGCCCCCGCAGTTCTGGCCGATCAGGAACGCCTGTCCGGCGGCGACCTCTCGCGCGCCGCGCGCCTTGATTGTCCGGACTGGATGCTGCCCCACTTCGATCAAAGTCTTGGTGACAGGTCAGATGACGTGCTGGAGGCGCTGCGCCACCGCGCGCCCGTCTTCCTACGGGTCAACAGTGCCCGCGCAAACTTGGATCAGGCGCAGAGCCAATTGGCGGAGGATGGGATCGTGACGCGCCCGCACCCGCTTGCTCCGACGGCGTTGGAAGTTTTGGAAAATCACCGCAATATCAATAGCTCACGCGCCTTCCTTGATGGGTTGGTAGAGCTTCAGGACGCCGCCTCGCAAGCCGTGGTCGAGGCCTTGCAGATCGCACCGGGTCTGCGCGTTCTGGATTTTTGCGCGGGTGGCGGCGGGAAAGCGTTGGCGCTGGCCGCTCTCGGGGCCGAAGTCGTGGCGCACGACATTTCGCCTGCACGGATGAAGGATATTCCGGCGCGGGCTATGCGGGCGGGATGCCAAATCCAGATTGCCACACCGGACAGGCTGGGTGATTTCGGGACGTTCGATCTGGTGTTTGCCGACGCGCCCTGTTCCGGTAGCGGATCATGGCGTCGTGCACCGCAGGGAAAATGGCTGATGACGCGTGAAAGGTTCGCCGGCCTCTTGGATACCCAGCAGACGGTTTTGTCGCAGCTTCCGACCCAAACTGCACCCGACGGGGCGATTGCCTATGCGACCTGTTCGCTACTGGATGCTGAGAACCGGGCGCAAGTGAATTGGTTCATAGCAGAACAGTCCGGCTTCGCCATCGACCTCGAAGCCCAGTTTTCGCCTCTGGACGGCGGCGATGGGTTCTATGTTGCGCGACTAAGGCGAATGTAGGGCTTGGCAAAGACAATCACAGGTTGTTAACCTAGATCTCATTAATCGGCGCTTAACCGACCACGGGCAATAACCGGGGAGCCGATTCTGAAAAAGGGGATCTCTGTGTCGTACGCTGACTTGTCGTCCAATCCATTGACCGAAATCGCCCTGCGCTTATCGCAGCGGGTCGGATACTTGCTCTCTCTTGCGGTGCTTTCTGTCGGTGCGGCCTGGTTTGTTAGCTTTCCGGTGGCGGGGTTGACCCTGTTGCTGATCGGGCTGACCTTTCTGTCGCTCGCGTTGACCGTCACGGTGTTGACTGCGCATCATCACCGCCAGCAAAGGACGATGTTTCGCACCGTGAAGCGGTTTGCCGATCGCGATGGCGCGGCCACATTCGCAACCGATGCCGACGGGATGATCCGCTATCAGAATGTCGCCGCGACCGCGGCTTTCGGACAACAACTCGGGGCGACCTTGGCCAGCACTGTGAACGACATGTTTGCAGCGCCTGCTTCAGTTCTGTTTCGGTTGCAAAACAAAGCCCAGGCCAAGGGGGCGGCCTGCGAAGATGTCGTCTTGAGGCGCGGACATGTGCGGCTTTCGGTGCATACACTTGTCGGCAGCGGGTTCCTGTGGCGGTTGGAAGAATTTGGCGAACGCGGACAGGGCGGGCGCACCGGCGAACATATCAGCCTTCCAATGATGATCGTGTCGAAATCCGGCACCATTCTGTTTATGAATGAATCCGCTCGCCGCTTGTTGGGCGGCCGCGAAACCACTCTGGACCGCGTGTTTACGGAATTGCCCCTAAAGGCCGGGGCGGTGATGCAGGTTTCGGCCAAGAATGGTCATGTGCCCGCGTTTGTTTGCGAGTTGGAGATCAGCGCCGGCAGGCGGGAGATCTATCTTCTTCCGCCACCGGCCGGTCCCGCCATTACCAATGAAGAATGGGCCTTTATCGAAAGCCTGCCAGTGCCGTTGATCAAGTTGGACACAACGGGTGCGATCATCATGGCCAATCGTCGCGCGCGCGGGCTCTTGGGCGATGAAAACGCCATCGGCACGCAACTGGCAGATCAGGTCGAAGGATTGGGGCGCCCGGTGTCCGAATGGCTGCGTGAGGCGCATGCCGGGCGGCATCTCGGGCGGGCTGAGGTCGTGCGCGCGGTGAAACCGGATGAGGATGTGTTCCTGCAAATCTCTCTGGGGCAGGTCGCGGATGAGGCGGGCCGTGCGCTGGTCGCCGTGTTGCAAGACGCGACCGAGCTGAAGACGCTCGAGGCGCAGTTCGTTCAGAGCCAGAAAATGGAAGCGATCGGACAGCTGGCTGGTGGTGTGGCGCATGATTTCAACAATTTGCTGACGGCCATTTCGGGCCATTGTGATCTTCTGTTGCTGGGTCGCGATGAAAACGATCCTGAATATTCAGACTTGTCGCAAATCCATCAGAATGCCAATCGCGCCGCGGCACTTGTGCGCCAATTGCTGGCCTTTTCGCGCAAGCAAACCTTGTGCCCCGAAAAATTGGCCCTGACCGACTCTCTTTCGGACTTGACACATCTGCTCAACCGTCTGGTCGGCGAGAAAGTGTCGCTCGATCTGGATCACGACCGCAATCTGATGCCAATCCGTGCCGACCGCCGCCAATTGGATCAGGTGATCATGAACCTTGTGGTCAACGCCCGCGACGCCATGCAGGATGGCGGCGAAATCCGTGTCGAAACCCGAAATGTCACAGTGGAGCAGGCGATGCACCGCGACCGGGCAACCGTGCCGGCTGGCGATTATGTCACGATCCGTGTGATCGACCAGGGCACGGGCATTCCCGCCGACAAGCTCAGCAAGATATTCGAGCCGTTCTTCACCACGAAAGGGGCAGGTAAAGGCACCGGTCTTGGGCTGTCGATGGCCTATGGCATCGTGAAGCAGATGGGCGGGTTTATCTTTGTCGATTCAATCCCCGGTGCCGGATCGACTTTCACGCTGTATTTCCCGGTGTGTCAGGAGAGCGACGAGCAAGACGTGCCGGGTGAAGAGGTTTCAGCAGATCAGGTGGATGCCATTGATGACCAGGGCGACGATCAGATTCAGGCCACGTTGGATGCCCTGACGGTTGATGATCAGATCGTTCTGGCTGCTGAGACCGTGACCCTGAAGGGGCCGATCCGACCGTCCCAAGCCAGCGATGGTTTTCTGGGTCAATCAATAAAGCAGCCCCCGACGCCCGTGACCGCATCCATTCCCAAACCCACTCACGACCTGGACGACGTAAAAGATAACATCGTCTTGCTGGTGGAAGACGAAGCTCCGGTGCGCGCCTTCGCGTCGCGTGCTTTGCGAATGAGGGGGTTCACGGTGCTGGAGGCCGAGAATGCCGAGGAAGCCCTGAAAACACTGGAAGACACGACATTGTCGGTCGATGTCTTTGTCACCGATGTCATCATGCCCGGTATGGATGGCCCGACTTGGGTGGCAAAGGCGCTGGAGGATCGGCCGGGTGTGAAGGTTGTGTTCGTATCAGGTTACGCTGAAGATTCGGTATCTGAACATCAGTCACGCATTCCCAATTCCGTGTTTTTGCCCAAGCCGTTCTCTCTGACCGATCTGACCGCGACGGTGCAAAGACAACTGCACTGATGCCGACATAACAGACAGGGTGTCCAACTCTGTCCGCACCTGAAAATTGATCGTTAACCCTTTGCTTACCATTCCCCGTCAAACTTAATAATGAAAACATAACTTGAAATGTTCTTATTTTGTGCTCATAACGGCATATGAGAACAAGAGCAGAACACGAGCATGATTGCCGCCCGTTCGCGGGTGTGAAATAAGGGATGATAACAAATGGCAACGGCGGATATCTTTGATATGAAACGTGACGGTGACAAACAGAAGGCGCTCGACAGCGCGCTGGCGCAGATCGAACGACAATTTGGCAAAGGGTCGATCATGAAGCTGGGGTCGGACAATCCCGTCGCCGAGATCGCTTCAACCTCGACCGGATCGCTGGGGCTGGATATTGCGCTGGGGATCGGCGGGCTGCCAAAAGGCCGCATTGTCGAGATTTACGGCCCCGAAAGCTCGGGCAAGACCACGTTGACGCTCCATTGTGTCGCCGAGGAACAGAAAAAAGGTGGTGTGTGTGCCTTCGTGGATGCCGAGCACGCTCTGGACCCGCAATATGCCAAGAAACTTGGCGTTGATCTGGATGAACTGCTGATCAGCCAACCCGATACGGGCGAACAGGCGCTTGAGATTGTCGACACGCTTGTGCGGTCGGGCGCGGTGAGCATGGTGGTCGTCGATTCGGTCGCCGCGCTGACGCCCCGGTCCGAATTGGAAGGCGATATGGGTGACAGCAATGTCGGCGTGCAAGCCCGGTTGATGAGCCAGGCGATGCGCAAACTGACCGGCTCGATCTCGCGTTCGAAATGCACAGTGATCTTCATCAACCAGATCCGCATGAAGATCGGTGTCATGTTCGGCAGCCCGGAAACCACATCGGGCGGCAACGCACTGAAATTCTACAGCTCGGTTCGGCTGGACATCCGCCGGATCGGCGCGATCAAGGACCGGGACGAGGTGGTCGGCAACGCAACCCGCGTCAAGGTCGTCAAGAACAAGGTGGCCCCGCCGTTCAAGCAGGTTGAATTCGACATCATGTATGGCGAAGGCATCTCGAAAATGGGCGAGCTTCTTGATCTTGGGGTGAAAGCTGGCGTGGTCGAGAAGTCCGGCGCCTGGTTCAGCTATGGTGACGAACGGATCGGTCAGGGGCGGGAAAACGCCAAGACCTATCTGCGCGAAAACAACCGCACCGCGCTTGAGATCGAAGACAAGATCCGCGCCGCCCACGGGTTGGATTTCGACATGCCGGAAGCGGAAAAAGATGAGGACGACGACGGGCTTTTGGAAGCGTGATCTCGTCTACATGATATTGGGAAGGCCGGGCTGAACCCGGCCTTTTCTTTTTGGGCGTCGGTGGCTGTGGACAGGGGGGGCTGGCAAAGGTAAATGAATGTGAACGCCCATTCAGAGATAAGATATCATGGCCAGCCTTAACGACATCCGCTCCACCTTTTTGAAATATTTCGAAGATAACGGGCACACGGTTGTGGACAGCTCGCCCCTTGTGCCGCGCAACGATCCGACGCTGATGTTCGTCAATTCGGGCATGGTGCAGTTCAAGAACCTGTTTACGGGGCTTGAGACCCGCGACTATACCCGCGCCACTACGGCACAGAAATGTGTGCGCGCAGGCGGCAAACATAATGATCTGGACAATGTCGGTTACACAGCCCGCCACCACACGTTTTTCGAAATGCTGGGCAATTTCAGTTTCGGAGATTACTTCAAAGATGAAGCGATCCCCTTTGCGTGGAACCTGATCACAAGGGAATTTGGGATTGACCCAAAACGCCTGCTGACCACGGTCTATCACACGGACGATGAGGCCTTTGATATCTGGAAAAAGGTCGGCGTGCCCGAGGACCGGATCATTCGCATCGATACGGCCGACAATTTCTGGCAGATGGGGCCGACCGGTCCCTGTGGGCCGTGCACCGAAATTTTCTATGATCACGGCGATCACATTTGGGGTGGCCCTCCGGGCAGCGCAGAAGAAGACGGCGACCGGTTCATTGAAATCTGGAACATCGTTTTCATGCAGAATGAACAGTTCGAAGATGGCTCCATGAAGGCGCTGGACATGCAGTCCATCGACACCGGTATGGGGCTGGAGCGGATTGGCGCGCTGCTACAAGGCAGCCATGACAACTATGACACCGACCTGTTCAAAGCGCTGATCGAAGCATCGGCACATGTCACGAACGTGGCCCCCTATGGCGATCAGAATGTGCATCATCGGGTGATTGCGGACCACTTGCGCTCGACGTCGTTTTTGATGGCGGACGGTGTGATGCCCTCGAACGAAGGGCGTGGCTATGTGCTGCGCCGGATCATGCGCCGCGCGATGCGCCACGCCCATCTGCTGGGCGCGCAAGACCCGGTAATGCACCGTCTTGTGCCCGAATTGGTGGCGCAGATGGGTCAGGCCTATCCCGAACTTGGCCGCGCCCAGACAATGATCGAAGAAACGCTTCTGAACGAAGAAACCCGGTTCAAGAAGACACTCGACCGCGGTTTGAAACTGCTGGATGACGAGGTGTCAGGCCTGCCCGAAGGTGCGGAACTGCCCGGCGAAACTGCATTCAAACTCTATGACACCTATGGATTCCCCTTGGATCTGACGCAGGATGCGCTGCGGGAAAAGGGACGTGGCGTGGATCAGGCCGGTTTTGACGCCGCGATGGAAGAGCAAAAAGCGCGTGCGCGGGCCGCATGGTCGGGGTCAGGTGAAGCAGCGGATGCGACCATCTGGTTTGATCTGGCCGAACAGCATGGCGTGACTGAATTTCTGGGCTATGACACCGAACATGCCGAGGGGCAGGTTCTGGCACTTGTCGCGGACGGCGCATTGACGGATCGGGCGACATCCGGGGACGAGGTTCAGATTGTCGTGAACCAGACGCCGTTTTATGCCGAGGCTGGCGGTCAGGTGGGCGATACCGGCCTGATCCGCACTGACACGGGGTCGGCCCATATCACCGATACCAAAAAGGTCGCGGATGTGTTCATCCATTTCGCCAAGGTGGATGAGGGCGAGATTGCCACGGGGCAGGGCGCTGAACTGGCGGTTGAACACCTGCGCCGCACGGCGATCCGCGCCAACCACTCGGCCACGCACCTGCTGCATGAAGCCCTGCGAAACGAGCTGGGTGATCACGTTGCGCAACGCGGGTCGTTAAATGCGCCGGATCGTTTGCGCTTTGATTTCAGCCACAACAAGGCGGTTTCGGCGCAGGAGTTAAGCAACATCGCCCGCGAGGTGAACACCTATATTCGCCAGAACGCGCCTGTCGAAACACGGATCATGACGCCGGATGACGCGCGCGAGATTGGCGCGCAGGCGCTGTTTGGCGAGAAATATGGCGACGAAGTGCGCGTCGTCTCGATGGGTCATTCGCCCACCGGCAAGGGCACTGATGGCCAGACCTATTCCATCGAGCTGTGCGGTGGCACTCATGTCCGCCAGACCGGTGATATTGGCGTATGCGTGATCCTGTCCGAAGGCGCGAGCGCGGCGGGCATTCGCCGGATCGAAGCACTGACCGGCAAGGCTGCTGTTGCCTATATCGAAGCAGAAGCCGCGCGCGCCTCGGAACTGCAAGGCATGTTGAAAGCCAAGCCGGACGAGGTTGTGGACCGCGTCAAGGCGTTGTTGGACGACCGCAAGGCGCTGAACAATGAGATTTCAGCGTTGAAACGCGAGTTGGCGAAGGTCGCGGGGGCAGGGGCGGAGGCCAAGGATATCGGTGGCGTGAAGTTCCTTGCAATGACCATAACGGGTGTCGCCGGGAAAGACCTGCAAACGCTTGTGAATGAACAGAAAGATGCGCTTGGATCAGGTGCAGTTCTGATCATTTCGGACAATGACGGCAAGGTCGCCGTGGCCGCAGGGGTGACGCCGGATATGACTGACCGTGTGTCGGCGGTTGACCTTGTGAAAGCGGCTGTGCCTGCACTTGGCGGCAAGGGTGGCGGTGGTCGCCCAGAACTGGCGCAGGGCGGGGGGCTGGACTTCTCGGGTGCCGCAGCCGCTGTGGCCGCAGCCGAAGCTGCCATCGCGGGCTGACAGGCCCCATTGCAAAATCTGATCGGCCGCGTATCGTCTGCTGACTTACGCGGCCTTTTTATATTGCAGGAGAGACACGATGCCCGCCCTTTGGATTGCCCATGTGACCGTTACGGATGAAGAGGCCTATGGCAAATACGCCGCCCTTGCCGGGCCTGCGATTGCGAAACACGGCGGCCATTTCATCGCGCGCGGCGGGCGCTATGTGCAACTGGAAGGCAAGGACCGCCCACGCAATGTGGTGGCGAAATTCCCAAGCGTCGAGGCCGCCGAAGGATGCTATCGCTCGCCCGAATATCAAGAGGCGTTGAGCCACGCGCGCGGGGCGTCAGAGCGCGAATTGTTGGTGGTTGAAACGGACGAATGAAACTCTAACATCGATTTCCCTGATCATACCGCTTTTTGCGATTGCGGGCAGCACGGTCGCTTGGATGGTCAAAGAGTTCCGGGAAAGGGCGTGGGATCGACGAAAGCGGTTCTTCGAGCTTGTGAGTGTTATCGAAGCAGATGGCAATCGCGCCGCCGCCCTGTCGTCACAAACCTTTGGTTTGACGGGGCGGGTCGGCGCGGTCCGGCGGGTTCGCCGGGCGGTTTCAGGATGGGACGTTGGTCGTTACTGATCTGACGACCGCGCCTGCCGTTTCCGCTCGTGCGGGTCCAGATACCGTTTGCGAAGGCGGATCGAGTTCGGCGTCACTTCGACCAATTCATCATTGTCGATATAGGCGATGGCTTCTTCCAGCGACATGGTGATCGGGGTGGTCAGGCGCACGGCCTCATCCGTGCCCGAGGCGCGCACGTTGGTCAGCTTCTTGCCTTTCAGTGGGTTTACCTCAAGATCGTTTTCGCGGCTGTGCTCGCCGATGATCATGCCCTGATACACATTCTCCTGCGCGCCGATGAACATGCGTCCGCGATCTTCAAGGTTCCAAAGCGCATAGGCAACGGATGTGCCGTTCTCCATCGAGATCAGGACACCTGCGCGACGGCCTGGAATGGAGCCCTTATGGGGCGCCCAGCCGTGGAACACGCGGTTCAGAACCCCGGTGCCGCGCGTGTCGGTCAGAAACTCGCCGTGATAGCCGATCAGACCACGCGACGGCACATGGGCGATGATCCGGGTCTTGCCTGCGCCTGCGGGCTTCATCTCGGTCATTTCGCCTTTGCGCGATCCGGTCAGTTTTTCGATCACGACGCCGGAGTATTCATCATCCACGTCAACGGTGACTTCTTCGATGGGTTCCATCGTCTCACCATCGACTTCACGCATGATCACCTGCGGGCGCGAGATCGACAGCTCGAACCCTTCGCGGCGCATGTTTTCGATCAGAACGCCCATCTGCAATTCGCCACGGCCCGAGACTTCGAAGGCTTCACCGCCGGGGGTGTCTGCGATCTTGATGGCAACGTTGCTTTCAGCCTCTTTCATCAGGCGTTCGCGGATGACACGCGATTGCACCTTCTTGCCTTCGCGGCCCGCCAGTGGGCTGTCGTTGATGCCGAAGGTGACGGTAATGGTGGGCGGGTCGATAGGCTGGGCATCCAGCGGTGTATCGACCGCCAGCGCACAGATCGTGTCTGCCACGGTGGCCTTTGACATGCCCGCGAGCGATACGATGTCGCCCGCAAGGGCTTCGTCGATGTCCTGTTGCCCCAGGCCGCGGAAGGCCTGAATACGGGTGACGCGAAACTGCTCGATCTTTTGGCCGATGCGCGACAGGGCTTGCACGGTCGCACCAACCTTGAGACGTCCGGTTTCCACACGTCCGGTCAGCAATCGACCGACGAACGGGTCAGCACCCAGCGTTGTGGCGAGCATGGTGAAGTCTTCGTCCTGATGGGCCAGCTGACGCGGGGCAGGGACGTGGTTCACGATCAGGTTAAAGAGCGCGTGCAGATCCTTGCGCGGCCCGTCCAACTCGGCATCCGCCCAGCCGTTTCGACCCGAGGCGTACATGTGCGGGAAGTCGAGCTGGTCATCATCGGCACCCAGATTGGCGAACAAATCGAAGCATTCATCCAGAGCACGATCGGGTTCGGCATCCGGCTTGTCGACCTTGTTCAGAACCACGATGGGGCGCAGGCCCAAGGCGAGTGCTTTCGAGGTCACGAATTTTGTTTGCGGCATTGGGCCTTCGGCGGCGTCAACCAGCAACACAACACCGTCCACCATGGACAGGATCCGTTCTACCTCGCCGCCGAAATCGGCGTGGCCGGGCGTGTCAACGATGTTGATCCGCGTGCCTTTCCATTCGACCGAGGTGGGTTTGGCGAAAATGGTGATGCCGCGCTCACGCTCCAGGTCATTTGAATCCATGGCGCGTTCCGCCACGGCCTGATTTTCCCGGAACGCGCCGGATTGTTTCAAAAGCTCGTCAACAAGGGTCGTCTTGCCGTGGTCAACGTGTGCGATGATCGCGATATTGCGCAGGTCCATAGGGCCACCTTAAGGGGAGAACGTATCAAACGTATGAGAAGTTAGGGGCGCGCATAGCCCGGTTGGCGTTTGAACGCCACCAAAAAAGCAACTCTTGCTAATTTTCTCGCCGCAACTGGCGCGGTGTCAATGTTGTGCGGACTGCGAGAACAGGTGGATGATCAGGATACCACCAAGGATCATTGCCAGACCGATCAGCGCAGGCAGGTCGAGCCTCTGCCCAAACAGCGCGTAGCCAATACAGGCGATGAGCACGATGCCCAACCCGGACCAGATCGCATAGGCCACACCGACCGCCATGTATTTCAACGCCCATCCCAACAGGACGAAGCTGATGCCATAGGCGACGACGACGGTCACGGATGGCCAGAACCGGCTGAATTGCTGGCTGGCTTGCAGCGCGGTTGTGCCGATGGTTTCGGCAAGCACGGCGAAGAACAGGATCAGGTATGGCATGATATGACCTCGTGGAATGGGGCTAGCGGGACCGGTCCCAGTCTGGCTTGCGTTTTTCGATGAAGGCGCTGATCCCTTCTTCGGTGTCGCGCAGCATCATGTTTTCAACCATCGCCCCACCCGCAAACGCATAGGCCGCCTCCAGTGACATATCGGCCTGATCATAAAACCCCGCTTTGCCGATCTTGACCGCAGCGCCCAGCTTCGAAGCCACGGATTGTGCCAGTTCATCTGTGGCCGCGCGCAAGTTTTCGTGCGGGACGACGCGGTTTACCAGCCCGATCTCGCGTGCGCGCGCAGCGTCGATGAATTCGCCCGTGGTCAGCATTTCAAACGCGACCTTGCGCGGCACGTTGCGGGTCAGCGCCACCATGGGGGTCGAGCAAAACAGCCCGATATTGACGCCATTCACCCCAAACCGCGTGCCCTCGGCCGCCACGGCCATGTCGCAGGTCGCCAGCAACTGACAACCGGCCGCTGTTGCGATGCCATGGGCCTCGGCAATCACCGGTTGGGGCAGGCGGGGGATCATGCACATGACCTCGGCGCAGCGATCGAACAAGTCTTTGAAATAGGCAGCCCCACCGTCTTCGGCTTGCCGCCCGGCAGTCATCTCTTTCAAGTCATGACCTGCGCAGAACACTTTGCCTGCACCAGCGATCACCACGGCGCGGATCGTGTCGTCCTGCGCCAACGCCTCGAACTCGGCTTTCAGCGCAGCCAGCATCGCATCCGACAACGCGTTCAACGCACCGGGGTTGTTCAGGGTCAAACGTGCAACTGACGCTGCGTCCTCACGGATCAATAGTGGGTCTGCCATCTTGTCCTCCCTCAATATTCTGGCCCACGATAGGCGGGAAAATCACGGGGGGAAACCATGCAGTTGAAAATGTCGCGCGACCAGCTTCAATCCTTCCTGGAGGAAGCGTTTCCCCAAGTCGCGCCGGATTTCGAGATCGCAGATGTCGCTCCGATGCAGATCACAGTGCGCACCCGGATCGGCGACAAACATCTGCGTCCCGGTGGCACGGTGTCGGGGCCGACGATGTTTGCATTGGCGGATGTGTCGATCTATCTGGCGATCCTTGCGATGATCGGACCAAAGGCGCTGGCCGTCACTACCAATTGCTCGATTGATTTCATGCGCAAACCCGCGGCCAACACCAGTCTTGTCGCCCACGCACGTTTACACAAACTGGGACGGGTTCTGGCGGTCGGGGATGTGTTGATCCACTCAGAGGGCAACGACGCGCCTGTAGCCCGCGCCAGCTTGACCTATTCGATCCCGCCGGAACGGACTTGACCGGCGGCGGGGATTGGCGCACCAAAAACGAACCCAAGCGACGAGGCCCCTATGTCCCAACATATTTCCAGCGACCCGGATCCCATCACGCCTCCAGCCGAACACAGTCGGCTCGCCCAGTTTCCCGTTACCTTCTTTGCGATTGTCATGGGGCTGGTCGGATTGGCGCTGACCCTGCATGCGGGCGCCCCGGCGGCACCGTGGCTGGCCCAGGCGTCATCCCTTGTTTTACTGATCGCAATCGCGGTTTTTCTGGTGATTGCGGGGATATACGTCGCCAAGGCCCTGCGTTATCCGGCGATGGTGGCCGAGGAATGGCATCACCCGGTGAAAATTGCCTTCTTCCCGACGATCACGGTATCGCTGCTTTTGGTGGCGACAGCGATCTTTCCCTATGATGAAACACTGGCCACCTGGATCTGGCTCGCCGGTGTGGCGGGACAGGGCGTTCTGACCATTGCGGTCGTGACGGGCTGGATCAGTCATCGCAGTTTTCAGGTCGGCCACCTGACTCCGGCGTGGTTCATTCCTGCCGTCGGCAACGTGATTGTGCCCATCCTTGGTGCCCGCATCGGGTATATCGAAACTTCGTGGCTGTTTTTTTCCGGCGGTATCATCTTTTGGATCGTCTTGCTGACATTGGTTATGAACCGATTGATCTTCCACGACCCCATGGCGGCCCGGCTTTTTCCGACGATGGTGATCCTGATCGCACCGCCCGCCGTCGCATTTCTGGCCTATGTCAGCATGACCGGGACAGTCGATGGCTTTGCGCGCATATTGCTGAATGCGGGCTATATCTTTGCAATACTGGTGGTCGCGCAGGTGTCGAAACTGACCAAGCTTCCCTTTGCGCTCAGCTGGTGGGCCTTGAGCTTTCCGCTGGCCGCGCTCTCGATCGCGTCCTTCCGCTTTTCGCAATTGGATGGATCGCGTGGACACCAAACCCTGGGGGTTTTGATCCTGATTTTTCTGGTTCTTATGGTCGCTGGTCTTGTATTGCGCACAGGGCAAGCAATCGCACGGGGCGAGGTTTGCCGACCAGAATAGGCGGGAACGGGGCGTTTTTTGTGGGGTAATATATTACCATAATTCTAACCCGTTGTTTAGGTTTGTATTTTAGCGAATAACTTCGCTTGACCGCAGGGCTAAAATCACTAAAACCAGCCCATCCGAAACCCAATCAGGGCTGAATCAATGAAAACCTTCTCTGCAACGCCTGCAGATATCGACAAGAAATGGATCATCATCGACGCTGAAGGCGTCGTGCTGGGTCGTCTTGCGTCGATCATCGCAACGCGTCTTCGTGGCAAACACAAAGCCTCGTTCACACCGCATATGGACATGGGTGACAATGTCATCGTGATCAATGCCGATAAAGTTCAAATGACCGGCAAGAAGCGCACCGACAAAGTGCACTACTGGCACACCGGTTATCCGGGCGGCATCAAATCCCGCACCGCAGGCCAGATCCTTGAGGGTGCCCATCCCGAGCGTCTGCTGACCAAAGCCGTGCAGCGTATGCTGCCGGGCGGTCCGCTGAGCCGCAAGCAGATGACCAATCTGCGCGTCTATGCCGGTGCCGAGCACCCCCACGAGGCGCAAAGCCCCGAAGTGCTGGATGTCAAATCCATGAACTCCAAAAACACGCGTGAGGGCTGATCATGGCTGAAGAAATCAAAACACTCGAAGACCTGAACGAAGTTGCCGAGGGCACTGAAGCCGTGGTCGAGATTGCTGCGCCTCGGGAACCTGTTCGTGACGACCTTGGCCGTTCCTATGCCACCGGCAAGCGTAAAGACGCGGTTGCCCGCGTCTGGATCAAGCCGGGGTCTGGCAAAGTCACCGTGAACGGCAAGGACATGGACAAGTATTTCGCGCGTCCCGTTCTTCAGCTGATCGTGCGCCAGCCCGAGCAAATCGCTGGTGTTGAAGGCGAGTTTGACGTGGTTGCCACCGTAAAAGGCGGTGGCCTGTCCGGACAAGCTGGTGCCGTAAAACACGGGATTTCGAAAGCGCTTCAGCTTTACGAACCCAGCCTGCGTGGCGCCCTGAAAGCCGCCGGCTTCCTGACCCGCGACTCGCGCGTTGTGGAACGCAAGAAATACGGTAAAGCCAAGGCCCGTAAGAGCTTCCAGTTCTCGAAGCGTTAATTCGGCTTCTCTGCTTTATGAAGACAAAAGCGCCTGCAATTGCGGGCGCTTTTTTGTTTCGCTTTTGTTGTTTCACACAGCGCAATGATAAACGCGAAGGCAAACCGCCATGGTGTCGTCCATTTCCGGTTTTGATCTGGCTTGAATGGCGCGGGTGGGTTAAGTCTTATTCTCGACGAATTTTAGTGTTCAAAAGGGTCCGCGATTTGTCTGCGGGCGATTCCCTGTCTTGATATGGTCCCCGTGACCTGAACCAAAATCAAAAGAATGAGTTAGGTATGGTCTACAAGTCTCTGAGTGTATTGGCTGGATTTTTATCAAACGGATTTTGGCGTGAATCGGGTTTCGCCCCCCTGAAATGGAACCTGACGTCAGGCGGCAATGATGCTCAGTTTGGGACGATAACCTATTCGGTGGGTTCGAACTGGTACGACGGCAATGGCATTTCAATCGGGCGACGAGAGCTGGTGCGTGACGCGTTTGACTATTTGTCGAATGCAACAGGAATAAACTTTCAGGAAACCTCTTCCTACGGCAATGCAGATATTGTTTTCGGCGACGAATACGCCGGTGCCTTTGCAGGTGCCGTGGACAGCGATGGTGGCGGTTTCGTCGACTATGGTTATGTGAATGTCAGCAAATACTGGATCAGCGGATCAAGCAGTGAAAACAACTATGTGATGCAGACGTTTCTGCATGAAATTGGTCATACCCTGGGGCTGGGGCATCAGGGCCTGTACAACGGAGGTGGCACCTATCCTCAGAACGCCAGGTTCACCAATGACAGTTGGCAAAACAGTGTCATGTCATATTTCTCGCAGGCCGTGAATTTTAACGTAAATGCCGATTTCGCCTATCTGCAAACCTATATGGCCGCCGACCTGCTGGCCCTTGATCGCATGTATGGCGGTCAGTCCTACAATGGGACATCGTTCGGAACGTCAAACGCGTTCAAGGGCAACACCACCTACGGATTCAATACGACGATCTCACAAAGTGACGATCCGATCCTGTCACGAATGTCGATCTATGCGGATACCAATGCCTATACGATTGCTGACGGTGGGGGCATAGATACGCTAGATTTTTCCGGATGGTCCTTCGATCAATCCATCAACTTGACGCCCTCCTCGTCTGTTAAAGCAAAGCCGACATTCTCGGGAGTCGGTGGATTGAAGGGCAACCTGACGTTGGCGGTCGGTACGGTCATCGAGAATGCAATCGGCGGGCAGGGGGACGATACGATCATTGGAAACAACGTATCCAATACGCTGACTGGCAACGCTGGGAACGACAAGATCTATGATAAGGCCGGATATGATAGAATCTTCGCAGGCGCGGGGAATGACATAATCTATGCCTCATCAGGCAACGACCGCATAGACGGCGGCAGCGGGACTGATTGGCTCATGTTCACCGGTGCAAAGAAGGCGTTTGTGAAATTGGATCAAAGCAGCCCACAAAACACCGGATTTGGCCAGGACACGATATCGGGCATAGAGAACGTTTCGGGTGGTAAAGCCAAGGATTCATTGTTCGGAAATGAGCAGGGAAATGTCCTAAAGGGCAACAACGGCAACGATGTCCTGCACGGGAAATCAGGCAATGATAAACTCTATGGTGGACACCAGAATGATTTGTTGTCGGGTGGTGCTGACGAAGACGAGCTTTTCGGCGGCATTCACAACGACCTACTCTATGGTGGGGATGGCAACGATAAGCTCTTTGGTGGATCACAGCACGATAAGCTGTTCGGCGGGTTGAGCGATGACATCCTGAAGGGGGAAAAAGGTCGTGACGTTCTGGACGGCGGTGAAGGACGTGATTTGCTCTATGCCGGTGTCGATCTTGACCGAGATACGTTCATTTTCAGAAACATCAGCGACAGTGCTATAGGGTCAGATCGTGACCAGATCCTCCAGTTTGACAGTGGCGAAGATGATCTTCACCTGGCTCAGATAGACGCCCGAGTAAATGTACCTGGCGATCAAAAGTTTGTTTTCTCAAAGAACGGCGCACAGGCAAACTCGGTCTGGGTTGAGGATGCAGGCCCACATTCTTTGGTCAGAGCCGACGTCGATGGTGATGCGCTGCCAGATTTTGAAGTTATGGTGCTGGGTGTTGATGTCCTGTATGGCTATGATTTCATTCTGTAAACGCGGAAGGCTTGCGCAAGTGCTCAGCACTCATCGGCATTTAGAAGTAATGCTTGAAAGAAAGCAAAAGGCTCGTGTTTTTGCGACAATCTAATGATGGCGCGCAACTTTGGATGGTGAGGCGCACGCTCCTTTTCATGTTGCGAGGGGCAGGGTGATGGCCTATATCCCGCCCAGACCTTGTGTCACTGGCACCCGTAGCTCAGCTGGATAGAGCGCTGCCCTCCGAAGGCAGAGGCCAGAGGTTCGAATCCTCTCGGGTGCGCCAATTCTTTATCCTGAAAAACAGACGATGTGATTGACGGGGTCAAGCCCGATATCGTGCCACGAAATTCCGCAAGATTTGGGCAGGCGCGTGCACGTTGGCTGCGTGCACCATATCCACCAGCGCCTCGGCCTCTTCGGGGGGGAAATAGCCGTGATGTTTGTAGATGCCGATGCGGGTTTCAAAGCTGTGCGCGTCGGCTTCGGGGTGGAACTGCGTGGCATAGACACTCTGTCCGTATCGGATCATCTGAAACGGGCAGCCAGGGGATGAGACCAGTTGGCGGCAACCCTCTGGAAGGTGTTGCATCGCCTCTTTATGGCCGACAAAGGCTTCGAACCTGTCTGGAATGCCGTCGAGCAGGGGATCGGTGCGCCCGTCTTTCGTCACGTCGCACGTGCTGGCGCTGACGGGTTCGCCGTATTTGTCTTTCGACACGGAACCCGGCTCCAGATGCTGGCCAAGAATGCCAATCCCATAGCAGCAGCCCAGAAACGGGGTGTCCTTTGCAGTGATCTGCGGCATCAGGGATAGGCATTCGAATTCAATCCGCGCCTCGGCCGGGGTTTTCTTGTCAGGCGCATCGGATACGCAACCCGGCCCGCCACCAACAATTACCCCGGAAAAATCGTCAAGGTTCAGGTCGGCCGGGATGTTTTGCTGATCCAAACGTATGCGACGCACCTGGTCGTGTTCCAACCCGCCCTTGGCCAAAAATGCCCGAAATTCATCATCAGACGCATCGGTTTCCGGGCGGAGTTGGAGGATCAGAAAGGGTTTCATGGACACCTTGTATCAAGTCGACAGACGATGGCAAAGCCCGGGGTCGGGGTCAATCATATGGCGTCGTCGGTGCGGCGTTTTGACATTAGGTGTGTTTCGCCGACTCAGATACATATCGTGATATCAGAATGGATTCCTCCGCCGCGCGAACCGGAGCAGAGGAGGGCAGAGCCGTGAAGAGATTTCTTGCAACGATCCTTACGCTTGGGCTGATCGCCGGGACAGGTGGGTCAGCCGCCGCTGAGGATCAGGCCGCAGCGCCAACTCCGCCACCCGCACCGGCCAGGTCGATTTCCAGCGCGACGGCGGATCACATGAAGTTCGACATCCTGAAAAAATCTTTCAGCTCGGGGCCGGAGGTGACCGAGGCCTGTGTCAGTTGCCATACGGAAGCTGGCAACCAGATCATGCATTCAATCCATTTTGAATGGACCTATGAAAGCGACAGCGGGCAAACGCTGGGGAAATCCAAGGTGATCAACGCATTCTGTGGCAACGTGGCCGGGAACGAGCCGCGCTGCACCTCGTGTCATGCGGGCTACGGTTGGGATGATATGTCAACGACATCCGTAGAGGCGGGCGCAGTGCCCGATTGTCTGGTGTGCCACGACCGCTCGGGTCAATACACCAAATCGGCCACCGGGGCCGGGCACCCGCCCTTGGACCCGGTGAAGCCTGGCACCAGCACCATTACAGGCGCCGCGGCCTGGCCGGTTGATCTGGCAAAAGCTGCGCAGTCCGTCGGGATGCCGGGGCGCGACAATTGCGGCAACTGCCATTTCTATGGCGGGGGCGGGGACAACGTGAAACACGGCGATCTGAGTTCGGCGCTTTATGCCCCATCGACCGAGGTTGATGTCCACATGTCGCCCGACGGTCTGAACTTCACGTGCTCTACCTGTCATGTCGAGGACAGGCACAACTGGGCCGGGTCGCGCTATGAT
The DNA here is from genome assembly GCF_056857795.1 of Aliiroseovarius sp. B-4. Lineage (NCBI taxonomy): Bacteria > Pseudomonadati > Pseudomonadota > Alphaproteobacteria > Rhodobacterales > Paracoccaceae > Aliiroseovarius > Aliiroseovarius sp. B-4. Next base: position 73,588 of record NZ_JBSXNV010000034.1, read on the forward strand.
ACGGTGGCCAAGGACGCCACCGGGCGTGGAAAGCCGGGGGCTGTGCGCACTGCCGCGACCTGTGAAAGCTGCCATGACAGCGATCCGCATCCGCTGAACATCAAGGGCGTGAAGCTGAACGATCACACAGACAAGCTCGCGTGCCAAAGCTGTCACATCCCCGAATTTGCGCGCGGAGGTGTCGCCACCAAGACCTATTGGGACTGGTCGACCGCAGGCCGCATGGGCACCGATGGCAAACCGATGCACGAGGCGAATTTCATCCAGTCGGATGGCAAAGAGCTGGACACCTATCTGTCCACCAAGGGTGATTTCAAATGGGGTGAAAATGTTGTGCCGTATTACGCATGGTTCAACGGCCATGTGGAATACGCGACCGGGGAAGAGATCAACCCAAAGACCATTGTCGAAGTGAACCGTATCAACGGCACGCCCGGCGGGGTGGACAGCCGAATCTGGCCCTTCAAGCGGATGGAGGGGCGGCAGGCCTACGATACAGGCAGCAACAAACTGGCTTATTCCCATGTCTGGGGGCCGACCACTGACACTGCGTTTTGGACAAACTTTGATTGGCCCAAGACGATCGAGGCTGGCATGAAAGCGGCAGGGCAAGACTATTCCGGAAGTTTCGATTTTGTCGATACCGCGATGTATTGGCCGATCACCCATATGGTTGCACCCGCAAGGGACGCGCTGGATTGCGCAGCCTGTCACGCGCAGAACGGGCGGCTGGATGGGATCGCTGCGGTCTATATGCCCGGCACCAATCCGCGATCCGCCATCGGGATGTTAGGCATGGCGCTGGTGGCGTTGACAATTCTGGGTGTGGGGTTGCACATCGTTCTGCGCCTCATCGGTGGCCGTCAAGGAGGCACAGATCATGGTTAGACGCGTCGTCAAGGTTTACCCCCGTTTCGAACGTCTGTGGCACTGGACCCAGATGGTGATGATCGTGATTCTCCTGTTCACTGGTTTTGGTCTGAACGGGGTGCATTCACTTCTGCCTTTCGGCCCTGCGGTGATGTTGCACACCATTGCCGCATTGGTGTTGCTGGCGGTCTGGATATTCGCGACGTTCTGGCTGTTTACCACGGGCACATGGCGGCAGTTCGTGCCGCAGCTCGAAGGGTTGCTTCAGATGGCACGCTTCTATGCCTATGGTGTCTTTCGTGGGGAAGAGCCGCCCTATCGCAAGGTCTTCTGGCGCAAACACAATCCGCTTCAGGCACTGACCTATTTCGCGTTGAAAGTCGTGGTGTTTCCGGCGGTCTGGGGGTCGGGATTACTGTATCTGACTTATAATTTATGGGCAGCGGATGCGGGGTCGTCTTTCGCGCTATACATCATCGCGAATGTGCATTTGCTGGCCGCCTACGTGATCGCAGCCTTTGTCATCACCCACGTCTATCTTCTGACGGTTGGGCATGGATTCCGGTCCCATGTGCGCCCGATGGTGACAGGTTATGACTGCATAGACCTGACACCCGAGCAGGAAGCCTATCTGGAAACCAATGAGCCGGGTCGGCTCTTGTCCAGGAAAAAGTAGGGCTGGACGACAGAAACAGAAAAGGCCCTCGGAACGGGGGCCTTTTTCATGTTGGTCGGATTTGTCAGAATACCTGCGGCGCTATCGGCCCCAGCTGCGCACCACGCCACTATCCATATGGACGAAGTTCGACCCCGAATATTTGCCGACGCCACCGCCACTGAAGGAACGCGCGGCTTTGAACATCTGGTTGACCGATCGGGATTTCAGGCGCAGGTCAGCCGCCTGACCTTTCATGTGCAGCGAGTTTTTCGCCACACCTCTGGACTTGGCCCGCAACATCGCGTTTGTTTTCGGCGACCGATAACCCGACAACATCATATAGGGTTCCTTCGTGTCCAGAAGGCTATGCGCGGCTGCCATGATATCCACCGTGCGGGTGTCGATATTGACCGCTTGATCTGTGCGCCAGTCGCGCATGAAATGATTGATCTCTTTCAAGGCATCTTTGATGTAGTCGCCTTCGATCCAATAGATCATGTTGAGCGTTTCGCCTGTGCGCCCGGAATACATGGCGAGCCTTCGGACATCGCCCCCACCGCGAAGGAAACCCGCGGCATTTGCATACATTGGCGCTGCGGTTACTGCTGTGGCGGCAAATGCGCCCAACAACCCACGGCGTGTGATAATGGATTTGGATCCGACCGAATTGTCGATAGTCATGTCTCAGCGTGTCCCGTCGCTTGCCTGTTTCTGCGCCTGAAATGGATCGTTGTCCAATCAGGTTAACAAGTGTTTTAGCCTCTTCCCCAGGCTTGTCGAGTTTATGGCACAACTCGAATCGCGGGCCAAGCAAAGATTTTCGGTGCTTAACGTGTTCAAGCAAAATCGGCAAAATATTGCTTAAACCAGTGAAAAAGTGGTAAACCGTGGCAGAAAGACGTCAAGGCATGGGGCGCAGGGCAGCTCTGCCCGGAACCGACCTGTCAATCGTCATTGTGAATGGACTTGTGGCTGTTAATCGTGGATTATCTGATTTTACACGCAGGTTTAACATAGTTATTGGGCAAAGCATGAATATGATCGCGCTGCAACGACATCCTACCCCCTACAGAACCGCTTTTTTTGCAAGGCTTTTGGGGATATTGTTCCTTTCGTTTCTTGCCGCGCCACTGACCGCGCAAACCAAAGTATCCGCCTTCGCGCAAGCGGTGGCGGAAGCGGCGGCACGTGACACGGAAATCGCTGAATTTTATCGCGAAAACGGCTATCAACCGATCTGGACCGGATCGCTGTCGCAGACCGCATCACGCCGCACGGCCCTGCTGAAAGCGCTGACGGCGGCCGGCGATCACGGCTTGCCTGCCTATGACACTGCGGTCTTGAAAACCCGACTGTCCGATGTGCAAAGCATGCGCGACCTTGGCCGCGCCGAAGTCGAACTTTCAAAACTGTTTCTGAGTTATGCCCAGGGTGTGAACAGCGGCGTTCTGACGCCTTCAAAGGTTGATAGCGGCATTGTCCGCGAGGTGCCACGCAAGAACGGCGCAGATCTGTTGGCGGAATTCGTCCGGTCCGACCCTGCCGGGTATCTGAAAGCCCTGCCGCCGAAATCGCCGGAATACGCACGTCTGATGAAAGCGAAACTGGGTCTGGATCAACAGCTTGCCAATGGCGGCTGGGGCGCACCAGTTGCCGCCAGCGCGTTGAAACCCGGGCAGTCGGGTGAGGCCGTTATTGCCTTGCGTAACCGCCTGATCCGTATGGGATATCTGAGCCGTTCGGCCAGCCAGTCCTATGACGTCACCATTCAAAAGGCCGTGCTGCAATTCCAGCAAGACCATGGGCTGACCGCCGATGGTGTGGCCGGTCCAAGCACGATTGACGAGATCAATGTCGACCCGGAAAAACGTCAAGCCTCGATTTTGGTCGCGATGGAGCGGGAACGATGGACCAATTTCGAACGTGGAAAACGCCACGTCTGGGTCAATCTCGCGGATTTCAGCACCCAGATCGTCGATGGTGGGCGTGTGACCTTCACGACCCGCTCGGTGATCGGAAAGAACCAGAGTGACCGGCGCAGCCCCGAGTTTTCGGACGTGATGAAATTCATGGTCATCAACCCGACCTGGAACGTCCCACGCTCGATTGCGACGAAAGAGTATTTGCCGATGCTCAAACGCAATCCGAATGCGGTCAGCCATCTGAAACTGATCGACAGCCGGGGCCGGGTGGTCAATCGGTCTTCAGTGAATTTCAATGCTTATTCGGCCAGATCCTTTCCGTTTGCGATCAAGCAACCGCCCTCCAACGATAATGCGTTGGGGTTGGTGAAGTTCATGTTCCCGAACAAATACAACATCTATTTGCATGATACGCCCGCCAAAAGCCTGTTTGGGCGCGAGGTGCGGGACTTCAGCCACGGGTGTATCCGCCTGAGCGAACCGTTTGATTTTGCCTATGCGTTGCTGGCCAGACAAACTTCCGATCCGGAAGGAACCTTTCACAAGATTCTGAACACGGGTCGTGAGACACGGGTCAATCTGGAAGAACCGGTTCCGGTGCATTTGGTTTATCGCACTGCGGTGGCACCTGCAAAGGGCCGCATGAACTATCGCCGTGACGTTTACGAACGTGACACCAAAATCTGGGCCGCTTTGCAAAACGCCGGGGTGGCGCTTGGTGCCGTAGACGGGTAAATCCTTGGGTAAAGATGGTGGCGCACATATCGTGCCCCCATCGGCACAAGGGGATCAGATGCAGTTCACTCTTTCAGAAATCGCCGCGTCATTGGGGGCCGTGGTGTTTGGCGATGGCGATATCGTTCTGGTTGGCGCGGCCGAGCCGATGGATGCGGGACCAGACCAGCTTGCGCTGGCGATGAACCCAAAATACGCGGACGGAATTGCGAAGGGAAAGGCCCGCGCGGCGCTGCTGTGGGATGGGGCGGACTGGCAATCGTTGGGGTTGGATGGTGCGATCTGCCTGAATCGGGGTAAGGCGGCGATGCCGCTTCTGACCCGGGCGCTTGACCCTGGTCTGGGCATCGCCGAGGGCATTCACCCAACCGCTGTTGTCGATGACACCGCGAAAATCGGTGCAGGCGCCCGCATAGGGCCACTTGCGGTAATCGGCGCGAATGTGACCATCGGCGCGCGCGCAACAGTCGCGCCGCACGCCACAATTGGATACGGCACGGTCATCGGCAACGATCTTGTCCTGCATCCGGGTGCGCGCATCGCGCATCTGTGCACCATCGGAGATCGCTATATCGGACAGTCGAACTCGGTCGTCGGAGGAGACGGTTTTTCCTATGTCACGCTTGACAAGGAAAGCGCCGTGGAAAGCCTGCGCGGCGGCATGGCCGAGGGTGAAAAAGCCGTGGCCGTTGTCGGCAGCCATCATTGGGCGCGGGTGCATTCGCTGGGCGGGGTCGAGATCGGCGACGACGTGGAACTGGGGGCCAGCTCTACCATCGACCGCGGCACGATCCGGGCCACCCGCATCGGGCGTGGCACCAAGATCGACTGCCAGGTGCAGGTCGGCCATAACGCGGATGTGGGCGAAGACGTGATGATGTGCGGCAATGTCGGCGTGTCCGGGTCCGCCCGGATCGGCAACCGTGTTGTGTTGGGTGGCAAAGTCGGGGTCAGCGACAATATTTTCATCGGCGATGATGTAATTGCGGGCGGTGGCACCAATATTTACACCAACGTTCCTGCTGGGCGCGCGGTTTTGGGAAGCCCCGCGGTGAAGATCGAAACCGAAATGGCCATCCGCCGGGAATTGCGCCGCTTGCCGCGGTTGGCCGAAACGCTGCGCGAGCTTCAGAAAACTGTTTCAAAACTGGTGGACAAGAACTAAAAATCCGCAAAACGCGAAAGGGTATGTCATGTCGGACAACATCAAAGACCGCGTGATCGCCATCCTGGCAGAGCAGGCCATGTTGGAACCCGGCGATATCTCACTGGATCAATCGCTGGAAGACCTTGGCATTGACAGTCTGGGGCTTGTCGAAAGCATCTTTGCCATTGAAGAGGCGTTTGACGTCTCGGTCCCGTTCAACGCCAATGACCCGACCGAAGGGGATTTCGACATTTCCTCGGTCGACGCAATCATCCGTGCGGTGCAGGGTTTGGTTGCGACGCAGGCCGCGTGACCGTGACACGGCACATGCGCCGGGTTGTGATCACCGGGCAAGGCACGATCAACGCATTGGGACGCGATGTGCCTGAAACGCTTGAGGCGATGCGCGAGGGCCGCAGTGGCATCGGCGATCTGGAATTTCAGGATGTGGAACGCCTGTCGATCCGCATCGGTGCGCAGATCAAGGGCTATGAACCGGAGGCCAGCTTCAACCGCCAGCAAATCGCGCTTTATGACCGGTTCACGCAGTTCACCCTGCTGGCCGCGCGCGAGGCGATCGGGCAGGCGGGCCTTGGCTTTTCGGGCGAACTGGCAACCCGCTCCGGTGTGGTTCTGGGCACGTCCGGCGGCGGGATGAACACGCTGGATGAGAATTATCGCACCGTTTACGAGGATGGCAAGAACCGCGTTCATCCCTTCGTGGTGCCCAAGCTGATGAACAACGCCGCCGCCAGCCATGTGTCGATGGAATGGAACCTTAAGGGACCAAGTTTCACCGTGGCGACCGCCTGCGCCAGTTCCAACCACGCGATGGGGCAGGCGATGCAGATGATCCGGTCCGGTATGGCCGATGTGATGATCACCGGCGGGTCCGAGGCGATGCTGTGCTTTGGCGGCATCAAGGCATGGGAGGGTCTTCGGGTCATGTCGAAAGACGCCTGTCGCCCTTTTTCCGCCAACCGCAACGGTATGGTGCAGGGCGAAGGCGCGGCGGTGTTCGTGTTCGAGGACTATGAGCACGCCCGCGCCCGCGGGGCCGAGATTCTGGCCGAGGTGGTGGGCTTCTCGATGACTTCGGATGCCGCCGACATCGTGATGCCGTCCAAGCAGGGGGCGTCGCGGGCCATTGTCGGGGCGATGCGTGACGCGGGCCTGAACCCCGAAGATGTGGGCTATGTGAATGCGCACGGAACGGGCACGACGGCGAATGACAAGACGGAATGCGCGGCAGTGGCCGATGCGTTTGGGCATCATGCCGATGACCTGATGATCTCGTCCACCAAGTCGATGCACGGGCATCTGATCGGTGGCACCGGCGCGGTCGAGCTTCTGGCCTGCATCATGGCGCTGCGCGAGGGCGTGATCGCGCCCACCATCGGATACGAGGAACCGGACCCGGAATGCGCGCTGGACGTGGTGCCCAACGTGGCGCGCGACGTGCGGGTCAATGCGGTTCTGTCCAATGCATTTGCCTTCGGGGGGCTGAACGCCGTTCTGGCACTGCGCACAATCTGATCTTGAGACGGCAGCCCAATGACAAACGCCGCCCCATGAGGCGGCGTTTTTTGTGTTCATATGCTCGGCTTACTGCTGTGACGGAACCGGAACAATCAATTCGTTATAGGAATCTGTGAAGCCTTTCAAAGACATGGACAGGTTGACCTTTTGATCCGGCGCGGCGGCTGGCACAATTGTGACGGTGGCCGTTGCCCCGCGTTTGAACCCATCAACCTCGGCTTGGGTGAAACCGATATTCGCGACGCAACCGGGTTGCGCGCAGAACCGGAACGGATAGCGTTTGCCCTGCCCACCATCCACAGCAACGGTCAGCTGTTGGGTCAACAGGGTTTCAAGCGGCACAACCACTGTCGCCCCGGCAACAGCCTGACCGCCATCGGGCAACCGTCCAAGCGATATTTCGGCAACTGAATTGCCCTTGTCGTCTTTCAGAAGTTGATACATCTGGCAGGGGTCATCCCCCTGACCTTCGGGCAATGTGATACATTTGCGCTCCCAATCGCCTACAACCTTTTCGATATAGGTCTGGCCCGGTTGGCGTTCACCATCCACCGGTTCACCCAAATCGACATTGGGTTGATTGGCCGGCTGTTCCGCCTCGGTTGCGGGGGCCTCGGTGGGGGTCTCGGGTGTGTCCTGTGCAAATGCCGGGGTCGCCAGCGCCAAAAGAACTGCCAGCGGCAGCGTTTTCATCAGCTCAGCCTTCATGTCGGATCCTTACATATATTTCGGGTCTCATTGGGTGTGTGGATACCACGACCCAAAACGGGTGTCAGGTGCAAAACCTTAAAAGGTTGAGCCGGAGTCACCGTCGGCTCTGATTTTGGGCAAAGGACCGCCGAAAGGGGACCGGGATATCAACGGTCGCCGGGTGGCGAATTTCCCCGGATTTTGAGCTTGATAATGACCGAAAAAAGAAAAGGATCCGACAGGCGGATCCTTTTCAATTGTTCTCTCCCTGCCGGACTGACCGGCTTATGAGGCAGACGCTATGTCACTTGGTCGCAGGGGTCAAGGATTTTTGCGACGGGTTTTTCAAGCAAAATGTCGGTTTTTGACGACATGTGGAAACTCGACCATTGACGCCTAATTAATTCACCTTGTTAAGAAAAACGCCTCGCCCGAAGGCGAGGCCAGTCTGACAGGGAGGATGTCAACCCCGACAATCGACAATTGTCGGGGTGAATCCACTATGGTGCAAATCGGTTAATTTTGTATTGTTTGGACAAGTGATTTTTGGCCCTTGGGAGGCGAGTAGATGGATGGTGCGATTTTCGTTGGTGGCGGGGGTGAAGACTATGCCACCAAGCAGGGGCTTTTGCTTAGATATGCCAATCGGCATGGTTTGATCGCCGGGGCGACTGGCACCGGGAAAACCGTGACGTTGCAGATTCTTGCGGAAAGTTTCGCAGCCCAGGGCGTGCCGGTGTTTCTGTCTGATGTGAAAGGTGACTTGTCTGGGCTGGCCAAGGCCGGGTCAGCGGGCTTTAAGCTGCACGAGGCCTTCACCAGTCGCGCCCAGAAGATCGGCTTTGATGATTACGCTTATGAAGCCTTCCCCGTGACGTTCTGGGACCTGTATGGCGAACAGGGCCACCCGATCCGCACCACCGTGACCGAGATGGGGCCGCTGCTGCTGTCCCGCCTGTTGGAGCTTACGGATGCGCAGGAAGGGGTGCTGAACATTGCCTTCCGCGTGTCCGACGAACAGGGCTTGCCGCTTTTGGACCTGAAAGATCTGCAAGCCCTGTTGGTTTGGGTGGGCGAGAACGCGAAAGAGCTGTCTCTGCGCTATGGCAATGTCTCGACCAGTTCCGTCGGGGCGATCCAGCGCGCGTTGCTGGTTCTGGAAAACCAGGGTGGATACAAGCTGTTTGGAGAGCCAGCCCTCGATCTGGCCGATATCATTCGCACCGATCTAGACGGGCGCGGCCGCATCTCGATCCTGGCAGCCGACAAACTGATGGGTGCGCCGCGCCTCTATGCGACGTTCCTTCTGTGGCTGATGTCCGAATTGTTCGAAGAATTGCCCGAAGTGGGCGATCGGGACAAACCCAAGATGGTGTTCTTCTTCGACGAGGCGCATTTGCTGTTTGACGACGCGCCCAAGGCATTGGTGGACAAGGTCGAACAGGTGGCGCGGCTGATCCGCTCCAAGGGCGTGGGGGTCTATTTCATCACGCAGAACCCCGCCGACGTGCCAGAGGACATCCTGGGCCAGTTGGGCAACCGTATTCAACACGCCTTGCGCGCGTTCACAGGCCGCGACCGCAAGGAGCTGAAACAAGCCGCCGAAACCTATCGCGACAATCCCCGGTTTTCGACCGAGGATGCGATCCGCGAGGTGGGCGTCGGCGAGGCTGTCACCTCGTTTCTGGAAGCCAAAGGCGCGCCAAGCGTGGTTGAACGCACATTGATCCGTCCACCCAGTTCGCAGCTTGGCCCGATTGAACCGGGCGAGCGAAAGATGCTGATCGACGCGTCCCCGATTGCCGGGAAATACGAGACCCTGAAAGATCGCGACAGCGCCTATGAAATGCTGACCAAACGGGCTGCTGACGCTGCGAAAGAAGCAGAAGAGGCAGAGCGTCGCGCCGCCGAAGCGGAAGAAACCTTGACCTTGCGTGAGTTCAAAGCCGGGCGGCGATACACCGGCACCGAAGATAACAAACCAGTTTCACGCCGGCGGTCGCAAAAATCCGACGAAGGGTTCAGCGAAGCGGTCCTGAACGTGGTGGTCAAAGAACTGAAGGGCACGACAGGCAAACGCATCGTGCGCGGCATCTTCGGGTCATTGTTCAAGGGGCGCTAGGTGCGCCGCCAGAATCTATTGTAGCGTGTAAGTCCGAACCGTGCCATCTTCGCTGGTCAGGGTCGCTTGGTCGCCGTCGATCTGGACATCCAGACAGCCGGTTGAGCGCATGGGTTCGGGCGTTGGCTCCGTCAGGGTGCGACAGTATTGACCGTTCTCGACCGTCCACGTGCCGCCGAATTGCATTGTATCGCTGCCGCCACTGATGGTGCCATCCTCTTCCAGTTTGATGGCCAGCCCGGTCTTGCCGACAAAGGACTTTCCGGCCAGTGCCGGATACAGCGGGTCTTGTGTGTCACTGTCGGCCATCGCGACGGGCGCGGTGGCGATCAACGCGCAGATTGCGGTCGTCAGGGCGAGGGGTGAATGGGCGCGCTTGGTCATGGACTGCTCCGATATCAGTTGGTGTTATCCCAGCTAACCGTCATCTGACGGTCGACTGCAAGTCTAAACCCCGCGATACAGCCACGCATCACGCGGAGACTATAGCGGGCGTATCTTCAGCATCGCCACCCGATTGCCATCGCGCTTCACAACTTCGAACCGGAAGCCGTGGAAGGAAAAGACCTGGCCTTCATTGGGGATCATCTGGGCCTCGTGGATCACCAGCCCGGCGATGGTGTTGGCTTCGTCATCCGGCAGGTTCCAGTCATTTGCCCGGTTGATGTCCCGGATCGTCACGGCCCCGTCGACAAGATAGTTGCCGTCCGCGTTGCGTTTGATTTCAGGCTCGGTTTGAACGTCGAACTCATCGGTGATTTCGCCCACGATCTCTTCCAGAATGTCCTCAAGCGTGATCAGGCCTTCCAGCGATCCGTATTCATCCACGACCAGCGCAAAGTGGGTGTGACGGCGCAGGAACTGACGCATCTGGTCGTCCAGCGTCGTGGTTTCGGGGATGAAATAGGGTTTCATCGCCACTTGTAGAACGTCAAATTCCTCGATCGGTTTACCTTCGGCCTGCGCCATATACATCGCGCGGCTCAGGTCTTTCGCGTGAATCACGCCAATAATGTTCTCTGGTTCGTCGCGATAAACGGGCAGGCGGGTATGCCGCGAGGCAAGGATTTGTTCCAGCACTTCGATTGCAGGGGCCGAGGCGTCGATCATCTCGATCTGGCTTCTGTGCAGCATGATTTCTTCGACGGCGCGATCACCCAGATCCAGCGCACCCAGCAACCGGTCACGGTCTTCTTTTTCGACGGCCCCTTCGGAATGGCCCAGCGCGATGGCGCCCATGATCTCTTCCCGCACCGCCAGAATGTGGCTGTCGGGGTCGGTTTTTACGCCAAACAGGCTTAGCAATCCGCGGGTGATGACACGCACTGCCGAAACAATGGGCGAAAACAACGAGATAACCACCGAGATTGGGCCGGAGGCTTTCGCCGCGGCCTCCTCGGGCATCGTGATGGCATAGGTTTTCGGCAGCACTTCAGCGAAGATCAAGACCAGCAGGGTCATGACCAGGGTCGCAAGTGCGACGCCGCTGTCGCCGAACAGCCGGGTAAACAGCGCGGTCGCAAGCGAGGCGGCCAGAATGTTCACAAGGTTGTTGCCCAACAGGACCGACCCGATCAGGCGTTCGTTATCCTCGGTGATCGTCAACGCGCGTTGGGATCCCCGGTCGCCCCGGTCTGCGCGTGACCTGAGCTTTCCGCGCGATGCTGCCGTCAGCGCCGTTTCCGACCCTGAAAAGAATGCCGAAAGCACCAGAAGCGCCGCGATTGCCCCGCTGCTGATCCAAAAGCCAGTGTCCATGATGATCCCGTTTGCCTTTCGTTTTTCTGTTACTGCGTTTTGCGCAAAACGTAATAGTCTTATGTAGGTCAACGCGTATGCTTTCAAGGGATGGGCAGGAAAGGGGTGCAGATGGGCATGGTCATGAACGAACTCACGCGCTTCGGTGTCGGGCCGGTCAAGGGCGATGCCGGTCATCAAGCGCGTGAGGTGATGGCCCTGTCGCTTCTGGATTGGGCCACTGTCACCATTGCCGGCGTTGGTGAACCCGTCGCGCGGATCATGCGCGAAATGGCTGTGGACGACGGCGGCGGCGCCCAGGCCAGTGTGGCCGGGTTATCCCGAAAGTTTCCGGTGCGGGCGGCGGCGATGGTCAATGGCACCACGTCCCATGCGCTGGATTACGATGACACACATTTCGCGCATATCGGCCATCCATCCGTTGCGGTGGTGCCTGCGGCGCTGGCGATTGCAGACTGGATTGAGGCGCCTGGGTCCGACCTGCTGGATGCAGCACTGGTCGGTGTTGAAGGTTCGATCCGCATCGGGCGTTGGTTGGGGCGCAGTCATTATCAAACGGGCTTTCATCAGACCGCCACCGCAGGCGCGTTTGGCGCGACATTGGCCGCGGGGCGGTTGCTGGCCCTGAGCGCACACCAGATGACGCAGGCGCTGGGTCTGTGTGCCACCCGTGCGGCAGGATTGAAGAGTCAGTTCGGAACGATGGGCAAGCCTTATCACGCCGGTCTTGCCGCCCAGACAGGGGTCGAGGTGGCACGGGCGGCGAAGGCGGGCTTTATCTCGACGCCAGATGGGATCGACGGGCCTCAGGGTTTTGGCCCCACACACGCGGCGCAAGCGGATAACACGGTCTTTGAGCGGCCAGGCCAGCATTGGGACATTCTGTCGATCAGTCACAAGTTTCACGCCTGCTGCCACGGCACCCATGCCATGCTTGAGGCGTTGGCCCAGATCGAGTGCGCTGCGCCCGACATCGCCGAAATGCAGCTTTGGACGCATCCCCGATGGATGAGCGTGTGCAACATTCCTCACCCCAAGACCGGGATGGAGGTCAAATTCTCTTTTGCCCATTGCGCCGCGATGGCGCTGTCAGGGGTCGATACATCGGTCTTGGACAGCTTTTCGGACGAAATCGCGCGCGATTCGTTCTTGTCCGCTCTGGCATCGCGGGTTCATGTGGTGGCGGATGACAACATCGCGGAAACCGCGGCACGGGTTGAAGTGACCCTGCGGTCCGGCGCGGCGTTCACGGCCGAGCATAATCTGAACCAGACCATGACGATTGAGACCCGGCGCGAAAAGCTGGAGGCAAAAAGCAGGGCGCTGTTGGGGCCACGGGCCGAGCCTTTGATCGACGCGGTGGGATCGCTTCCCGACGTGCCAACGCTGTGTGGACTGCTGAGGTCGGCTTGACCGGGACCGGCGGCGGACCTTGCAGCCCGCCTGTCTTAATTCAGCGTCTGAGCCGCGTTACGACATGATGTCATAGGCACGTTCCCCGTGGGCTGACAGATCAAGCCCGTTTGTCTCGATCTCAGGATCCACGCGCAAGGGCAGGAACAGCCCAACCAATTTCACCAGAACCACGGTCATGATGGCAGTGAACGCACCGACGATTGCCAGCGCACCCAGTTGCGCGATCCAGCTGCCCTGACCGAAAACCGCGATCATGATCGTGCCAAAAATTCCGCCCACGCCATGCACAGCGAACACATCCAGCGTGTCGTCGATTTGCAGTTTGTTGCGAATGAAATTTACGGCTTCCTGACACAGAACGCCGGCAACACCACCGATGATGAGCGCCGCGATGGGCCCGACGAAGCCGGATGCGGGCGTGATCGAGGCCAGACCGGCAATGGTGCCGGTCACGATACCCACTAGACTGGCCTTGCCGTATTTGATCCGCTCCCACACCGCCCAGGATAGCGAGGCGGTCGCGGCCGAGATATGGGTGACGGTGATCGCCATGGCTGCACCACCATCTGCGGCCAGTCGCGAACCGCCGTTGAAGCCGAACCAGCCGACCCACAGCATGCCCGCCCCCATGAATACCATCCAAGGGGCATGGGGTGGGGTGGTGCGGTGTCTGCGCGGTCCCAACATAACGGCAACGATCAGCGCGGCAATGGCGGCGGTTTCATGCACGACGATGCCACCCGCGAAATCGCGCGCGCCAATCTTGCCAAAGATGCCACCATCGGACAGCGCGCCACCACCCCAGATCCAATGCACGACCGGCGCATAGCAAACGAGCATCCACAGACCGGAGAAGGCCATGACGAACCCAAACCCGATCCTCTCGACATAAGCACCGACGATCAGCGCCGGGGTGATGATCGCAAAGGTCATCTGGAAGGCGAAGAACAGAACCTCGGGCAAGGTGCCCGACAGGCTGTCAGCCGTGACACCTGACAGGAAAGCCTTGTCCAGACTGCCAAACCATCCATGTGTCGCGTCACCAAACGCGATGGTATAGCCGAAAGCCAGCCACAGCACGCTCATCAAACAGGCAATGGCATAGACATGCATGAAGACGCTGAGCACGTTGCGCGCACGCACAAGCCCACCATAGAAAAGCGCCAGCCCCGGCAGCGACATGAACAGCACCAGTGCCGTCGCCACGATGATCCAAGCGGTATCTGCCCCGTTCATAATCCCCTCCTTGAGTGAGTCTGTGGTGCCGCGTTTTGTGGCGCAGCACGGACGAAGACGGGATAGTGTTCGGCAGATTTGCTGAGAGAAGGCGCGCAAAAATATAACTCGCCTAATTATAAGGCGCAGTTTCTTCAGGTTTGGGTGTTATCTGGGCACCGTGCAAACCTGTGTTCAACCATCGCCCAATGCCAAGGCAGCTTGCGTCAAAAGCATCAGTGCGTGTTTCGCGGCATCGGCACGCACATTGGCGCGGCCCGCAGCGCCGAATTCAACCGTCTCGGTCTTGCATGTGCTCGGTGTGGCGATCCCGAAGCAAACGCGTCCCTCGGGCTTGTGCTCGGATCCGCCGGGGCCGGCGATACCGGTGATTGACACCGCCAAGTCCGCCTGCGATCGGTCCCGCGCGCCTTGTGCCATCTCATGCGCGACCTGTTCCGACACCGCGCCATATGCCTCAAGCGTGGATTGATTGACCCCAAGCATCTCGTGTTTGGCGGCGTTGGAATAGGTGATGAAACCACGGTCGAACACATCAGAACTGCCGGCCACTTCGGTCAGCCACGCACCAACCATGCCGCCGGTGCAGCTTTCTGCTGTGGCGATGATCAAGCCCTTGGTGCGGCACAGGTCAAGAAGGTCAGAGGCGGAGACTTGTTGGGACATGGGTCATATCATAACCGCATGGGCGGCATATGCGGCAAGGATCACGGTGACGGCGGCCGCGACGCCAGCATAGACATCATCCATCATCACCCCGGCCGCGTCGCCGCGCCGGTCGGCAGTGCCGATGGGACCGAATTTGGTGATGTCAAAGAAGCGGAAGGCCAGAAAGCCGACGATCCAGCCGGGATAAAGCGCAAGGATATCCGCGCCCATCATCTTGGCCCCGAAGGACACTGGAAACAGGGTGATCCACATGCCTACCACTTCGTCGATCACCACCTCGCCGGGATCGTGGTTGTCTGACCCCGCAGTGTAGGCCTCGGTTGCCTTGAGACCAATGTAATAAGCAATGATGGTGGCCCCGGTCAGCAGGACGGGGCCTCCGACAAGATGCAACAGCCACGCAGCGGGCAGCGCAGCCAGCGTGCCCCACGTGCCGGGGGCGGGCTTCATCAGCCCGGAATAGAAGAACGTCGCGATCAGTTTGGCGGTTGGTTTCTGCATCCGATCAAACCTTGACCAAGGTGGCCGAAGCCAGCGATGCGATACCTTCAGATCGGCCGGTGAACCCCAGACGTTCCGAGGTGGTGGCTTTCACCGACACCCGGTCAACGTCCAGACCCATGATTTCCGCCAACGCCGCGCGCATGGCGCTTGCATGTGGGCCGATCTTTGGTTGTTCGCAAATCAGGGTCACATCGGCGTTCGACAGGCGATAGCCGCGCGACTTGGCCAGATCAACCGCGTGGCGCAGGAAGATATGGCTTTTCGCCCCTTTCCACTGGGGATCAGACGGCGGAAAATGCTGGCCGATGTCGCCCTCGGCCAACGCCCCGTAGATGGCATCGGTCAGCGCGTGCATCCCCACATCCGCATCCGAGTGCCCTTTGAGTTTGCGGCCGTGCGGAATGCGCACACCGCAAAGGATGACGTGATCGCCATCTTCGAACGCGTGCACGTCGAACCCGTTGCCAATGCGGATGTCCATTTCCTGCTCCTTTGCCGTATCGCGGATCAGCCGTTCGGCGCGGGCAAAGTCGCCCGGCATGGTGATCTTCAGGTTATTTTCATCGCCCATCGTGATGGCAACGTCCAGCCCGGCGCGGCGCGCCACGTCGACATCATCCGCTGCCCCGCCCGGATGGGCGCGGTGGGCGGCGAGGATCGGGCCAAAGTGGAACCCTTGTGGGGTCTGGGCGCGAAAAAGTCCGTCGCGCGACCGGGTGCCTGTGACCACGCCGCCGGTGCCATGCCACAGCGCGTCGGTGACAGACAGGGCCGGGGCAGCGCCGGGGGCGCTTGAAAGTGCGCCGATCACGCCGTCGATCACATCGGCGCTGACCAGCGGGCGGGCCACGTCATGGATCAGCACCAGATCGGGCGCATGGTCGACCAGAGCTTCAAGCCCCGCGCGCACGCTCGCGTCACGGGTGGAGCCGCCATGCACAAGCTGGACCCCGTCAATGTCGCGGGCCAGCGCATCATCATCAGGATGAATGACAAGCACGTAGCGTGTGATGCGGGGATGCGCTTGAAAGGCGGCCACGCTGCGCTGTGCCACCGTCGCGCCAGCGATCCGGCGCCACTGCTTGGGCAGGCAAGTGCCTGCGCGGGTGCCGCGTCCGGCGGCAACGATGATGGCTGCGATTTCCATGGCTCTTGTTTAGGCTGTGCCGAAATGAAGGACAATGGGGCCATTTGGGTCAAGAAAGTTGCACAAAAAATAGGCAAACTAAGAATCTAATCCTCGCGCGCGGCGTCAGAAGTTGCTATTTCGCAAGGCGTCTTACAGCTTCAAGCATGTTGCACAAGGATTAGGCATGTCAGTCCGCGTCAAGGATCTCACCCTCGACCCTCCGGTTTTGCTGGCCCCCATGGCCGGCATCACGGATCTGCCGTTTCGCAACCTTGTCGCCAGCTTCGGCGCGGGGCTTGTGGTGTCGGAAATGGTCGCTAGTCAGGAAATGGTGCAGGCCAAGCCGGGGGTGCGCGAACGGGCCGAGCTGGGGTTTGGATACGCCGATACAGCGGTGCAGTTGGCCGCGCGGGATGTTTATTGGGCCGGTGAGGCTGCGCGTATGGTCGAACAGAATGGCGCAAAGATCATCGACATAAACATGGGATGCCCCGCCCGCAAAGTGGTCGGTGGCATGTCCGGTTCGGCCCTGATGCGCGATCTGGATCATGCGTTGCAGTTGATCAAGGCGATCGTGGACGCGGTTTCGGTGCCCGTCACGCTGAAGACCCGCCTTGGTTGGGATGATGACAGCCTCAATGCCGCGACGTTGGCGCAGATGGCCGAGTCGGCGGGCATTCAAATGATCACGATCCATGGTCGCACCCGTTGCCAGTTCTACAAGGGCTGCGCCAATTGGGCCGCGATCCGCCCCGTGAAAGAGGCCGTGTCGATCCCGGTGATTGCCAATGGCGACATCGTGGACACGGCGACCGCGCGGCAGGCTTTGGCGGCAAGCGGTGCCGATGGTGTGATGGTCGGTCGGGGTAGCGGCGGGCAACCATGGCTTTTGGCACAGGTGGCGCATGACATCTGGGGCACAGCCGCCCCGACGATCCCGCAGGGCATGGCTTTGGCGAATATGGTGACGGAGCATTACCGGGCCAGTCTTGATTTCTACGGTGCTGATCTGGGCGCACGGGTCATTCGAAAGCATTTGGGCTGGTATATGGATATGGTCGAAACTGATGCCGGGTTGCGCCGTCGCATCCTGTCAAACCGCGACACCGCTGATGTGTTGTCCATGCTGCCTGACGCCATGCTAACCGAACGGCGCGCGGCATGAGTGGGGACGGTCATCTCTGGTCGGCATTGCCGGTGCCCGCGATCGAACTTGGTGAAGACGGACGCGTTCAACGGTTGAACGGCACAGGCGAGATGTTTCTGAACATCTCGGAACGCAGCCTGATCGGTGCTCGGTTGGGTGTAAAAATTGAACTATCCGTCGATATTGACGACGCCCTTGCGCGGGTACGAAGCACCGGCGGCCCGCTTTATGTGGACAGCGCCAAGCTGACCCTGCCGGGCGGCGATCTGCGCGAAATCAATGTTCAGTTTTCGCCGCTGACCACGCCGGGGGGCGATAAGAACCACGTCCTGATCCTGCTTCAGCCGCGCAATGGGGCCGAGCATCTGGGCTGGGTGCAAGGCTCGCAGGTGGCGGCGCGGCAAGCCATCGGCATGGCCGAAATGCTGGCCCATGAAATCAAGAACCCGCTGGCCGGGATCACCGGGGCCGCGCAGCTTTTGTCGATGTCACTGTCCTCGGAAGATCGGGAACTGACCGACCTGATCGTCGCAGAAAGCCGCCGTGTTGTGGCGCTGTTGGATCAGGTGGAGCAGTTTGGCGATCTGCGCCCACCCGCCTGCGCTCCAGTGAATATTCACGATATTCTGGATCGTGCGCGGGCAACGGCGCAGATCGGATTTGCACCCGGCATGGTAATCTCCGAGGCTTATGATCCATCTTTGCCGGATGTCTGGGTTGATGGCGATCAGATACAACAGGTCTTTCTGAATTTGCTGAAGAACGCCGCACAAGCCTGCAAAGGCGAAGGGAAAATAGAAATACACACCTATTACGAGGCGGGGCTGCGTCTGCACTTGCCTGAAGGTGGCCAAGCGAGTTTGCCCTTGCAGGTCGAGGTGATCGACAACGGTCCGGGCCTGCCCGCCGACATCGCCGATCATGTATTTGACCCGTTTGTTTCGGGACACGAAAACGGAACCGGGCTGGGTCTGGCGCTGGTGTCCAAGATCCTGACGGATCACGGCGCGCTGATCTCGGTCGACAGCCGTCCCGGACGCACCGCATTTCGCATATCCCTGCCGGTCGCCCCGGCCCCCAATCGGAAAGGAGGCTGACCATGGACGGAACCGTTCTTGTCGCCGATGACGATCGTACGATCCGCACCGTTTTGACGCAGGCGCTGACCCGCGCGGGGTGCCGGGTGCACGCCACCGGGTCGATGGCAACGCTGATGCGCTGGGTCGAAGACGGGCGCGGGGATGCCGTAATCTCGGACGTTGTCATGCCGGATGGAAACGGGTTGGAGGCGCTGCCGCGGATCGCGAAATTGCGGCCCAACCTGCCGGTGATCGTCATTTCAGCCCAAAACACCATCATGACCGCTATTCAGGCCGCCGAGGCGGAGGCGTTCGACTATCTGCCGAAACCGTTTGATCTGCCGGACCTGATGAAGCGCACGGCGCAGGCGTTGGAACGCAAGCGAGTGCGAACGCCCAGTGATGCCGAAGCGGCCCCGCACGCCAACACCGCGACGGATTTGCCATTGGTTGGGCGCACCCCTGCAATGCAAGAGCTGTATCGCCTTGTTGCGCGGGTTCTGAATGTTGACCTGCCGGTGCTGATCACCGGCGAAAGCGGCACGGGAAAGTCGCTGATCGCACAGGCCCTGCATGACTTCTCCGAGCGGCGCGAAGGGCCTTTCATCATCGCGACGCCAGATGATCTTGCCCCGTCGGACGGGGTCAGCGATGTGGTCCGGCGCGCGCGTGGGGGCACCATTTTATTTGATGGCGTCGGCGATCTGGATGCGGATGCGCAAGCGCGCCTGTCGCGTCTGCTGGACGGTATGGGGCCGAACGGTCCGCGTGTTCTGGCGATATCGCAAGGGGATCTGGCAAAGGCGGCGGCGCAGGGCGCTTTTCGCGAAGATCTGTATTACCGCCTGGCCGGTGTCGTGATCCCGGTGCCCAGCCTGCGCGAACGGCTTGAGGATATCCCCGCCCTGTCCGAACATTTCCTGGCCCGTGCCGCGCGCGATGGTCTGCCCGAACGGCGGTTTTCCTCTGACGCAGCGCAGACCCTTCGGGCGTTCCCGTGGCCGGGAAATGTGCGTGAACTGGAAAATCTGGTCAATCGGCTTGTCGTGACCAGCGCCGAGGAAGAAATCACCAAGGCGGAAGTTGAACTGGCTTTGGGCAGAGCGGCCTCTGCATCGTTCGTGACAGCGGATATCAGCGATGAACGTCTGTCAGATTCGGTCGCCCGGCATTTGCAACGTTATTTCGATTTGCACGGCGGAACACTGCCGCCAACCGGGCTTTATCAGCGGATTTTGCGCGAAGTGGAGCTTCCGTTGATCGAAATCGCACTGGACGCGACCGGCGGCAACCAAGCTAAATGTGCCGATTTGCTGGGAATCAACCGCAATACCTTGCGTAAAAAGATCACCGAGCTCGAAATCGAGGTGACACGCCGCCGTAAGTTGATGTAAAAGGGCAACAGAGCGTGGCAATTGGGCAAAGACCCGGGCCACTCAGGCGGTCGCTGCGGAAACGCGGCCATGACGAGTAGGGGCGAGCACAGTGGCGCGACGCGCGGTGCGGAAGTCGAGGCTGGACCAATATCTGTCCATGCGCCGGTGGCGCAGGTTCAGATCGGTTGGTGCCTTTGGAATGGTTGTCCTTGGCCCGGTTCTGGCCATTGTGACATTCTTGACGCTTGGACCTTTTGCCCAACGCGCTGATAGCAACACGTTACGACTGATCCTGCTGGCTGATGTGATCTATGTAATCATGGTGGCGGGGCTTGTTCTGGCAGGGCTTGGCCGAATGATCGTGGCGCGCCGTCAGGAAAGCGCGGGGTCACGGCTGCATTTGCGATTGACTGTGGTATTTGCGGTCATCGCGCTCAGTCCCACCATCCTTGTGGCAATCTTTGCGATGTTGACCCTGAATATGGGGCTTGAGGGCTGGTTTTCCGACCGGGTGCGCACTGTGGTTGGCAATTCCCTTTCCGCCGCGCAGGCCTATAAGCAGGAAAGCCGTGATGGGCTGGTGCAGGATGGTGAAGCCATCGCGGTGTTTCTTGAACGCCAGCGCCAATCGCAACTGCTGTTGACGGATGCTGAACTTGGGTCGTTGCTGACACAGGGTCAGGCTCGGATCCAGCGTGGGCTGCGTGAAGCCTATGTGATCGATTCACACGGTGTTATCCGCGTGCGGGGTGGCGGATCGTATCTGTTCGATTATGAACAACCCAGCCAGGCCGATCTGGACCGGGCGCTTGCGGGCGAAACCGTGGTCATCGAGGATTGGCAGAACAACGAGTTCCGGGTTCTGATCAAGCTGGACAATTTCTCGGACCACCTGATCCAACTGACCCGCGATGTGAACGGCGAGATCCTGGACCTTGTCGACGAAACGCAGGAAGCGGCCCGCGTCTATAACCAGTTGGAAAGCCAGCGCGGCCAGCGGCTGTTCCAGTTTGGTCTGATCTATCTGGGTTTTGCGGTGATCCTGATCCTTGCGGCCATCTGGATGGGCATGTCTTTTGCCGAACGTCTGGCCCGCCCGGTCGGGCGGCTTGCTGGGGCCGCGCAGCGGGTTGGGGCAGGCGATCTGGACGTGCGCGTCATCGAGGAAGATGGCGATGATGAGATCGCCATGTTGGGCCGGTATTTCAACCAGATGACCACCCAGTTGAAAGGCCAGCGCGCCCGACTTCTGGAAAACACCGAACAGATCGAACGCCGCCGGCGGTTGTTCGACAGCGTGCTTGGGTCCGTGACCGGCGGTGTGATCGGCCTGAATGCCGAAGGGCAAGTGACTTTCGTCAACCGTGCCGCAGAAGATCTGCTGGACGTGCGCGATGAAACCGGCGTCGAACGGGAACTGGCGCTGGTGGTGCCCGAATTCCAATCCCTTCTGGACGATGTGGCAAGCGGCAATCGTGAAACCGCCCAGACAGAACTGCGTCTTACGCGTGGCGGGAAGCAGGAAAACCTGTTGGTGCGCATCGCGACACGCCGGTCGGATGAGGGCGGGTTGGAGGGCTATGTGGTGGCGTTCGACGATGTCACCGACCTCGTGTCTGCCCAGCGCATGGCGGCATGGGGCGACGTCGCCCGTCGCATCGCCCACGAAATCAAGAACCCGTTGACCCCAATCCAACTGTCCGCTGAACGTATCAAGCGTAAATTCAGCAAAGTGGACGGTATCGACGTGGAGGCGCTGGAGCAATATACCGATGTTATTGTGCGCCAGACCAATGACTTGCGTCGCATTGTCGATGAATTCTCGAAATTCGCGCGTATGCCCGAACCTGAACGGCGCGCGACCGATATCGTGACCTTGGTGCGCGACGCGGTGCTGCTTCAGCAGGCGGGTCAGGAGGGTGTGACCATTCGTGCTGAATTGCTGGATGGGCCGATCAATGTCGAGATTGACCCCACCATGATCGGGCAAGCCTTGACGAACTTGATAAAGAACGCCGGTGAAGCGATTGAAACATTAGAGGAAAAGGGAACGCCACTGAATCATTCACCAGAGATTCGGGTGGACATGCAGCGCGTTGCGGGCGGGATCGAGATCACAATCGCCGACAACGGAATTGGATTGCCGGAAGACCGGTCAAGGCTGTTTGAACCCTATGTCACGACACGGGAAAAAGGAACCGGACTGGGGCTTCCGATTGTGAAGAAGATTATCGAAGAGCATGGCGGGCGTCTGACCCTTGAAGACGCGCCCGCCTTTCAAGGCAATGGCGGCCATGCAGGCGCACTTGCACGAATTTTTCTGCCCATGGATGACGGGCGGACCGAGCAGCAGAAAGCGGGGGCAACATGAGCGATATTCTGATTGTCGATGATGAACGGGATATCCGGGAACTGATCTCGGATATTCTGGAAGACGAAGGCTTCACGACCCGATTGGCGGGAACGTCTGACGAAGCGGTGGCGGCGGTGAAAGCGGAACTGCCGTCGCTGATGATTCTGGACATCTGGCTGAAAGATTCAGCGATGGACGGGATCGATATCCTGAAAATGGTGAAACGCGAACATCCCGAAGTCCCGGTGGTGATCATCTCGGGTCATGGCAATATCGAAATTGCCGTCGCCGCGATCAAGCAAGGGGCATACGACTTCATCGAAAAGCCGTTCAACATCGACCAGTTGATGGTGGTGATCGGGCGTGCGATGGAAACCAGCCGCCTGCGCCGCGAAAACACCGAACTGAAACGCCGTGACACCCACCCAACCGAGATGATCGGATCAAGTGCGGCATTCAAGTCGCTGAAATCCCATCTGGATAAGGTAACTAAGTCGAACGGTCGTGTGCTGCTGTCCGGTGCCGCGGGCGCGGGGAAAGAAATGGCTGCGCGCTATGTGCACGCCAATTCCGACCGGGCGTCGGCACCCTTCGTGGTGGTCAACTCCGCCTCGATCGAAGCGGATCGGATGGAAGAGGTGCTGTTTGGCCGCGAAAGCGCCGAACGCGGGATCGAACCGGGACTGTTGGAAGAAGCCAATGGCGGCGTGCTGTATTTCGACGAGGTGGCTGACATGCCGCCGGGCACGCAATCCAAGATCCTGCGCGTTCTGGTCGATCAGCGGTTTCAGCGTGTGGGTGGCAACGACAAGGTCTCGGTCGATCTGCGTGTCATTTCGTCGACAAATCGCGATTTGCAGGCTGAAATCGACGGTGGTCGCTTCCGTGAGGAGTTGTATCACCGGCTGAACGTGGTGCCGATTGCCGTGCCGCCCCTTGGCGAACGCCGCGAGGATATTCCTGAGCTTGCGCGCTTTTTCCTGAAAGCGTTCAACCGCGATCAGGGTCTGCCGTTGCGCGACCTGGCCGATGATGCGGAAGCGATGCTTCAAACCATGCAATGGCCCGGAAATGTGCGACAGTTGAAGAACATGATCGAACGGGTGCTTATTCTGGGCGAAGGCACCGGGCCAATTCAAGCCGCTGACCTGCCGGGGCAGGACAGCGGTGGAGATGATAGCGGCGATCAGGGGATCGTGGTGTCAGGTGCGCTGGCGATGATGCCACTGCGCGAAGCCCGCGAGGCGTTCGAGCGGGAATATCTTCTGACGCAGATCAACCGGTTTGGCGGCAATATCTCTCGCACGGCGAATTTCGTTGGTATGGAACGGTCGGCCTTGCATCGCAAACTGAAATCTCTGGGGGTTGTCACCGGGTCGAAGGCAGGGGCACGTGTTGCCTATGTGGCGGATGAAAACGAAGAAACAGAAGTCGAGGCCGACGCCTGATCATCTTGGGCTTGCCATGTCCGGTGGTGGGCGGTTTTGGTCTGCGGGCATTGACCCTGATCGGACCATCTGCCATGGATTTTTTGATGTGACATCAGGGAGAACCGGATGAAGGTCATCATTTGCGGTGCCGGTCAGGTGGGCTGGCAAATTGCGCGTCACCTGTCCAGCGAGAAGAATGACGTGACGGTGGTGGACAACAACGCCGGACTTGTTGCGCGGGCGACGGATACGCTGGATGTGCAAGGCGTGGCGGGCCATGCCTCTTATCCCGATGTGTTGGACCGCGCCGGGGCCAGGGATGCTGATATGATCATTGCCGCGACCCATTCGGACGAGGTGAATATGGTCACCTGCCAGATCGCGCATTCTGTGTTTGCCATTCCGCGCAAGATCGCGCGGTTGCGCGCCCAAAGCTATCTGGATGCAATTTACGCCGACATGTATCGGCGCGACCATCTGCCCATTGATGTCGTGATCAGCCCGGAACGCGAGGTTGCGCAGGCGGTGTTGAAACGGCTGCAAGCGCCATCGGCCTTTGATATCGAAAGCTTCATGGACGCGCGCGTTCAACTGTTGGGCATTCAGATCGCCGATGACTGTCCGGTGGTCAACACGCCGCTGCGTCAGTTGACCGATCTGTTCTCGACACTCAGCGCGGTGGTGGTCGGCATTCGACGCGACGGATCCCTGTTTGCGCCCGAGGCAGGGGACCAGTTGTTCGGCGGCGATCAGATTTATGTGTTTACCCGCACCGAGGATGTAAACCGCACCCTTGAAGTGTTCGGCAAGTCGGTGAAGCGTCAAGAGCGTGTCGTGATCCTTGGCGGCGGCAATGTGGGTTTGGCCGTGGCGCGGGAGCTGGAAAACCGGACTGACCGGATCCGCGCCAAGGTTGTCGAATTGAACCGCGCCGTCGCCGAGCGTGCCGCCGATGCGTTGGAACGCACGGTGGTGTTGCATGGCGATGCAATGAACATCGAACTGATGAACGAAGCCGGTGTGCCCCGCGCTGACGCGATCCTGTCGGTGACGGATGACGACAAGGTGAATCTGTTGGCCGCTGTCAGGGCGAAGACAGCGGGATGTGCGATGTCGATCTGTCTGATCAATGACCCGTCGCTGGTCAACCTGATGGAACCGTTGAAGATCGACGCCTATATCAACCCGCGCACCCAGACCGTCAGCTCGATCCTGCGCCATATCCGTCGCGGTAAAGTGCGCGAGGTCTATTCGCTGGGCGATGCCGAAGCGGAAGTGATCGAGGCACAGGTGCTTTCGACATCGCCCATCGCGGGCAAAGCGGTGCGCGACATTGATTTCCCCGAGGGCGTTCTTGTCGGTGCGATCCTGAAGGGGGACAAGGTTGTGAAGCCAACCGCCAAGACGCGGATCGACGAAGGGGACGTGATCGCCTTGTTCTCGATGGCGGCAGACGTGCCCGAGGTCGAACGCTTGCTGCAAGTGACCATCGATTTCTTCTGATCCCGCCGCCCGGACAAGGCCAAAGCCATGCTTGCCACGATCGTCAAACTGCCGCTGCTTGTGATCCTGATGGGGATCAGCGCGCTTGCGATGTTGATGCCCGCGGGCTTCGGCTGGATGATTGGCGAGTTTTACGAGGCGCGGGTCTTTCTCTATGGCGCGCTGCTGTTCGGATTTCTGACCTCGTTTCTGGCGATAGCGATGGCTGATCGAGACCGCTCGACCCGACATCGACGTCATCTGTTGGCCCTGCTGGGGCTGTTCGTTCTGTTGCCGGTGATGCTGGCGGTGCCCTTTCATCAGGCTGTGCGCACGACCACCTTTCTGAATTCCTATGTCGAGATGGTATCGGCCCTGACCACCACGGGCGCAACCCTGTTTGAAGATGCGGATCGCATTGCCAGGTCGGTGCACCTTTGGCGCGCCTTGGTGGGCTGGATGGGCGGGCTGTTCATTTGGGTCGGTGCGATCGCCATTCTGGCCCCGATGTCGCTGGGCGGGTTCGAGGTGCGGGCCAGGTTCGGCAAGCGCGGAGCAGCCGCGTCAGGCGACACCCGGTTTGGCGCGGGTGTCAGCCAGATCACGCGCGTGGCCGACTTTTCTGAACGTATCCGAACCTATGGTGTGCGCCTTCTGCCAGTCTATGTTGGCCTTACCGCGGCATTATGGCTGGGTCTGATCATTGCCGGTGATACGGCCTTTGTCGCATTGAGCCACGCGATGTCGACCATTGCGACCAGCGGTATCTCTCCGGTCGGTGGTCCGTCGGGCGCCAATTCGGGCTATGCCGGAGAGATTGTGATGGCGTTCTTCTTCATTTTCGCCATCTCGCGCGTGACCTTTGCGTCGGACATGCAGGGCAGCGAACGGCGACGGCGGTTGTCGGACGACCCCGAAATCCGCTTGGCACTGGTGATCGTGGTCGTGCTGCCATTGTTTTTGTTCCTGCGTCACTGGGTGGGGGCTTATGAAGTGGATGAAGAGCAGAACTGGATTGCTGGTCTGACGTCTCTTTGGGGCAGCTTCTTTACGGTGCTGTCCTTCCTGACAACGACCGGATTCGACAGCGCCGCCTGGTCTGTCAGCCGGGATTGGTCGGGTCTTCAGACGCCAGGGCTGATCCTGATGGGTTTGGCACTGATCGGTGGCGGGGTCGCCACAACGGCGGGCGGGGCAAAGTTGATGCGCGTCTATGCGCTGTATCTGCACGGGTTACGTGAAATGGAAAAACTCGTCCATCCATCTTCGGTCGGCGGATCAGGCACCGAGGCACGTCACATCCGCGGTCGCGGGGCTTACATGGCATGGGTCTTTTTCATGCTGATGTCGATGTCCGTGGCGCTGGTGATGGGGCTGTTTTCGCTGCTGGGACAGGATTTCGAAAGCGCCATGACGCTGACCATTGCTGCACTGACCACGACCGGGCCGATTGCGCAGGTCGCAGCGGCCGAGCCGATTTCCTATAGCACCCTGTCAGACCCGGCCAAGGCCGTTCTGGCCGGGGCAATGATCCTTGGCCGTCTGGAAATGCTGGCCATCATCGCGCTGCTCAGCCCCGAAGTCTGGCGGCGCTGACGCGTCGCGCTCAGTGTTTGCACGTGATGGGCGAGGTGCTGCGCTGCGGCTCGTCCCGACGCTATTCTGGTCAATTCCTTGATCCCAAGGTGCAAAAAGGGGGTGGAAAAGGTCAAGCCCTCACGCCATAGTGGCGGCAAGGAGATATTCTGCCGGGGTCCGGCAGCACGAGAGAAAAAAGGAAAAAAGCGATGGCTGCCGACAAACAGAACCTACAGGACGCGTTTCTGAACCATGTTCGAAAATCGAAAGTTCCGGTGACGATCTTCCTGATCAACGGCGTGAAACTTCAGGGCGTGATCTCGTGGTTTGACAATTTCTGCGTCCTTCTGCGCCGAGATGGACAGTCGCAGTTGGTCTATAAGCACGCGATATCAACCATCATGCCGGGCCAACCAATAAACCTTTATGATGGCGAAGACAGCTGAGCGACCTCATTGACCGGGAAGAACAGCCCACGCGGGCCTGGGTTTTCCACCCCGAACTGACATCCGACCGCAACCGCCGAGACGCGGCCCCAGCGCTTGAGGAAGCCGTGTCGCTTGCGATGGCCCTGCCCGATCTGGAAGTGGTCGGCGCAGAGGTTGTGCGCCTGCCCACGCCGCATCCCGGCAAGCTGTTTGGTAAGGGAAAGTTGCAGGAACTGGGGGCAAAGCTGCACGCCGCCGAGGTTGAGCTGGTTTTGATAGACGGACCGGTCAGCCCGGTGCAGCAACGTAATCTCGAGAAGGAATGGAAGGTCAAGATCCTTGACCGGACCGGTTTGATTCTTGAGATATTTTCCGACCGCGCGCGCACCCGCGAAGGGGTGTTGCAGGTCGAAATGGCGGCGCTCACCTATCAACGCACACGGCTCGTGCGGGCGTGGACCCACCTTGAACGTCAACGCGGCGGACTGGGTTTTGTCGGCGGCCCCGGTGAAACCCAGATCGAGGCCGACCGTCGCGCCATTGATGACCAATTGAATCGGTTGCGCAAACAGCTTGAAAAGGTCGTAAGGACCCGCGAATTGCACCGCGCAGCCCGCGCCAAGGTGCCGTATCCGATTGTCGCGCTTGTCGGTTATACCAATGCCGGAAAATCCACCCTGTTCAACCTGATGACCGGGGCGAAGGTTCTGGCCAAGGATATGTTGTTTGCCACGCTTGACCCCACCATGCGCCAGATCGAACTGCCCGCGATCGGCAAGCAGCCCGCGCAAGGGGGCGGACGCAAGGTGATCCTGTCCGATACGGTGGGTTTCATCTCGGACCTGCCGACACAGCTTGTGGCCGCGTTCCGTGCGACGCTGGAAGAGGTTCTGGCCGCCGATCTGATCTTGCACGTGCGCGACATCAGCCATGAAAGCACCGATGAACAGGCCCATGATGTCGATCTGATCATGACGGAGCTTGGGGTGAGCGAAGACACGCCCCAGCTTGAGATCTGGAACAAGATCGATCTTCTGGACGCCGACGAACAAGACGCCCGCCGCCGCGAGGCCGAGCGTAATGACAGCATTCTGGCCATCTCGGCCCTGACGGGTGAGGGGTTCGATAATCTGGTGCTGGCCATCGACACCGCCCTTGATACACCTCGCAGGACCGAGACTGTGGTTCTGGCTTTCTCGGACGGACGCAAAAGGGCATGGCTGTTTGACAAGGGAATTGTCGAGACCGAAGAGCCGGGCGAAGAGGGCTGGGCGATCACCGTGACCTGGACCGAACGGCAGGCTGCGGAATATGCGGCGCTTTGAACATTGCCAGCCCGCCGGATATCCTGACTGTTGGTTCGACGACGGCGCTAGTTCTTCGGCACAAGCTGCGTGACCCCGACTGACGCTGCCCGCGCCAAGGCTGGGTCCAGCGACATTGGTGTGTATTCCCCGCGCCGCCAGAGCTCGCCCAGATCGTCATAGTGCCGCGATAGCGGATGGCCCGATTGGCCAGTCGAAATCACGAACAGCGAACTGTTGGGGTCGGCAAAATCATAGACGCCCCGATATCCGGCCCCATGCACATTGCGATAGGGATTATTGCCAGTGCCCGCCGTGCGTCCACGCATCAGCGTGTTGTCGCCCCCGGAAGTTGACTGTCGAATGTTCACGAACCAACTCAGGAAGGGTATGTCCCCCAGAACCGGGTGCTTATGCGTGACCTCGTGAAAATCGCCCCAGCGCAGACTTTCCTGTTTGCCACCAGCATTTTCATCCAGCCACAACAGGGCGTCATCCAATGCGACACGGGCAATGTCGGTGCAGGTTTCCTTGGGCGCGGACTGGATCACGTCGCACCAGATGCCGGCCCCTTCGACATCGCGATAGACGCGTTCGATGAATATCGGTTCGATCTGGGTGAACTCGCCGGCCAACGGGCCAAGTTCGTCGCGGATCAGACGGGTTTGCAAAGCGCGCAGCCATGCAGAATAGATCAGCGGCTCTGGCATATGCTCATTCATTTCGCCGTTCCAATTGGCCAGAAGCTCCAACGCGCGTTGGCGTGCGCGCTCGGGGGTGCCATCGGGGGCCGCATCGCCGGTAAACCACAGATCCGCCCCAACCAGCGGCAAAAGCGTGCGTGCGGTGACGGACACCGAATCAAGCTGGGCTTCGATGAAACTGTCGCGCGTGTGCACCTCGCGCGCCTGCATCAAACGGCTCCAGCGCTGCACACGCTGGCTGTCGCCCCAATCATAGCTCATGTGATTGGGGAATGGGCGGTCCACGAGCTTGTTGTTGGTATTGCCAACGATTCCGCCTGTGGGTTGCACGAATTCGGGATTGGCGCTGTAACTCAGAATGCCCTGCCACCGGTTTTCGACCACCCAACCGGGGCTGGGAATGCGGCCGCGGGTCTGGTGCTGCGCGTCGCGCTTGGGCATCGCGCCGATTACCTTCATCGCGATATTCTCTTGATCCGCCATGGTCAAGGTCAGGCTGGGGGCGACATAATCAGAGCCTGCCGCGATCCCCTCCATTACCGTTTTCGAGCGCATCAGGCGAATTGCCGCGCTCATCGAGCGGTCTTCCTTGGTCAATAGTGTCCAGTTCAGCGACATGGCGTGGCCAGGCGGTGTGATGATCCCAAGATCAAACAGATGCCCCGGCAGGATCGGACCATTCTCGGACCATTGCAGGTCGAAAGTAACGGGGGCTTCGTCCTTGATCTGCACAATCGAGCCGCGTTTTATCAGGGGTTTGAACCCCTCGGGTGTTTGCACCTCGTTGGGGTTGTCGGGGTTCAGTTTTTCGACGTTCAAATCCTGATCGTCCAGGTAAGACGATGTGACGCCCCAACCGAAACTGTCAGATCGCCCGACCATCATCGCTGGCATACCGGGTATGGTGCCACCGATCACACCACCTGTGGATAATTCCAGCCGCGCGAGATACCAGATTGAAGGCGCGGTGAATCCCAGATGCGGGTCGTTGGCCAGAAGAGTGCCGCCAGCGGCGGATCGTTTTGCCGATGCGGCCCAGGCATTCGACGCGCCAGCCTGCCCGCGACGCGGAGCCGGCCACAGGTCCGGCAGGTCCTGACGCTTGGTCAGATTGGCAAACCGGGTCTTTGGAACGTCAAGCAGGGCGGCGTAATCGGGCAGGGCGGCGACCCCGGTGCCGGGAATGTCGGGCAGGATGTCTTTCACGCGATCCTCTGGCAGGGCAAGCGTCACGCGCGCGCGCAAGAGTTCTTCTTCCAGTTGACCGGCCAATTGCACGCCCAGAAGTTTCAGAATCGCGATGCTGTCTGCCGGTTGCCACGGTGAAACATCGTTCGGAAACAGGAAAAACTCGGGTGCTCCGCGCCCCAGCGCCTCGGAATTCACACGGCTGAGATAGGCGTTGACGCCCGAGCTATAGGCCTTCAGCGCAGCCTTGGTATCATCATCCTGCACCTCGACCGCTGCTTTGGCCAGTGTGTACAGGTCAAGCCGACGCATCAGCTCGTCCGCCTGCAAGGTGCGACGGCCAAATACCTCGGACAATCGGCCTTGTGCGGTGCGTCGCATCATCATCATCTGCCACAACCGGTCCTGGGCATGGACGTATCCCAATCCGAAAAAGACGTCAGCGTCGTTCTGAGCGAAAATATGGGGTATATTGGCGTTGTTTCGCACAATCTCGACCGGGGCGGTGATGCCTGCGGTCTGCCGGGTTACATTATAGTCGGGCAGCGATTGTGCGGCCAGATAATAGACCAGCGTCATCACCAGCCCGGCCAGAACCATCAAGCCAGCCACGATTCGGATCATCCAAAGAACGACTTTGCCCATTAAATCCTAATCCACCGTTTCGCACATGTCGTTGCACGGTCGCCGTTGACCTTGCCTGCTCACGCGGTAACTACTGTGCATCACACGGGAATTCAACGGAAGGGAACGGTTATGGCGAAATGCGCATTTTTGGGCTTGGGCGTGATGGGATACCCCATGGCGGGACATCTTGTTGCAAAAGGGCACGAGGTGATCGTTTTCAACAGAACGGCCGGGAAAGCAGAGCGTTGGACCACGGAACACGGCGGCAAATGGGCGGCCACCCCGCGCGAGGCGGCGAAGGGTGCCGATTTTGTCATGGCTTGCGTCGGCAATGATGACGACTTACGCGCCGTCGTCCTGGGTGCCGAGGGCGCATTGGCGGGGATGCATAAGGGCGCAATCTTCGTCGATCACACAACCGTATCAGCCGCCGTCACGCGAGAGCTTTTTTCCACCGCCGCCAATCAGGGCGTGTCGTTCGTCGATGCACCGGTATCCGGCGGGCAGGCGGGGGCCGAAAACGGGGTTCTGTCGATCATGTGCGGCGGGGATCAGGCGGCCTATGACGCGGCAGAACCAGTCATGCAGGCCTATGGCCGCACCGTGAAACGGTTGGGCGACAGCGGCGCGGGGCAGTTGACCAAGATGGTCAATCAGATCTGCATTGCAGGGCTGGTGCAAGGCCTGTCCGAAGGTCTGCATTTTGCCGAAAAGGCCGGCCTTGACATTCGCGAGGTGGTGGATGTGATTCAAGGGGGTGCGGCGGGCAGTTGGCAGATGGTCAACCGGCACAAGACCATGGCGGATGATCATTTTGAACATGGGTTCGCTGTGGACTGGATGCGCAAGGATCTTGGAATTTGCCTGTCCACCGCCGATGAGAACGGGGCGTCGCTGCCGGTCACGGCTTTGGTCGATCAATTCTATAAAGACGTGCAGAAAATGGGCGGCGGGCGCTGGGACACGTCCAGTTTGATTAAGCGGTTGAAAACCGCGGGGTAAGGTTCTGTAAAGTAATAAAAAAGGGCGGTCTTATACCGCCCTCTTTGGTTTCTGATCCGTCCGGGTCAGGGAATGATCCGCGTGTATTTCGCGCCTTCGATCGAAGCACCTGCGATCAACCCTGCCTGACCAAACACCACTGCCACCACCGGTGACGACGCGGTGATCGTGTCTGCGGTCAGACGGTCCCCTTCGGTCTGGAAGGCGTATTTGATGTCTGCCGATGCCACCCAGCCAGCGGCCCGACGGAAATCCTGTAACGCCTGATCGGTCATGAAAAACAACACATGCGCATATTGTTGCGCGCCGATTTGCAGGCCGGCACTGGCTTGGGTCAGCAGGTAATAGTCAACAGTGGCGTCGTTGATGCGCAAGGCGCCGCGACCATAAGCCCCGCCCAGGCCAAAGCCAGCTTCAGTAACCAATGGCATGATCAGCTGGCCGGTCGATTTCGATGCCAGTTCCCGCGTGCCCGGATAGCGGTTGTAAAGATAGTCCAGCGTGCTGTCGACGCGGGCGTCGATACGATCGCCGTCGCGCGACCCGATGCCGTTGGCGCAGGCAGCCAGGGATAGGCTCGCGCCGCCTGCTGCTATCATGAATCCTCTGCGGGAAAGCCTGTTCTTTTGCATAATTTCGCCTCGTTGAATGCGCCATCGGCGCGACATGTGCTCGATTGTGGTTCTCAGCCCACTTGCCACAAAATATAGCGGCAAGTGACGCGGCTGTCACCCGTTAAGCGCAAAAGGCGCGAAAAACGGCCTATGAAGTGTGATGGATTACAAGCCTTTGAGCAATCGCGCCATACGAGGTGCGAAATAGGTCAGGATGCCGTTGCAGCCTGCGCGTTTGAAGGCCATCAGGCTTTCCACCATCACCTTGTCCCCGTCCAGCCAGCCATTTTCTGCTGCGGCCATCAGCATCGCGTATTCGCCGGACACCTGATAGGCGAATGTGGGCACGCCGAACGTGTCTTTCACCCTCTGGCAGATATCCAGATAGGGCATGCCGGGTTTGACCATAATCATGTCCGCGCCTTCGGCCAGATCGCGTTCGACCAGCCGCATGGCTTCCTCTGAATTGGAGGGGTCCATCTGATAGGTCTTTTTGTCGCCTTTCAACGCGCCGGACGCGCCGACTGCATCGCGAAACGGACCATAGAAGGCTGACGCATATTTGGCGGTGTAGCTCATGATCGTGACGTTGCGGTGGTCGGCGGCTTCCAGCGCGTGACGTATCGCGCCGATGCGACCGTCCATCATGTCGGACGGGCCAAGAATATCCGCCCCCGCCTCGGCCTGTGCCAAGGCCATTTTCACCAGTGCCTCGACCGTTTCATCGTTGACAATCTCGCCGTCGACGACGATCCCGTCGTGACCATTGATGTTATAGGGGTCCAGTGCCACGTCGGTCATCACGGCAAGGTCAGGCACCGCGGCCTTGATCGCACGAATGGCCCGGTTGGACAGGTTGTCGGGGTTCCACGCTTCCTCGCATGCCTCTGTTTTCAGGGACGGGTCGGTATTTGGAAAAATGCAAATCGCCGGAATGCCCAGATCGGCGGCCTCTCGCGCAGCGACAACAAGCCGGTCGACGGATTTGCGGGTGACGCCGGGCATCGAGGGGATGGCGTCCTCGTGATCCTCTCCGTCCACAACGAAGACAGGCCAGATCAGGTCATCCACCGTCAAAGTGTTTTCCCGCACCAGATTGCGCAACGCGGCGCTGGACCGGGTCCGGCGCAGGCGTGTCATGGGAAACGGTGCGACCGTGGTCGGATGTGGTGCGCGGCTCATCTTGGTCTCCTCTGGCTCGGGCAGGGCACAACTGGACCTGACCGCTTTGGCTTCAAACTTCCTGCCATGGGATCACGTCCATCACAAGTGCGCAATCTGCCGCCATTTGCTGCAAAAGCGGGCTGGCATTGCTGCGCCGCCGCAGCTAGTCTGGCCACATATAAGACCGGCCCGAGCAGGCAGACGATCCGAACGACGTTCGGACCGCCCGGAATACGGCCCCGAAGCAAGGTGACGTGCACGTGGATTGGTATTCCACCGTATTTGAAATCATAGACATGCGGTCCTTTTCGAACCTGTGGTACTGGATCGCGCTTGCCGTGGCCTGGTCCACCGTCAGCCATTGGGTGGTTGGCGTGCCGTTTGATCTGATTCAGAAGGCCGCCCGGCTGGAAGGCGAGGCGCAACAAGATCTTGAAGATCTGGTGCGCATCAACTGCAATCGTGTCTTGTATGTCGCGGGCGTATCGGGCCTGTGGATTCTCGGCTTTGCCGCAGCCTTGTTCACGTCGATGGCAATCTTGGGCTTCTGGTACAAGGTCGAATTTGCGCAGGCCGTCTTTTTGCTGCTGTTTCCGATTGCGTTGGCTGGACTGATGTCGTTGAACACCGCGGCCGTGATCCGCGAACGCGCGCTTGAGGGCGAAGACCTGCGTAAACGTCTGAACCGCCACCGTGTCCAAACCCAGTTCCTTGGCATGGGCGCGATCTTCGTGACCTCGCTCTGGGGGATGTATCAAAACCTGTCATTGGGTGTATTGCGCTGACCCTGCGCCCTTGACACCAGACCTCAGGCCGTTACCTCGCCGTCATGGAAAAATTGCTGCTCTCTGGTGCCCCCGAAGGCTATGACGCCACATTGGTGGTGAAAGAACTGGCCCGTGGTCATGGCCCGGTTGTGCATGTCGCGCGCGACGACAAGCGGGTGGCCGCGATGGAGGCCGCGCTGGGGTTCTTCGCTCCCGATGTCACCATCCTCCGCTTTCCGGGGTGGGATTGTCTGCCGTTTGACCGTATGTCGCCCAACGCAGCCGTGTCGGCCACCCGCATGGCGACACTGGCGGGGCTGGCGACGGGTCAGATTGCAGGCAAGTTTGTCCTGCTGACCACGCTGAACGCGGCCACCCAGCGGGTGCCAGAGCGGGCGTTGCTGAAAGAAACATCCTTCACCGCGCGCGTGGATCACCAGATCGACGTGGATGCGCTTCGGGCGTTTCTGGTGCGTATGGGCTTTTCGCAAGCGCCCACGGTGATGGAGCCGGGCGATTTTGCGATCCGGGGCGGTATCATCGACATCTACGCCCCCGGTCATGACGGCCCGGTGCGGCTGGACCTGTTCGGTGACGTGCTGGACGGCATCCGTCGCTTCGACCCGGTCACGCAACGCACCACCGACACGTTGAATCGCATCGAACTGGCCCCCGTGTCCGAGGTTATTCTGGACGAGGCCGCGATCACCCGGTTTCGTCAGAACTACCGCATCGAGTTCGGGGCCGCCGGGTCCGACGATCCGCTTTATGAGGCCATTTCGGCCGGGCGCAAGCATCAGGGCAACGAACATTGGTTGCCGTTCTTTCACGAACGGTTGGAGACGATTTTCGACTACGTGCCTGATGCCTCGGTCATGCTGGACGATCAATTGACGCCGTCGCGGCTAAGCCGGTGGGAGGCGATTGTTGATCAGTATGAAACCCGTAAGATCGCCATGACTGCGAAAAACCGGATGGATACGGTCTATAAACCCTGCCCGCCGGGCTTGCTGTATCTGGATGATGCCGCTTGGGAAGCTGCATTGGCCGATACGCGGGTTGTCCAACTGGCCGCACTTCCGCAAGCCACGGGTGCAGGTGTGCTGGATGGTGGTGGGCGCATCGGGCGCAATTTCGCGCCGGAGCGTCAGCAGGAAAACATCAATCTGTTCAAAGCACTGACAGATCATGTTGAGACGAAGATAGATCAACCGGTGATCATTGCGTCCTATTCCGAAGGTGCACGTGAACGGCTGCAAGGACTGCTGTCGGATGAAGGTCTGATCGCCACCACGCGGATCACCGATTTCCGCGATGTGCCGGATGGCAAGGGCGGGGTCTATCTGACCGTCTGGCCGTTGGAACACGGCTTTGAAGGCCCGGATCTGACGGTGATTTCCGAACAGGACGTATTGGGCGACCGTCTGATCCGCGCGCCCAAGCGCAAACGACGGGCCGAGAACTTTCTGACTGAAGCGCAAGGCCTGTCCGCCGGTGATCTGATCGTCCATGTTGATCACGGCGTGGGCAAGTTCACCGGTCTTGAAACCGTTACCGCGATGGGCGCGCCACATGAATGTCTGGCGCTGGAATATGCAGGCGGGGATCGGCTTTTTCTGCCCGTCGAGAACATTGAGCTTCTGTCGAAATTCGGCCAGGACACCGGGCTGCTGGACAAGTTGGGCGGTGGGGCGTGGCAGGCCAAGAAAGCCAAGCTGAAGGAACGTATCCGCGAGATCGCCGACAAACTGATCCGTCTGGCCGCGGAACGCGAGCTGCGAAAAGCGCCCGTGCTGGACGCACCCCATCATGCATGGGAGGAGTTCTCGGCGCGGTTCCCGTATCAGGAGACCGAAGACCAGCTTGGCGCCATCGAGGATGTGTTGACCGACCTGTCCTCGGGTCGCCCGATGGATCGCTTGATCTGCGGTGACGTGGGCTTCGGCAAGACCGAGGTCGCGATGCGCGCGGCCTTCGTGGCGGCCATGTCCGGTCAGCAGGTCGCGGTCATTGCACCGACCACGTTGTTGGCGCGACAGCACTATAAAAGTTTCGCCGAACGCTTCCGGGGGTTTCCCATTCAGGTCGGACAGCTCAGCCGTTTCGTCGGACAACGCGAGGCGAACCTGACTCGCGACGGTATGACCCGCGGCACGATGGATATTGTTGTCGGCACCCATGCGCTGTTGGCCAAGGATGTTCGGTTCAAGACCCTGGGGTTGCTGATTGTCGATGAAGAACAACGCTTTGGCGTGGGGCATAAAGAACGGCTGAAAGAAATGCGGTCCGACGTGCATGTGCTGACGCTGTCCGCCACGCCGATCCCGCGCACCTTGCAAATGTCTCTGTCAGGTGTGCGCGATCTGTCGATCATCGGCACGCCGCCGGTGGACCGTCTTTCGATCCGCACCTATGTGTCCGAGTTCGACAGCGTCACCATACGTGAGGCGCTGTTGCGCGAACATTACCGTGGTGGGCAAAGTTTCTTCGTGGTGCCACGTATCAAGGATCTGCCCGAGATCGAGGCGTTTCTGGCCGATCACGTCCCTGAAGTCACGTTCGTGGTGGCACATGGGCAAATGGCGGCGGGCGAGTTGGATCGGCGCATGAATGCCTTCTACGACGGCAAATACGATGTGCTTCTGGCCACCACGATTGTGGAAAGCGGAATCGACATTCCGACCGCCAATACGATGGTGATACACCGCGCCGACATGTTCGGACTGGCGCAGCTTTACCAGATCAGGGGCCGGGTGGGGCGGTCGAAAACGCGCGCCTATGCCTATCTCACCACCAAGCCGCGTGTGCCGCTGACACCGACCGCCGAAAAACGGTTACGTGTGCTCGGGTCGCTGGACGCGTTGGGCGCGGGCTTCACGCTGGCCAGCCAGGATCTGGATATTCGTGGCGCGGGCAATCTGGTGGGCGAGGAACAGTCCGGTCAGATGCGCGAAGTGGGCTATGAGCTTTATCAACAGATGTTGGAAGAGGCGATTGCCAAGATCAAGGCGGGCGAACTTGAAGGGCTGTCAGACGCTGACAGCACTTGGGCACCGCAGATCAATTTGGGCGTTCCTGTTTTGATACCAGATACTTACGTGCCTGATCTTGATGTGCGCCTTGGCCTCTATCGTCGTCTGTCGTCGCTCGCCACCAAGGTCGAGCTTGAAGGCTTCGCCGCCGAGTTGATCGACCGCTTCGGCCCCCTGCCGAAAGAGGTCAACACCTTGCTTCTGGTCGTGCGGATCAAGGGCATGTGCAAACGTGCGGGCATCGCAAAGCTGGACGGGGGTCCGAAGGGTGCGACGATCCAGTTCCACAACGACAAGTTTGCCTCGCCCGAAGGGTTGGTCGAGTTCATCCACGCCCAGAACGGGCTGGCCAAGGTGCGTGACAACAAGATCGTGGTGCGCCGCGACTGGCGCAAGACCTCGGACAAGATCAAGGGGGCGTTTGCCATCGCGCAGGATTTGGCGATGAAGGTGAAAGAGGCGCGTGAGGCGTCCAGCAAGGCGAAGACGGCAGGGTCCTAGCTCATGTTTCCCCGGTCCAGTTGCATCAGCGCCCATGCAAGCGCCGAACATGTCGTGACCCCGATCAGAAGCGGAAACGGCGTGTTGTTGAAGGCCAACCCAATCGGGGCCGCAATGGCGATCGCTGCCACGGTGGGCACAGCACCGATCACGGCGCTTGCGGTACCCGCCACATGGCCCAACGGCTGAATGGCCAGCGCGTTCAGGTTGCCAAAGCTCAGCCCGTTCAGGAAAAACAGCGTTGTCGCCCAGCCGCAGAACAGCCACAGCGCAAACGCGCCGTGTGGGGCCAACCACCACCATGCAAGCAGCGTCAGTGAGGCCAGAACCGTCTGCGTGGCAAACCCCGCCAGCGCCAGCCGACGCATTCCCAAACGCATCACAAGCTGGGCATTTAAGAACCCAGAGAAGGCGGAAAAAACCGTCACCAATGCGAAATAATAGGGGAAGTTTGTACCAACCCCCAACACATCGACAAAAATCTGCTGGGCTGAACTGATGAACGACATCAGCTGACCGAATGCCAGCGTGATGATCGCCATGTAGATCAGCGTCACTCGTGTTTGCAAAACCACCTTGAACGCCGCCAGTGTGGGCCGCAGTGACAGTGGCCGCCGACGCTCGTTCGGCAGGGTTTCAGGTTGGCGCATCAGAAACCAGGTCAGGATCGCGGCGGCCAACAGGATATAGGCGGTGAACATCTGTCGCCAGCCAAAACCCAGCACGATCCATTGCCCGATCATCGGGGCGACCGCCGGCACGAAGACGAAGAACCCAAACGCCATGGAGTTGACCCGCGCCATCTGCCGCCCTTCGTAAAGGTCGCGGGTCATGGCCATGCCGCAGGTGCGCGGACCGGCAGCACCCAAGCCTTGCACGAACCGCCAGAACAGGATGGCCTCAAGCGACTGTGCCCAAAAGGCGGCAAAAGCGGCCACGATGTAAAGCAACATGCCCATCGACAGGGAAAAGCGCCGTCCCATGCTGTCGGACAGTGGGCCAAAGATAAGCTGCCCAAGGCCTGCGCCAATCACGAAGGCGCTGATCAGAAGTTGCGCCTTGTTGATATTGTCAGGAACCAGCTGCGCGCCGATTTCCGGCAGGGCAGGCAATATCGAGTCGATGGAAAACGCGACCATCGAAAACAAGGCCGCGATCAACAGCACGTATTCCCGCAACCGCAGCGGTGTTTGTGGTGAAATGTGCTGGGAAATACGGCGGGTGATCAATGCGCCGGGCCTTCGGATGACCCGGCAGCCAGTTGCGCGATCAGGTCATCAATCACCTGTGTCCAAAGCTCGGTCGGTTGGGCACCGGACACCACGTGTTGATTGGCCAGCACGAAGGTCGGCACGGATTGGACCCCTTTGCGTCGCGCATCCATGTCGCGGGCCCGAATGTCGTCTGCATCGGCATCTGTCGCCAGAAGGCGGCCCACAACATCCCTATCCATTCCAACTGAGGACGCGATTTCGACCAATCGCGCGGGGTCGCCAATGTCGATCCCGTCGATGAAATAGGCGCGGAACAGGCGGTCGACGACGGCGTTCTGTTTGAACTCGATCCCCGCCCAATGGATCAGGCGGTGGGCGTCCAGCGTGTTGGGCGTGCGCGTGATGCCTTCAAGATTGATCTCAAGGCCCGAGGCTTCGGCCTCGGTCGCCACGGGCAGATAGGCCTTCACCGCGCCTTCTTGTCCGCCGAATTTCGTTTCCAGATAGGCGCGACGATCCATACCGTTCTTGGGCATGTCCGGGTTCAACTGGAACGGATGCCATTCGATCTTGAACGGATGGTCAGGCCGCGCCTCAAGCGCCCGGTCAAGACGTGACTTACCGATATAGCACCAGGGGCAGATCGGGTCGGAAAAAATATCAAGGCGGATCATTGGGGTCTCCTTGGGCGAAGTCTCTACCGGGGAATGTCAGGGATGGGAAGTGCTGTGGATCACAGCTTGGTGAGCAATCCCGATTCAAAATGTTCACGCAAGGTCGCGCGCAACAGCTTGTTGTTGGCACCACGCGGAAGCGTGTTCAGCGGGATGAACAGGCGCGGGCATTTGTAATGCGCCAGTTGTGCGTGGGCATGGGTTGACAGCACTTCCTGCGGGACCGGATCAGCTTCGGGCGTATAGAAGCAGGCGATGATCGTTGCGTCATCCTTCACGGCCACCTCGGCGCAGGCGGCTTCATGAATGCCGGGATGCAGGGCCATGGCGGCCTCAACCTCGATCGGCGAGACGCGGAAGCCACCGGCATTCATGATGTCATCCGAGCGCCCTTCAAAGGTGATGGCGCCGTCCGGTCCCATGCTGACAGTGTCGCCGGTCAGGAACCAATCACCGGAAAAGCGGTTCTTTGTATCCGTTTCTGCACCAAGATAGCCCAGCATCAGACCCGGATCGCTGCGATGCACCGCCATAATGCCCGGCGTGCCGCGTGGGGTGACGTGGCCCTCTGCGTCCAGCACCGCGATATGCCGTCCCGGTTGTGGATAGCCCAGGGTGCCGTCAGGCGCCGGGTGATTGGGTGCGCCGGAAATGAAGGTCGAACATTCCGACATGCCATAGGCTTCGTGGATCGGTGTCAGCGTGGCCGCCTCCCAGTGCGCGCGCGTGGTGGCGGGCAGTTTCTCACCCGCAGACAATCCGTGACGCAAGGCGGGCAGGGCGGGCAAAGTGCCGCGCAACACCTGACGGTAAACACCGGGTGCGGCGGCAAAGATCGTTGCGCTCTCGCGCGCCAGAAGCTCGCCAAGCTGGGCCGAACTCGTGCCTGCCGCCGGGATCAAGGCGGTTGCGCCCACCGACCACGGATCCATCAGCCCGGTGCCCAGCGTATAGGTCCAATTGAACGCGCCCGCATGCATCAAACGATCGTCGCGGGTCAGCCCATACCAGCCATCCCACATCATTTGACGCGCCCAGATCGCACGGTGGGCATGCACCACAGCGCGTGCCGTGCCGGAAGTGCCCGAGGTGAACACGATATAACCCGGCCGTTCGGGGTCGCCCATGTGGAAAGGGGCTGGCGCATAATCGGCCAATCCGTGCAACCCATCCACATCCAGAACCGGAGCATTGGTGTCAGCAGGCAGGGCAATCCCGTCATCGGCAATGATCAGATTCGGGGCGACCATGGCCGACATCTTGGTGATTTCCGCCTGCGTCAACTGGGATGAGGTCGGCACCGGCACCAGCCCCGCTGCAATCGCACCCAGAAAAGAAATTGGGAAATCCACCGTGTTGCCGAGTCGTAACAGCACCCGGTCGCCCGGTGCCAGTCCCTGCGCCAACAACCCGCCCGCCAGGCCGCGCACAGCACGGTCCAACTGGCGAAAGGTCCAATGGGTCTCGTCCGTTCCGTGCGGCGTCACCACCGACAGGGCCGTCTTGTCGCCCAGATCTGCCGCATGGGTCAGCACATAGCGCGCCATGTTGAACGCCTGTGGCGCGGAGGGCAGCGGGGCGGTGGGGCGAAACTCGGACAGCATAAGGGGGATGTGCCAACGTCCGGGCGAACTTGCAAGGGTGCACCGTTGCATCACCCGGGTTTCCGTGTATTGAAAGCGCATGACTATGCCCGAACAACCCAGCCTGATCCGACTGGCCCGTGAAAACGAAGATGATCGCCCCGATCCCAGCCCGCTGGACCTTGGCGCGCGGGTGCGCGATCTGCGCAAATCGCGCGGCTGGACGCTTGAGCAGGCGGCGCGGCAGGCAGGGCTGGCCCGGTCAACCTTGTCGAAAATCGAAAACGGTCAGATGTCGCCGACCTATGAGGCGTTGAAGAAGCTGGCGGTCGGGCTGGAAATCTCGGTGCCGCAACTGTTCACCGCGCCAAAAGCCGCACAAGTGTCGGGCCGCATGGCCGTGACCAAAACCGGCGAAGGCGCGGCGCATGCCACCGCCACCTATGAGCACGAATTGCTGGCCGGTGCGCTGACCAAGAAAACCATGCTGCCCTATCGTGCACGGGTGCGGGCGCGGTCGTTTGACGAATTCGACGGCTGGGTGCGCCATGACGGCGAGGAGTTCCTCTATGTCCTGACGGGTGCGATCCGCCTGATTACCGAGTTCTATGAACCGGTCGAAATGAAACGCGGCGACAGCGCCTATTACGACGCGTCTATGGGACACAACGTGATCTCGACCAGTGCCGAGGATGCGACGATCCTGTGGGTCACGTCACTGGTGTAAGGGGGGGCCGATGTTGGGTGACTGTCGGCTGTGCGGACAAGGACGAAGCCGCTCGCGCGGCGGGGGCGCTTGTGGCCGGCGCGTTGCGATGATCTGACGGTCGAGACTTTGGGAATGGGCGTGTCTGTCTGACGATTGGGGTCTCTCAATCAACAGACAGGAGGGTCCCATGGCGGACAC
>NZ_JBSXNV010000035.1:0-340487 GCF_056857795.1 Aliiroseovarius sp. B-4
AAAGGAAAAGGGTCAAGAAACAGACAATCCTACACCGCCGCTTGCAACATCAAAAACAAGCCGCATAATCAGTCACACAAACGAGCCAGAGCCTCCATTGCTCAAACCGCTCTGATGTCCCATTTTATATGACGACGGACACCATCGGCCAGATCGTGGCTGAACCGCTCAAGACCCACTATCCGAGTGTTTCGAAATCCGAGGTGAAGGCTCGCGTGCGCGAGGTGTTGGATCGCGTGGGTATCCTGCCCAACATGATCAACCGTTACCCGCACGAGTTCTCGGGTGGGCAATGTCAGCGGATCGGGATCGCCCGCGCGCTGATCCTGAAGCCGCAGTTGATCATCTGCGATGAACCGGTGTCGGCGCTGGATGTGTCCATTCAGGCGCAAGTGATCAATCTGCTGATGGAAATTCAGGAAGATATGGGGTTAAGCCTGATTTTCATCGCGCATGATCTGTCTGTCGTGAAGCACATATCAACCCGCGTGATGGTGCTTTATCTTGGCAATGTCGTTGAAATCAGCGAGGCCGAGCAGTTGTATCGAGCGCCCGGCCATCCCTATACGCAGGCGCTGATTTCGGCGGTTCCGATACCGGACCCGAAGGCTTACGCTGATAAAGAGGTGCTTATTCTGGATGCGGATCTGCCGTCGCCACTGAACCCGCCTTCAGGCTGTGTGTTTCGCACCCGCTGTCCGCTGGCGAAACCTGTCTGTGCGGAGATCAAGCCGCCGCTGACGGACCGGGGCAATGGGCAGCAGGTCGCCTGCCACGTCATCTGACAAGATCCGAGCACACCATCCGGATACCCCGACAAACGCCGGGATTTGATGATCCGCTTGTGTCGGGAGGTTGATCTCATACAGCTTGGCGATGACCGTCTCAGGCCGACGATACCGTCAGTGTAACCGGTAGCTGGCCTGTTCCGGCGACAACTGGTCGGTTTGACCGGTCCTGAAAAGGTTCGGACATGTAAGTGACCCTGCTTGAAAGTCTTGAGCCACATCAAAGACAGGCCGTCTTCGCAGGTGCAGAAACGCGGCAGGAGGAGTTGTCGGCCCGACCTGTCGGGAGAGTTATGCGTGAAGGACCAAACAGCATGGACAAAAGCCCACTCAGCCCTCTTTTCGACCCACGGTCTGTGGCCGTGTTCGGGGCCAGCCCGTCCGGCAGTTCCGTCGGTGGGTTGGCCTATGCCAACCTGATCTCTGGTGGTTTTGACGGAGCGATTTATCCGATCAATCCCAAGTACAAAAAAATTGGTGAAACTGAATGTCACCGCAACATAGCGGCCATATCGAAAGAGGTTGATCTGGCCGTCATAGCGACCCCCGCACGCACGGTTCCTGGCATCATGCGCGATTGTGCGGCGACAGGTGTGAAAGCGGCGATTATCCTGTCGGCGGGGTTCAGTGATGGCGATCAGAAGGGCCGAGCCTATGAATCGCAAGTCATGCACGAAGCTCGCAAAGGCGGCATCCGGGTCCTTGGGCCGAACTGCGTTGGTCTGGTGCGGCCGTGGCTTGGGTTGAATGCAACGTTTCTAAAGTCGCAAGCCCCCAAGGGTCGCCTTGCGATGGTGTCGCAATCCGGGGCCTTGATCTCGGCCATTGCGGATTGGGCCGGACCGCACCATTCGGGATTTTCGGCGATGGTGTCTTTGGGCAGTTCGCTGGATGTCGATATCGG
The DNA here is from genome assembly GCF_056857795.1 of Aliiroseovarius sp. B-4. Taxonomy (NCBI): domain Bacteria; kingdom Pseudomonadati; phylum Pseudomonadota; class Alphaproteobacteria; order Rhodobacterales; family Paracoccaceae; genus Aliiroseovarius; species Aliiroseovarius sp. B-4. The sequence goes on from NZ_JBSXNV010000035.1 coordinate 1,693, forward strand.
CGACACTCTGGATTATCTGGTGAACGATCCGAAAACCGATGCGATCCTGCTGTATATAGAAGGCGTGAAAGATGCGCCGAATTTCATGTCGGCGATGCGCCGGGCGGCACGCTTGAAACCCGTGATCGTTTTGAAATCGGGCCGCCATGCCGTCAGCGCGAGGGCAGCACACACCCATACCGGCGCATTGATCGGCTCGGACGAGGTGTTCGACGCAGCGCTGGAGCGCGTCGGTGCGGTGCGGGTCAACACGTTGGGGCAATTGTTCGCCGCCGCCGAGCTTTTGGCGAATACCAAGAAAACTTCCGGAGACCGGTTGTGCATTATCACCAATGGCGGTGGTGCAGGTGTGCTGGCCGCAGACCGTGCAGGAGATTTGGGCATAAGCCTTCCGCCTTTGTCAGAACCGACGCGTAAGGCTCTGGACAAGATACTGCCCGCGTTCTGGAGCCATGCGAACCCCGTCGACATTCTGGGCGATGCGACCCCTGATGCCTATGGCGCGGCGGTCAAGGCCGCGATTGCCGACGCCGAAGTCGACGGCGTTCTGGTGCTGTTGACGCCGCAAGCCATGACCGACGCCACGGTTGCCGCGCAAGCCGTGAAAGATGCCTTGCCGAAGCGCAACAGTAAGCCCGTTCTTGCTTGTTGGATGGGGGAAGATGTGGTTGCGGAAGGACGCATATTGCTGTCCGAAGCCGGAGTTTCCGTGTTTGAGACGCCCGAACGGGCTGTTGAAGGCTTCTCATACCTCGCCCAACATCACCGCAACCGAAAGCTGTCACTGGAAGTTCCCCGTGCGCGGGCTTTTGAACAGGGACTTGATCTGGATGGCGCGCGGATGATCATTGCCAACGCGCTGGCCGCTGGGCGAAGCATTTTGTCGGATACCGAAAGCAAGGCGCTGCTCAGCGCATTCAACATCCCGGTGAACCTGACCTTTGAAGCCAAGACCGCCAACGAGGCGCTGATCGCGGCAGAAACGGTTCGCTTTCCCGTCGCGATGAAAATCTCGTCGCCCGATGTTTCGCACAAGACCGATGTGGGCGGCGTGAAGATAAACGTGGCCCATGCCGCGTCCGTAACGCGCGCGTTTCACGAAATCATTGGCAGCGTAAAGAGCGCGATGCCTGATGCGAAAATCTCGGGCGTCACGGTCGAGGCGATGTCGCATCTGCGCCAAGCCCGCGAGCTAGTGATCGGGGCCAGTCGTGATCCGGTGTTTGGTCCAACAATCTTGTTCGGGGCTGGCGGCACGATGGTTGAGGTGATGAAAGACAGCGCGGTTGCCCTGCCGCCGCTGAATTCGGTCTTGTCGGAACGCCTTATAAATCGCACACGCGTATCAAAGGCGCTGGAAAGTTTCCGTGACTATGACCCGGTCGACAGGGCGGCGCTGGTGGATGTGCTCAAGCGGATTTCGATCATCGTCAGCGAATTGCCCGAGATCATTGAACTGGACATCAACCCGCTGTTTGCCGGGCCGGATGGCGTCTTGGCAGTGGATGCGCGCATTACCGTGGCGCGCCCGCCGTCCAATGATGGTCGCTATGATCACATGGCGATCCATCCCTATCCGCGCCACCTTGCACGGCAGACTTTCCTGCGTGATGGCACCCCCCTGACCATCCGTCCGATCCGGCCAGAGGATGCCGAGCATGAAAAGCAATTCATGCGCGATCTGTCGAATGAAGCAAAGATGATGCGGTTCATGGGATCGGTGAATGAACTCAGCCCCGAGTTGTTGGCGCAGTTCACCCAGATCGACTATCGCCGCGAAATGGCGCTTGTTGCGATGGCCGAGATTGATGGTCAGTCGGTTCAGGTCGGTGTGGCGCGTTATGTGATCAACCCGGATTGGAAAAGCTGTGAATTTGCCGTCGTTGTGTCGGACCGCATCCAAAGTCAGGGGCTGGGCACGAAGCTGATGAAAGGTTTGTTCAAGGCCGCGCAGGATCATGGGCTTCATGTCATCGAAGGCACGGTTCTGCGCAAGAACACCCCGATGCTGCGTTTGATGAAAGATCTGGGGTTCACGCAACGCCCGGACCCGGATGACCATGATGTGGTGATCGTCGAACGCGAGCTTTAGATCGAGGTTCAGGAGAGGAGACCGAATGCTGTCAATCATATCGCACCCAGAGTGCCGAGAACACGATGCTGGCCCCCTGCATCCAGAAAGCAAGGCGCGGCTGGATGCGATCAACAACCAGTTGATCATGTCCGGTATGGATTACGTTGTGCGACATCGCGATGCGCCACTGGTCGAGCGGGCGCAGTTGGAGCGGGTGCATGACTGCGAGTATCTGGACCGTGTCTATGCGCTGGCGCCGGGGCAGGGGATGCAAAGCGTTGAAGTCGATGGCGACACGGTGATGAGCCCGGGGACGTTGCGTGCCGCGGAACGCGCCGCCGGTGCGGGCGTGCTGGGGGTTGATCTGGTGATGTCGAGCGAGGCCAACCCGGTGTTTTGCATGATCCGTCCGCCCGGCCACCACGCTGAACGCGACAAGGCGATGGGGTTTTGTCTGTTCAACAATATCGCGGTGGCTGCCGCTCACGCGATTGAGGCGCACGGGCTAAAACGCGTTGCGATCGTTGATTTCGATGTGCATCACGGAAATGGAACCGAAGAGATATTCAAAACGGAAGAACGTGTCCTGTTCTGTTCCAGCTTTCAGCACCCGTTCTATCCCTTCACGGGGCACGAAAAGGAAACCGACAACCTCGTCGACATTCCCCTGTCAGCGGGTGCCGGTAGCGCGGAATTTCGCGAGGCTGTCAGCGCCCATTGGCTGCCGCACCTCAGGGATTTCAAACCCGAGTTTGTATTTATCTCGGCTGGTTTCGACGCCCATATCGCGGATGACATGTCCAGCGTGCAGTTGACCGATGCCGACTATGAATGGGTCACGCGTGAATTGAAGGCCGTCGCTGACGAGTTTGCCGAAGGACGGATCGTTTCAATGCTGGAAGGCGGATACGAACCGGACGTTCTGGGCCGGTCCGTGGTGAAGCATCTGAACGTGTTGTTGGGCTGATCAGGCGAACCGCGCCGGGCTGAGTGATGCAACCGTATCCTGTCCCAGTTCGGATGGGGAACCTGCAACAATATCGGCCAACAACTGCGACGCGGCGGGGCTGGTCTGAAACCCGTATCCGCCTTGCCCCGCGAACCACAGAAAGTTCGCGTGCCGCGGTGAAGGACCGATGACCAGATTGCGGTCGGGTGCGAAACTGCGCAAGCCCGCCCAATTCGATATCATCCGTGTGACGGGTTCCGTCACCAGTTCTTCGTAGCGGGCCAGACCCTCGGCCAAGACCATATCGTCTGCCCACGCGTCGTGCGGGTCGACGGGGTCGGCATCAGCAGGGGATACGATCAGGGCGCCAGCATCGGGTTTGGCATACCAACTTTCGCCCGCGCCCATGAACATTGGCCAACGCGACACGTCGCAGTCCTCCGGTGCCGGAATGCGGGCCATCGACCGGCGAAAGGGCTGGATGCCAAGCGGCGCAATCCCAGCCACCGCGGCAATCTGATCAGCCCAGGCCCCCGCTGCGTTGACCAGCGTTCTGGCGGCGAAAGTGCCTTTCGGGGTCGTGACCTCCCATCCGGTTGCCAAGAGGGTGATGTGCTGGACGCGCGCCCCGGTGATGACCTCACCGTTCGCGCGAATCTCGCGGGCGAAGTTCTGGATCAAGAGGTCGGTGTCGATGTCCCATGCGTCCGCGTGATACCCCGCGCCAACCATGGTCCTGGCTTTCAGGATCGGCACCAACGCACAGGCCTCCTCGACCGAGATACGCTCTATCATCATAGAGGTCAGATCATGCGCCAGAGCGGCTTCTTGCCCTTGTTTCGCAACGATCATCAGACCACGTGGGCTAAGCACCCCGCCGTTTTCGGTTTCATGATACCGACGCGATGCGCGGTTCAGTTCAATCACGCTGGGCGCGCCATAGCTTTCTTCGAACATCGCCGCAGACCGGCCCGAGGCGTGATAGGCAAGGGCAGCCTCTGCCTCTAACAGCGTAACGCGGCCAATATGGGACAGTCGCGCGCCAGCCGACACGCCAGCGATGCCGCCGCCAATGACGATGAAATCCTGCATCTATTGCTCCCGTGAAACATCGTTTGCCGCGACACTGGCATGATGCGAGCCAAAGCGAAAGCCTTTGCCGGGTGTGCGGCCGGGGCAACCCAAATAGAAAAGACCCCGCCCGCAGGCGAGGTCTGATGGTTTGAAATCTCCTTGGATCAACTGGAGGGGATTTCGCCTTCGATACCTTCGACATAGAAGTTCATGCCAGCAAGGGTGCCGTCATCTGCTGTCTCGCCTTCGGCCAGCCAAGGCGAGCCGTCTTGCTTGTTCAGCGGGCCGGTGAAGGCGTGGTATTCGCCTGATGCCAGCGCGTCGCGCAGGGCTTCGGCTTCCGCTTTCACGTCGGCAGGAACAGCGTCCGTGATCTCGCCAATGCCGACCATGCCTGCGCCGATCCCGGCCCAGGTCGAAGCGCTTTCCCAGGTGCCGTCCATGACTGCCTTGGTCCGCTCGATGTAATACGGGCCCCAGTTGTCGATGATCGACGAGACGCGCGGCATCGGCGCATAGTCTGCCATGTCAGATGCCTGACCGAAGGTGATGATGTTCCCGGCTTCTTGCGCTGCGGCTTGCGGCGCGGTCGAATCCGTATGTTGCAGGATGACGTCAGCACCCTGTTCGATCAGAGCTTTGGCGGCGTCTGCTTCTTTGGCCGGATCAAACCATGTGTAGGCCCAGATGATCTTGAACTGGACGTCAGGGTTTACCTTTTTGGCGTGAATATAGGCCGAGTTGATACCACGGATCACTTCCGGGATCGGGAACGAGGCAATGTAGCCGACGATGTTCGACTTGGTCATCTTGCCCGCGATGTGACCCTGAACTGCGCGACCTTCATAAAAGCGGGCCGAGTAGACCGACACGTTTGGCGCGGTTTTATAGCCGGTTGCGTGTTCGAATTTGACGTCCGGGAACTTCTCCGCCACCGCAATGGTTGCGTCCATGTAGCCAAACGAAGTGGTGAAGATCAGGTCCGCGCCAGACAGCGCCATTTGCGTGATCGCGCGTTCGGCGTCCGCGCCTTCCGGGACGCTTTCCTGATAGATCGTTTCGACCTGGTCGCCGAACTCTTCTTCCACGGCCAAGCGGCCCTGATTGTGTTCATAGGTCCAGCCGCCGTCGCCGACAGGGCCGACGAAGATAAAGCCGACCTTGGTCTTGTCCTGAGCCTGGGCCACCCCGGCCAAACTTGCGGCCAAGGCCACCCCGGCCAATAGTGATTTTACTGCACGCATATCATTCTCCCTTGATGGATTGAGCAGATTTCGGTTTTTCGTTTTCGCGGTCATCGGTGCTCTCGGCAGCCTCGCGAATGCGTCGTTGAATGTTGGTTTCGCTTTCCAAAAGTGCGGCGGTCACGATGGCCGATGGGACGGCAATGACCCCAAGGCCGATGAAAAGCACGATGGTGGTGAAAATCTTGCCGCCGGGCGTGATCGGGAACATATCACCATAGCCCACAGTCGTGAAACTGGCGACCGCCCACCACAGGCTGTCAGGGATCGAGGCAAAAACCTCGGGCTGGGCGTCGTGTTCGAATATATAGATGCCGACCGCCGAGACATAGAGCATCAGGCCGGCGATCACGCCGAAGACCAAAAGTTCACCCCGGACCTGCCGGAAGGCGACCACAAGACGTTCCATCGCGTGTGACCCACGAAACAGCTTCAGCAACCGCACCAGCCGCAACAGGCGGAACGTACGGACCACCAGCCATTGCGGGGTCAGAAGCGCGATCGCAGGCGCGATGCTAAGAAGGTCGATGATGCCCCAGAAGCTGAACGCATAGCGCAGCGGACGCGGGGCAGTGGTCAGACGCACCAGATATTCGATCGAAAATATGACCAACAGGAAAATTTCGAAACTGAGCAGGAAGTTTCGCAAATATCCCGGCAGTTGTGGCATGGTTTCAAGCGCGATGGCGATCGCTGAGGCGACGATCAGGACGTCCATGACACGGCCAACATTCACGCCGCCCAAGGGCTTGTGCCCATCAAGGATCTGGTGAATATCGGGATTGATCATCTGGGAAACCTAGTGCGTTGCGTGGAAGATGCGCCCAAGTGATCCGGGCGCGCCATGTTGGCCACGCAAAGAGATAACCACAAGCACGAGAATTGTCACGACATAGGGGCTCATCGCCAGGATCTCGACAGGGATCGCGGCACCGGCGGCTTGTAGATTAAGTTGAAGCACCGTGATGCCACCGAACAGATATGCCCCAAGCAGCACGCGCCATGGCCGCCAGCTGGCGAACACAACGATGGCAAGGGCAATCCAGCCCGCGCCCGCTGTCATGCCTTCGACCCATTGCGGAACCCTGACAAGGCTGACATATGCTCCGCCCAGTCCGGCACACGCGCCACCGAAGGCGATGGCCATCAGCCGCACACGAATGACCTTGTAGCCAAGCGCGTGGGCTGCGTCGTGGTTTTCGCCGACCCCGCGCAGGATCAAGCCCGCGCGGGTTCGCGTCAGCACATACCACGTGGCGGCCACGATGATCAGGCTGACATAGACCATGGGATCATGTCGAAACAGGATCGGTCCAAGCACTGGAAGATCGCCCAGCAACGGGATGTCCCACTTGGCCATGCTGGGCGCTTTCATTCCTTCGTAGGGCTTGCCGATCAGCGATGACAGGCCAAGTCCGAACAAGGTTAGCCCCAGCCCCGTGGCGACTTGATTGGACATCAGGTAAAGCACCAGGACGCCGAATAACATCGACAGTGCGGCTCCGGCAGCAGCGGCAGCAACAAAGCCCACGGTGGGGCTACCTGTGTTGACGCCAATGGCGAAGCCGACGACGGCACCGGTGATCATCATACCTTCGACCCCAAGGTTCAGGACGCCAGACTTTTCGACCACCGCTTCGCCAATGGCCGCCAAAAGGATCGGTGTGGCCGCGACCATCAGGGACGCCAGCAGTAGGAGTGGATTGATTTGACCAAGATCCATCGGTTTTCTCCTTACACCGTGGCGGTTTTGTTAAAGCGGATACGGTAATGGGACAGCACATCCATCGCCAGAAGGAAGAACATCAGCATCCCCTGAAACATCTGAATGGCGGCCCCTGGCAAACCCAGCATCAGTTGCGCCAGTTCTCCGCCGATATAGGTCAGGGCCATCAAAAGCGCGGCCAGCAGGATGCCAATGGGGTGAAGACGGCCAAGGAAGGCCACGATGATCGCGGTGAACCCATAGCCAGAGTTGAAGTCGATGGTGATTTGCCCTGAGGGGCCCGAGACCTCGAACAGCCCGGCAAGCCCGGCCAACGCCCCTGATGTGCCCAGACAAAACAGGATCAGACGGGTCGGATTGACCCCAGCAAACCGCGCCGCCCGCGGCGCTTCGCCTGTCAGACGCACATGAAAGCCCAGCATATGCCGGGTCAGCAAAACATAAGTGAAGATAACGGCAATAAAGGCCGTGGCCACACCCCAGTGCATGCCGGTGCCGCTGATCAGTTCGGTGTTATAGGCGGCAGGAAAATCACGAAAATTGCGTGATCCGGGGAACCCCATGCCCTCGGGGTTCTTCAAAAGTCCCTGACTGACCGAAGCCAAAAGGTTCTCGGCGACATAGGCCAGCATCAGGCTGACGAGAATTTCGTTGGTACCGAATTTGACTTTCAACAGACCTGGTATCATGGCCCAGGCCCAGCCGCCGATTGCTCCTGCCAGCACCATGGCCGGGAAAATCAGAACGCTTTCAGATGGATAAAAGGCCAGCCCGACACCTGCGCCGCAGATGGCCCCCATGATGTATTGGCCTTCCGCCCCGATGTTCCAGATGCCCGCGCGAAACCCAAGGCTTAGACCGATGGCGATCAGGATCAGCGGAGCGGCTTTGACCAGAAGTTGTGGGCGTGAATAGGGTCCGAAAGTTTCGTGAAACAGCGGGTCCCAGAAGATTGTGCGGATGGCTTCCAATGGGGGCTTTCCGAGCATCCAGAACATTATGCCACCCGCGATCATCGTAGCGACGACCGCAAGGATCGGAGTGAACCCTGCCCAGAATTTTGACGGCTGAGGACGCTTTTCCAGATGTATCATGCCGCGCTCTCCTGCTCGCCGCCGCCCATCATCAGGCCGATGGTTTCAACATCCAGATCTTGGGTTGCCACCGGATCGGCCAGACGACCCTCGTTCAACGCGGTGAAACGGTCTGCGATTTCCATCAACTCATCCAGATCCTGACTGATCACGATCACTGCCGCGCCATGATGGGCAAGGTCCAGAAGAGATTGCCGGATCGCCGCCGCGGCCGAGGCATCCACCCCCCAGGTCGGTTGATTCACCACCAGCACCTCCGGCCGTTGCAGCACCTCGCGCCCGATGACGAATTTCTGCAAATTGCCGCCAGACAGCGAACCGGCGGCGTTGTCCGGCCCTGGGGTGCGCACGTCAAATTCCTTGATGACCTTGCGAGCAAAGGTTTCGGCCTTGCCCCAGCGCAGAAAACCGCGTTTGACGAGCTTTTCACGCACAGCGCCTGTCAGAAGGGCGTTTTCGGTCAAGCTCATATCAGGCGCCGCCGAATGTCCAAGACGCTCCTCGGGTGCCGTCAGCAGACCACGAGCGCGGCGGGCATTGGGGTGCAAATTTCCAATTTCTTCACCCGCCAACGATATTGTCCCGCTTTGGGCACGTCCTTCTCCAGACAAGACGGCCAGCAATTCGTCCTGCCCGTTGCCCGCCACACCGCCGACGCCCAATACCTCGCCCTTGTGCACCTCAAGCGAGATGTTGCGCAGGTTCGTACCAAACTCGGTCGGGGATTTCATCGACACGTCGGACAAGGACAACGCCACCGGGCCGGGTTTTGCCGCCTCGCGGAAAGGCACATGCAGCGTGTCACCCACCATCATTTCCGCCAGTTGCCGCGCCGACTTCTCGCGCGGGTCGCAGGTATCGACCACTTTGCCCAACCGCAGAACGGTGGCATGTTCGCAAAGCGAACGGATCTCTTCCAGCTTGTGCGAAATATACAGGATCGCTGTGCCTTCTGCGGTCAGTTTTCGCAGGGTTCTGAATAGAACATCAACCTCTTGCGGGGTCAGAACCGAGGTTGGTTCGTCCATAATCAAAAGCTTTGGGTCTTGCAAAAGGCAGCGAATGATCTCGACCCGCTGACGTTCCCCGGCAGACAGTTCCCCCACGATGCGCCCCGGATCAAGCGGCAAGCCGTAGGCTTGACTGACCTCGCGTATGCGCGCAGACAGCGCCCGCCGGTCGGGTGGGTTGTCCATCCCCAGCGATATGTTTTCGGCAACTGATAGCGCGTTGAACAGGCTGAAATGCTGAAACACCATCGTCACCCCGGAATTGCGCGCCGCCGCCGGATTGATCGGCGCGAAACCTTCACCGCGAAGCGTCATTTGCCCCGCGTCAGGTTTGACGAGGCCATAGATCATCTTCACAAGCGTCGACTTGCCCGCCCCGTTTTCCCCCAGCAGGGCATGAACTTCGCCCGGCAGGATCGAAAATGAGACCTGATCGTTGGCCACAACACCCGGATAGGCTTTCGTCATCCCCTCAAGTGTCAATAGCGCGTTTTCGTGGCGCGTATCTCCTGTCACCTGGCATTCCCCTGTTGATTTTTTCTTTGTTTGCCACGCCTTTAAGTAGCGCGGAGGCAACCCCGATCGCAATGGCTTGCGGGGTTTTACCAAGGCCCGGATCACCGATCGGGCATTGAATTCTGTTGATCTGTGCGACGCTGTGGCCAAGCGCGGCCAATCGCTTTCGAAACCGCGCCCATTTGGTTGCAGAGCCGATCAGTCCGGCACCGGCGAACGGGCGAGACAGGATCGCATGGCATAGGTCCAGATCCAGGCTGTGGCTATAGGTCAGCACCAGATGATGCGCGTCATGCGGGGCCAGCCGTGCGGCAACAGCGGGATGGGGTGCTGGCAGGGCGGTCACACGCTCTGCAATGGCGTCCGGAAACCTGTCTGTGCCTGTATCGACCCATGTGATCGCCAGATCGTGCACCGGCGACAGAACATTGACCAGCGCCCGCCCGACATGCCCGGCGCCATAAATCCAGATGGGTGTGGTGGGCCGGGTCAGGGGCTCGATCATCCACCCATGCAGAAGTTGTGGGGCAGGGCGCAGCCCCTTGGCCCGCGCCTTATCCAGAACACGCTTTACGGCCAAGGGTGTTGTGTCGACGGCCATCACCGCCCGCGCCACGATCCCGTCCCTTTCCGGTCCAGTCAGATCATCCTCTGCAAAACGCTCGGTCAGCAGCGTGACGGCCCCACCGCAGCATTGACCCAGATCCGGTCCCAGCGGCACGCGTATCAGGGTGCGGCTTCCGCCACCAACCAACAATTCCCGCGCGGCTTCGGTGGCGCGATATTCCAATTCTCCGCCCCCGATTGTGCCGCTTTGCCCGCCCTGCCAGACCAACATGGATGCTCCGACCTCGCGCGGGGTTGAACCGGCTGTGGCTGCGACAACCACGCGGGCGACCGGGCCGTGTCGCGCGATCGCATCGGCCAGTTGGATCAGATCAAAGCTCATCCGGGGCGCACCCGTTCGATGGCGTTCAGAATTTCCTCGGCTGTGGCCGGGGCGTTCAGGTCGTGATAGCCATCGCCACACGCCGACACCGCATCCGCCAGCGCAAGCCACGCGGAGATACCCAGCATCAAGGGCGGCTCTCCTACCGCTTTGGAACGGAACACCGTATCCTCGTGATTTGGCTGATCCCACAAATCGACATTGAAGATGCGGGGTCGATCTGAGCAGGCAGGTATTTTATAGGTCGATGGGGCGTGGGTGCGAAGCCGCCCCTTGCCGTCCCAGACCAACTCCTCGGTGGTCAGCCAACCCGCCCCTTGCACATAGCCGCCTTCGATCTGTCCAATGTCCAAGGCTGGGTTCAGACTGCTGCCCGCGTCATGCAGGATATCGGTGCGCAGAATGCGGTTTTCACCGGTCAGCGTGTCTATGACCACTTCGGTCAACGCGACGCCGTGGGCGAAATACAAGAACGGGCGGCCTTGCCCTTTCATCCGATCCCAATTGATGCCCGGGGTCTTGTAAAAGCCCGTCGCCGACAGGCTGACACGCGCCTCATAGGCTGAGGCGGCAGCTCTGGCAAAGCTGATGGTTTGCCCGTCGGGGCCATGCAGGGCACCATCCTCGTACGAGATGCCTTCCGCGTCACACCCCCAAAGCCCCGCCATATGTTCAGACATACGATTGCGTATGGTCAGACATGCCGCCTGCACGGCCATTCCGTTCAAATCCGACCCGGAGGACGCCGCCGTGGCGGATGTGTTGGGCACCTTGGCGGTGTCGGTCGCGGTGATCTTGACTGCGTCGATCGGCACGCCAAGGCAGCTTGCGGCCACCTGCGCCACCTTCTGAAACAGCCCTTGTCCCATCTCGGTGCCGCCATGGTTCATGCGAACCGACCCATCCGCATAGACATGGACCAGCGCACCTGCCTGGTTCAGATGGGTCAGGGTGAAGCTGATTCCGAATTTGACGGGGGAATAGGCGAGACCCTTTTTCAGAATCGGATTGTCTGCGTTGAATGCGTCCACACCTGCCCGTCGCGCTGCATAGTCGGCCCGCTCCAACAAGGCGTCGGTCATAGCCGGGACGTGAAAGCCCTCGATGGTCTGGCCGTAATGCGTAGTTTGCCCGTCGCGATAGAAATTGGCACGCCGTACCTGAATCGGATCTAACGCCCGCGTGGCAGCGATGTGATCCAGAATGCGTTCGATCCCCAAAACGCCTTGCGGCCCGCCGAAGCCGCGAAAGGCTGTGGCCGACGTCGTGTTGGTCTTGAGCCGATGGCTTTCGATCCGCACTGCGGGCAGGTGATACGCGTTATCTGCATGTAGCATCGCGCGGTCGGCCACCGGCAGCGACAAGTCTTGTGACCAGCCGCAGCGGGCAAGCTGCGTGACCTCTAACCCCAGAATGCGACCTTCGTCATCAACGCCCGCGCGATAGGTAATGCGGAAATCGTGGCGTTTGCCGGTGATCACCATGTCATCATCGCGGTCATAACGCATCTTGCACGGCCGCCCGGTGCGCCAAGCAGCCACGGCACAGGCCACGGCCAGCGCGTTGCCCTGACTTTCCTTGCCGCCAAAGCCGCCACCCATCCGGCGGGTTTCAACCCGGATGCCGTGCATCGGAACGCCCAGCGCCTCGGCCACCTTGTGCTGAATCTCCGTCGGGTGCTGGGTCGAACTATGCACCAGCATGTCGCCGGCTTCTTGCGGTATCACCAATGCGGCCTGACCTTCCAGGTAGAAGTGCTCTTGCCCGCCCATCTCGAACGATCCGGTGAGTGTGTGCGGGGCGGATTGGATGGCGTCAGCCGCTTCCCCGCGCGACCAGATCACCGGGCCGCCTTCAAACCGGCTGTCCGCCGAAATGGCCTCATCTATGGTCAGAACCGCAGGACGCGGGTCAATGGTGATCTTGGCGTTCCGGGCGGCTTTGCGGGCGGCAAGATGCGAGGTTGCCACCACTATGAAAATCGGCTGACCGTGATAAAATACTTCACCCTTCGCCAGCAGGGGTTCGTCATGGACAGAGGGCGACACATCATTCGCGTGGGGCAGGTCGATCGCGGTCAGCACCTCCACCACACCGGGCGACTGGCGCACTTTTGACAAATCGGCGTGAGTGATCACGCCGCGAGCTGTATCGCTGAGGCCAAATGCCAGATGCAGGCAGTTGGCTGGCGTCGGGAGGTCATCGACATACCGAGCCTCGCCGGTCACGTGTAGACGGGCCGCGTCATGGGGAAGAGGGCGACCGACGCTCATGGCTGCACCTCAAGCACGGATGTGGTCAGCCCCTGATCTTCATGCCAGTAGCGTATCAGTAGATTCTGCGCGGTTTTCATCCGGTATCTGGCCGACGCGCGCATGTCGGACATTGGTGTGAAGTCTTTCTTGAACAGCGGGAGAGCGGTGCGGATGCTCTCTTCGGTCCACGGTTTGTCCATCAGGGCTGCTTCGACATGGGACGCGCGCTTGGGAATCCCAGCCATGCCGCCGAACGCAATGCGCGCCTGCGTGACAGTGCCGTCCTGTACCGTAATGTTAAACGCCCCCAAAACGGCCGAGATGTCCTGATCGAACCGTTTGGACAGCTTATAGACCCGCAGCCGATCTGGCTGGCGCTTGAAAGAAACAGCCTCAACAAACTCACCGCGGCGGCGATCTTGTTTGCCATAGTCGATAAAGAAACTTTCCAGCGGGATCGCCCGCGTCTCGGACCCGCGCCGCAGGCGCAATGTAGCGTCAAGGGCAATCAGGGCCGGCGGCGTGTCACCGATGGGGGACCCGTTCGCGATATTGCCGCCAACGGTCGCAACGTTACGCACTTGGATCGAAGCGAAGCGGCGCAACATCTCGGCAAAGTGGGGATGGTGCGTGGCAACGGCCCTGCGCAGGTCTTCCAGCGTGACGCCCGCACCAATACGGATCTTGTCGTCGCCAATGTGAATGTCTTTCAGATCTTTGACGCCATTCAGGAAGATCACCGGGTTCAGGTCCCGCAGTGCTTTGGTGGCCCAAAGCCCGACATCCGTCGCCCCTGCAATCAAGGTTGCGTGGGGCGAGGTCATCAGCGCATGTGCAAGTTCGTCTGAAGTTTCGGGTCGGGCAGGATCCTTGTGGTGAGCGGTATCCGGCAACGTGCCTGCGCGGGGGTTAAACCCTTCGGGCACCGCTTCACGCGCTGCATCTTCGGCGGCGCGAATAATCGGGGCGTAACCCGTGCAACGGCACAGGTTGCCCGCCAGAACATCGTCATGGTTCTGATCGCCGTTCAAATGTGCCGCAGCCAGCGACATGGTGATGCCGGGGGTACAAAAACCGCATTGCGACCCGTGCCGGTCGATCATCGCGTCCTGCACCGGGTGAAGTTGGTCGCCGTCTGCCAGCCCTTCGACGGTGGTCAGAGATTTTCCGTTCAATTGGCCAAGAAACAGGATGCAGGCGTTAACTGCTTTTGCGCCATGAGCGTCTGCGACAATGATCGTGCACGCGCCGCAATCGCCTTCGTTGCAACCTTCCTTGGTCCCGGTCAGTCCTTGAGTATCGCGCAGCCAATCCAGTGCAGACCGCGTTGGGTCTGCATCATGCAGGGTCACACTCTCTCCGTTCAGAAGAAAGGCGATATCCATGAGATTCGTCCCGCCGCGTTACCCTGTTGTTGCCCCGGTTTGCCAGTCTTCGATGCGGCGTAGAAAACAGGCGGGGTTTATTGGTGTTGATCAAGCAAAGCCGAGAATCGGCGCTCTGGCAAGAAATTCCTTGCTTGTGGGTGCGACATCGCCTTTGAGGCACGTCCAGTCCCGAAGGGTTGCCCAAGTGAATGGGTTACAGTTTGCAAAGGTATACAACAAATAGGCGAGGCGCCGTGATTACTCAGTTGCACCACGTTCAACTGGCCATGCCGAAAGGGCAGGAAGACCGCGCAGTCCGATTTTATGCTGATCTTCTGGGCCTAAAGGTTGAGCCAAAGCCTGACATCCTAGCCAAACGCGGCGGGGTTTGGTTTCGCCACGGCGATGTGCGTGTCCATCTTGGTGTTGAAGAGCTGTTCACACCCGCAAAGAAGGCTCATCCCGCTTTTCTGTGTGATGATCTGAACGCATTGGCACGAACGCTTGAAGCAGCGGAGTTTCCTGTGCGCTGGGATGAAAAGCTCAGCGGTTTCAGGCGATTTTATACCGCCGACCCATTCGGAAATCGCATCGAGTTCCTGCGCTCCGAGGATTGATCGTTTCTGTGCTTCCCCCGTGCCGGGTGCTCGTCTAGTTTGACGGCATGACGAAGCATCCCCGATTCATTCACCTGCGTGTGCACACCGAATACTCCCTGTTGGAAGGGGCCATTCCGGTCAAGACGCTGCCGGGCCTGTGTGCTGCTGCGGGGATGCCTGCGGTCGCCGTCACAGATACCAACAACATGTTCTCTGCGCTTGAGTTTTCGGTGACGGCCGCTGGCGATGGTGTTCAACCGATCATGGGGTGCCAGGTCGATGTGGCGTTCGACACGCCCGCCCCCGGCGAAAAACCCCGCCCTGCCGCGCCGCTCGTTTTGTTGGCACAGAATGAGCGTGGGTATGAAAACCTGATGAAGCTCAATTCCTGCCTCTATATCGACAAGGGCGCAGAACTGCCGCAGGTTCAGCTTGATGAACTGGAACGATATTCCGAGGGGTTGATCTGTTTGACGGGCGGATCGGAAGGCCCGGTCGGGCAGTTGTTGCAGGCCGGGCAGCGATCGAAAGCCGCGGCACTGATGCAGCGGTTTCATGCATGTTACGGCGACCGCCTTTATGTCGAGTTGCAGCGCCATCCCGGCGAGGGTGGGCAGACGACACAGGCCGAGCGCGCGACCGAGCAGGGCTTTGTCGAAATGGCATATGCGATGGGCATTCCGCTTGTCGCGACGAATGACGCCTACTTCCCCAAGCAGAAACTTTACGAGGCGCATGACGCGCTGATCTGCATCAAGGAAGGCGCTTATGTTGACCAGCAGGAAGGCCGCCGTCGTCTGACGCCTCAGCACTACTTCAAAAGCCCGGAAGAGATGATCACGCTGTTTGCCGATCTGCCCGAGGCAATTGACAACACCGTGGAAATAGCCCGCCGCTGTGCCTTCATGGCCTATCGCCGCGACCCGATCCTGCCCAAGTTTGCCGATGACGAGGTCGAGGAACTGCGCCGTCAGGCCAATGAAGGGTTGCAGGCTCGACTGGCCGTGATCCCCCACGCTGTCAGCATCGAGGATTACCAGAAACGTCTGGATTTCGAGTTGGACATCATCGAGGGCATGGGTTTCCCCGGCTATTTCCTGATTGTCGCCGATTTCATCAAATGGGCCAAGGATCACGAGATCCCCGTCGGTCCGGGCCGCGGTTCGGGGGCTGGCAGTCTGGTTGCCTATGCACTGACCATCACCGACCTTGACCCCCTGCGCTATTCACTGTTGTTCGAACGGTTCCTGAACCCCGAGCGTGTGTCGATGCCCGACTTCGACATCGATTTCTGCATGGACCGCAGGGAAGAGGTGATCCGGTATGTGCAAGAGAAATACGGCCGCGACAAGGTGGGGCAAATCATCACCTTCGGCGCGCTTCTGTCCAAGGCCGCCGTGCGCGATGTGGGGCGGGTGTTGCAGATGCCTTACGGGCAGGTGGATCGCCTGTCCAAACTGATCCCTGTCGAAGGGGTGAAGCCTGTCTCGATCGAAAAGGCACTGGCGGAAGAGCCGCGCCTGCGCGAAGAAGCCCGCGCCGAAGAGGTTGTTGACCGGTTGCTGACCTATGGCCAGCAGGTGGAAGGGCTGTTGCGAAATGCTTCGACACACGCCGCAGGTGTGGTGATTGGGGACAGGCCGCTGGACGCGCTGGTGCCACTGTATCAAGATCCCAAATCCGACATGCCCGCGACCCAGTTCAACATGAAATGGGTTGAACAGGCGGGGCTGGTCAAGTTCGACTTTCTGGGGCTGAAAACACTGACCGTCATCCAGAATGCCGTGGACCTGATCCGCGGGCAGGGGCGTGACATCCATATCAGCGCGAATGGTGACACGCTTTATGACCCGCCTGAAGGGACCGAGAACGAAATCAACACCATCCCGCTGGACGATGAAGCGACCTACAAACTTTACGCTGCCGCCAAGACGGTCGCGGTGTTCCAGGTGGAATCCAGCGGCATGATGGACGCGCTTCGCCGCATGAAGCCGACCTGTATCGAAGATATCGTGGCGCTGGTTGCGCTGTATCGCCCCGGCCCGATGGAGAACATTCCCACCTATTGCGAGGTCAAAAACGGGCTGCGCGAAATCGAAAGCGTCCACCCCCTGATCGACCATATCCTTGAGGAAACGCAGGGCATTATCGTTTATCAGGAACAGGTGATGCAGATCGCGCAGGTCATGGCGGGATATTCCCTTGGCGGCGCTGACCTTCTGCGCCGCGCCATGGGTAAAAAGATCAAAGAGGCGATGGACGCCGAACGCCCGAAATTCGAAAAAGGGGCGGCGGAAAACGGTGTGGATGCCAAGAAGGCGTCCGAGGTGTTCGACCTTCTGGAAAAATTCGCCAATTACGGCTTCAATAAATCCCACGCTGCTGCCTATGCCGTGGTCAGCTATCAAACCGCATGGCTGAAAGCGAACCACCCGGTCGAGTTCATGGCTGGTGTGATGAACTGCGATATCCACCTGACCGACAAGCTGTCCGTCTATGCCCACGAAGTCCGCCGGGGGATGGAGATCGAGATCGTGCCGCCCTGCGTCAATCGCTCGCTTGAGACATTCAGTGTCGACCGTGCGCGCGTGATCTATGGGCTGGGGGCGTTGAAGAACGTGGGTATCGAGGCGATGAAGCTGGTCGTCGAAGGCCGCAAGGTGGACGGGGTCGACAAGCCCTTCGCCACACTTTTTGATTTCGCCCGCCGCGTTGACCTGAAAAGGGTCGGCAAACGGCCGATGGAAATGCTGGCTCGTGCCGGTGCCTTCGATCAGTTGGACCCGAACCGTCGCCGCGTGTTCGACAGCCTTGATGCGCTGGTCAGCTATTCGGCGGCGATCCACGAACAGCGCGCGTCAAACCAGGTGTCCCTGTTTGGGGAGGCGGGCGACGACCTGCCCGAACCGCGTCTGTCTCCGGTTGGGGATTGGCTGCCGAATGAGCGTCTTGCCGAAGAACACAAGGCAATCGGGTTCTATCTGTCCGGCCATCCGCTGGATGACTATCTGCCCGCGTTGAAACGCAAGGGCATCATGACGCTGAAAGAGCTACGTGACAAGGCCGAACGGTCTGGCGCCGCCGTTGGCAAGGTGGCCGTCAATGTCAGCGGTTTGCAGGCCCGCAAATCCGCCCGCGGCAACCAGTTCTTCCGCCTGAACATCGACGACCCTACCGAACAGGTGTCGGGTATTCTGCTGTTTGCCGATGATTTTGAAGCCTGCCGGAAGGTCTTTGATGAAACGATGCAGGTGGTGATGCAGCTTGAAGGCCGGTTCGAGGAAGGTCAGTTCGATCCGCGCGGTCGGTCTGTCGCGCCGTTGGACGCGGTGATTGCTGATGCTGGCGGAATGGCGCTGAAGCTCTATCTTGACCAGCCGGACACGCTGACACAGGTTGCCAACCTTTTGAAAGCTGCGGCTGAGAAGACGCGGAATGTTCGACCCGGAGAGGTTTCGGTCTGTCTGATGGACCCGTCCCTGCCGGGCGAGGTCGAGATGACACTGGGCCAATCCTTCCCGCTGAATCCGCAGATCAAGGGCGCGCTGAAATCACTAACCGGCGTGATTGACGTGGAAGAGGTTTAGGATCCTTGCCGCGATGCGCGTTTGTCCCCGCGCGATTAGGTGACGGCTGTCACGCGGGTCCAGGATTGTGTGTTTGCCATAGCCCCTGATCTGACCTGTGCAGATTGGAGGCGGTCGGTTTGCCGGGTGGCCATTCGGTGAATTGGTGGCGGGCCGGCGCGCGGGCGCCAGGATGACCTGAAGTCTTTGGCTTTGCGGTCGAAAGATATCTCGCCACCCGCCACGCCATATGTCCGGCCATCCGAACGCATCATTGCCTTTGACGACGCCAATTGTTGCCGGAGGATCGGCAGATGGTGATCGACGACGCCCCGTCGGCAATCTGGAAACGGCATTCGCCATCTGTGAAGCCTCCGGGGGCGATGAACGGCATGTCATGGCTTGCTGTGCCAGCGTCAGATTGCCGGTGGATCATGCGCACGGCTCCGGAACACGCAGTTTCGCGCCTCGCACCTATTGCGGTGGCGAACAAAGCGGTGCGGAGCATCTGGGCAATACTCACCAAGGAAACATACTACCGCCAAGCCGCAGCGCAGAAGGAGCCGAACAACCCCGAATTGCAAGACGAATGCCATGATGGCACGTGCGGTCATCCTGGACCCTGGGGGCCCGAGCTTTGCCCTGAACTTTCAGCTTCGCGTTGCCGATTGGGACCAAGGTCACGGAACCCATCAAGGCCAGCGGCAATACCAAAAGGTCGCGATCAGTGGCCGGACACAGGACTGCAATGACCAGCCGCGCAATCAACGCATTTTTCTTTTGCAATGCAGACGCCATCCACACAGGAGAAAGCGGGCTTTCGCGCGAGTGGTTCGAATTGGTGCTTTCCGATTTGAGATGCCGTTCGTCGAAGATTCTGACCGGGGCTTTGACGGCCCGGCTTGTCCGATCATTTCCGAATTGTTTGCCAAGCGGTTGTTTCCTGGTCGCGTTCATTCAAACGATCCATTGGTTCGCGCTCTTTCGGCAGAGAATCGTGTTAATGTGCTAATCTTTCAAAATGCCCAAGTCAGACGCCTGTCAGGATGCTCGAAACGCGTATGCCGCACGCCAGTGGCGCGCGTCGTATGGCTTGTTTTCGGCTGCCCACCACGAGGTTCCGTTGGTATCCGACGACTTGCGGCGCTTTGCCGCCGCGGCCTATCTTATCGGTGAGGAACGCGAGGCGCTGGAGCTTTGGACGCGGCTGCATCAGGAATGCGCGATTCACGGCAAGACTGACGCTGCTGCGCGATGGGCGTTCTGGATCGGGTTGTTTCACTTGCTTGCTGGCCGGGCCAGCCAGGCTGGCGGCTGGTGCGCGCGTGCCCGGAGACTGCTTCCGTCTGGAGGGTCCGAAGGCCCGGCGGCAGGTTACGGCAAGATCATCGACGGCCTGATGGGCTTGGATGGCGCGCCGCCGATCCAGCGCTTCGACGCGGCCATAGATATTGCTGCAAGGTTCGATGACCAGGACCTGCTTGCCATCGGTTTGCTGTCTCGCGGGCAGGCTCTGATCCGCAGCGATTCAGTGACCGAGGGGGTTGATTTGCTTGATGAGGCGATGGTCACGGTTACGGCGGGGCGCGTGGCCCCGGTTCTTGCCGGGGTGGTTTACTGCGCCGTGATCCTGACTTGCCAGAGCGTCTTCGATCTTGAGCGCGCAGTCCAATGGACCCGCGAACTCGACGCTTGGTGCGCGACGCAGCCCGACCTTGTGCCGTATCGCGGCCAATGCCTCGTGCACCGGTCCGAGTTGCTGATGATGGAAGGGGATTGGGCCGCCGCCGAGCGCGAGGCCGACAAGGCGCTGGATCACCTTGGTGCCTCTTCCGAAATGGTCGTGGGCCGAGCCTTATATCAACGCGGCGAGATCTTTCGGCTTCGCGGCGCATTCGGTCCAGCGGCAGAGATGTACCGCGAGGCCGATCTGCGCGGCTTCCCGCCGCAGCCCGGCGCGGCGCTCCTGTTGCTTGTCCAAGGCAGAAATTGCGAGGCAGCTGAAGCCTTGCAGACTGCGCTGGAGGCATCAGGGGGCACCGAACGCCGCCTGCTCCTGCTCGGACCCTTGGTCGAAACGCTGGTGTCTGCGGGCAAACTGGCGCCTGCACGACCCCATGCCGAGGACCTGACCGAACAGGCCGCTCACCTCGGCGCGCCGCTTCTCGAGGCCACGGCACTCGATGCCACGGGTCGCCTGCTTCTGGCCGAGCGCAAGCCGCAGGCTGCGCGCAGCATCCTGCTCGAGGCCCTGATGATCTGGCAGCGGCTTGCATGCCCCTATCGTGCAGCCCTGACTCGCAGGATGCTGGGCGAGGCTCACTTAGCCCTTGCCGAAACCGCCGCGGCGCGGGCTGACATCGCGGCGGCGCACGAGGTCTTCGTTCGCCTGGGGGCCGAACCCGACGCCGCACTGGCAGCGGCGCTGCTGGCGAACGGCCGGGACACCGGCGGGCTGACGGCGCGGGAAGTGGAGGTTCTGGCGCGGGTGGCGGCGGGTGAGACAAACCGTCAAATCGCGACGGCGCTCGCGATCAGCGAACATACGGTTGCCCGACATCTCAGCAACATTTTCGACAAAACCGGCACCGGCAACCGGACAGAGGCGAGCATCTACGCGCAGAAAGGGGGCCTCGTCTGACGCCCGGCATGGTCAGATCTGACCATGTCGAACAACTCCGCGCGTGGTTCATTCAGGCGATGCGCACAGGCCGCCTCGTATCTACCCTTTTCCTTGTCCGCAATCGACGGGGAGTAAAACCATGATCTTGAACCAGACCCCGAATGACACTGTCGTCCCCGGCCCCCCGGCCTACGAACGCTATTTCGTGTCCGCCATCGGCCAACCGATCGCGGAAGATCTGATTGCCGCGGCACAGCTTCAGCCCGGCGAGCAGGTGCTTGATGTCGCCTGCGGGACGGGCATCGTCGCGCGCCTTGCTGCCCGCCACGTCGCGCCCACCGGCACAGTGACCGGTGCCGACATCAACCCGGGGATGATCGCCGAGGCGAAAAGGGCGTGCGAGGATTTTCCGAACATCGACTGGCACGAAGCGGATGCAGCCGCCCTGCCGATGCCGGACGACAGTTTCGACGTCGTCCTATGTCAGATGGGGCTTCAATTCTTTCCGGCCAAGTTGCCAACACTGAAGGAGATGCGCAGAGTCCTGCGACCGGGTGGGCGGGTTCTTGTCAACACGCCAGGGCCAATGCCCGCGTTGTTTTCCGTGATCCGCGACGCCGTGTCCAGGTATGTGGGCCCTAAGTCGGCGGGTTTCCTGGACACCGTCTTCTCGGTTCACGATCCCGACGAATACACGGAACTTTTGCGCAGCGCCGGATTTCGCCATATGAACGTGCGCCGGGCCGAGAAGGCCCTCGAACTGCCGCCGCCCGGCGACTTCCTGTGGCAATACCTGCAAAGTACGCCGATTGGCGCTGACGTTTTCAACAAGACCGACGCCGACGAACGCGCCACATTGGAAGCGCATGTTCGGAAAGGTTGCCGCCAATTCGAAACGGGCAGTGGTATGAAGCTGCAAGTCGGTCTGACGACCGCTGCGGCTCGAAAATAGTGGTGCGGGCAGCCAAACCCGGGGTGACAAGTATCGGCACGCCGGAGCAAGCCAACCGATCAGCCAAGAGCCGGTCTGAGTTTTTGTGCCAGTCGTGGCTTGTTGTAGAATCTCACAGTCAGGGCTCTCTGAGACCACTGACCCAGTATCGATCCATGACCGATCTAAAGAGGTGAACGGCATGATGCCGTTTGTCCTGTGTTCAAAAGTCGATCTTTTCCGCGGCGCTCAGGGTGTCTTCAAGTTCGACACCGAGACACCGCACCGTGCTGTCTCTCTTGGTGTGTCCAGGAAGAAGTTGGGTCGCGCGAAGATCGTCTGTTCTACGGTCTTTCAACACAGCCTTTGTGCGCTGAATCGGATGCGTGCCATATGCGCCCTAGCTTGCATACGTCTGCCTTGCGATCTGGCTACGCGTCGCGGATTCGTTCATCGTTGCTGACATAGGTGGTGCAAGGTTTGGTCCGTTCCGCAAGAAGAGATCGCTGTTTTTGTTGCTGGTGCTGCCGGTGCGCTCCTGACAAAGCGTTATGGGCTGCGGTGTCCAATGAGCCTTTCGTCGGTGTCGGATGTTGATCGAAGCGACATGTTAGATATTTGTTGCCAGAAGAAACCCGTAGGCTTGGGTCGGTGATCAGGACACGATTGTATTCAAAACGAAAAAGATGATCGCTGACATGATCGCCGCTGCGGGCACGGTGATGACCCAGGCCGCCACGATGGTCATGAAATGCGAACGGCGCACCAGTTTGCGGCGGCGGCGTTCCTCGGGGGCGATGCGTTTGATTTCGGGCCGGGCGGCGGAAGAACGACGCAGGCGGCGTTCCATGTGAAACTCGCGATAGAAGCCGACGCCGAAGACACCGCCGACCGCGATGTGGGTCGAACTGACCGGCAGGCCCAGCCAGCTAGCGATAATAACAGTGATCGCGGCGGACAAGGCGACGCAATAGGCGCGCATCGGGTTCAGCTTGGTGATTTGGCTGCCGACCATGCGGATCAGTTTCGGGCCGAACAGCATCAGGCCGAAGCTGATGCCGAAGGCCCCGATGACCATGACCCAGGTTGGGATCGAGACTTTATCCGCGAAGTCGCCCACGCTTTCCACGTGCACGATGGCGGCCAGCGGGCCAACCGCATTGGCCACGTCATTTGCACCATGGGCAAAGGACAGAAGGGCGGCCGAGAAAATCAGCGGCAGGGCGAACAGCGTTTTCAGGGATTTGGTGCGGTTCTCAAGCCCTTCGGCCTGGCGGGCGATCAGCGGCGCAGTGATGACATAAGCGACGGCTCCAACGCCCGCCCCGATCAGCAGGGCAGTGCCCAAGTCGATTTTAACAACCTTTTTCAATCCTTTGATCGACAGGTATGCACCGAAGGCTGCCGCCATAATGCCGATCAGCACCGGAACCCAGCGTTTCGCGGCGGCGATCTTGTCGTCTTGATAGATGATCTTGTGCTTGATCAGCGCCAGAAACAGCGCGGCAATCGCGCCGCCCATAACCGGTGAAATGACCCAGGATGCGGCGATCTTGCCCATGGTAGACCAGTTGACCGCGGCGAACCCGGCAGCGGCGATGCCTGCGCCCATTACGCCTCCCACAACAGAATGTGTGGTCGAAACCGGCGCCCCGACCCAAGTGGCAAGGTTTACCCACAAGGCTGATGAGATCAGCGCCGCCATCATCGCCCAGACGAAAACGCGGGATTGGTCAAAACCCGACGGGTCAATGATGCCCTTCGAGATGGTCGAGACCACGTCGCCACCCGCCAGCAGTGCGCCAGCGCTTTCAAAAATGATCGCGATGACAATTGCGCCGCCCATGGTCAGGGCATTGGCGCCGACGGCTGGCCCCATATTGTTGGCCACGTCATTTGCCCCGATGTTTAGCGCCATATACGCGCCAAAGGCGGCGGCGATAACGACCACGAGCGAGGTCGGCGATTGACCAAAGAATACGGCGGCGCCAAGGGCCGCAATGACGATGAACGCAAGTGCGACGCCCATACCGACCAAGGGCCGCGAGACATATTGCGTGGCGTATTCGACCTGGCTGATCCGGTTCAGGTCTTTATCCAGTGTTTTCCACTGGCTGCCGCGTTTTTCTGCGCCCATCCTTAGCCCCCTGGCTCGCGTGCTGTCATGTGGCTGACGCTCAGCCGTTACATTTCAGCGCATGCGCTAGACTGTCAGGGCAGCGATTGCAACAGATTCGAGCCATCTCGGCCAGAGGTGCAGGGGAGTGTGGCTTAGAACTCTTGCAGAATCTTTTGAAGGTCTTTTTCCTGGACCATGTCCGCCGCTTGATCCGCTGAGACCCACCTGCGCGTGCGCTCATCGGCTTCGGGGAAATCGTCGGACAATTTCTCGACCTTCAGCGGGAAAACGGTGGTCGTGCAACGAGCAATACCACCGAAATCCATTTCCTTTTCAGACTCGTAAGCGCCAATCGGGGCATGGTTCAACTGACCTTTTGCAACACCGGCTTCTTCCCAAGCTTCCTGTCGGGCCGCTTCGGCTGCGTTCTTCCCATCCATGGGCCAGCCCTTGGGCAAAATCCAACGCCCGGTGCCGCGTGATGTGACCAGCAGCACTTCTTTGTCGTCACCCGCCCCGCGATAACAGAGGGCGGCGACTTGCACCCGGTTGGGGCGTTGAAACATGGGGGCGACGACCTCTTTCCAGGCCTGCTTTAGCAATGAAGACATTTTGCACCTGCGCTCTAAGAGCTTTGATTATTTTTTATTGTAGATGTTAAGATATGGTAATTATGGGGTAAATTGCAAGTAAATGCGCTCAATCAGGGTGTTTTGCGCCCTTTATTGCCGCAATCAGCCCTTTCTTGGCTTGGCCCGCAGAGTCGGATCGGCCTGCGTCGGATTTTCGGGCCACGGGTGTTTGGGATAGCGCCCGCGCATGTCTTTTCGCACGTCCTGATAGCTCGAGGCCCAAAAACTGGGGATGTCTGTCGTGGTTTGAACCGGGCGTCCGGCTGGCGACAGAAGCGTGATGCGCAATGGCGTCGTGCCAATCATCGGATGGCGGGTCGTACCGAACATTTCTTGCAGACGCACGCTGATTTCAGGAGCTTCGCCGGCATAGTCTATCGGGGACTTGCGCCCCATTGGTGTCGTGAAATGGGCGGGGGCGTTGCTGTCAAGCAACGACATCTGTGCCCAATTCAGACGCGCGCGCAGGGCATCCAGCAGATCGAAGCGTTTCCAGTCTGCGGCGGTCTTGACGCCGGTCAGGTGTGGCAGCAGCCAATCCTCCATTCCTGCCATTAACGCGGCATCGGTCATGTCGGGCAAATCTGCACCGCCCGACCGCAGCAGTTCCACGCGCGCGATGAACCGGCGCGCCGCGTCCGAAGGGCGCAATCCCAACTCGCGCACCCCGTCCAACATGGCGCGCGCGACCGCCTCGTCCGGGGCGTCTTTCCACATACGGTCATCCAACACGACTGCGCCCAATTTTTCCTGCCGGCGCGCGACAACCCGCCCGTCACGTTTGGACCAAGCGCAATGCTCGATCCAAGTGATGTCGTTGTCAAACAGTTCGCGCAGCTCGCCTTCGCTGATCTGGATGGCTTGTCGTATCCGGGCCTCTCGGGGGTTGCCATCGGTATCAGTGACGACAATCAGACGGGTTCCGGCCAGCGGGTCGGTTTCGTCCATCACCGCGCCTTTGCCACCGGACAAGACAAATCGCGGCGCATCGCCGGGTCGGCGCAGTCCGATGCGATCAGGATAGGCAAGCGCGGCCATCTGGGGGTCGCTCAGGTGGCACTGAACTGGTTTGACCAACCCGCGCAGGCGCCGCGCCTCGGACCGGATACGCTCTATCACGCCGCGATTGGCCAAGATGGCACGCCGCGCGGCAAAGCCTTTCGGATCACGGATCGCTTCAAGCCGTAGTGACAGATCGGTGGGTGCCGATCGGTGCAGAGGGTCGCGTTCCCCCCATAGCGCGGCATGCTCGGTGGCGTTTGGACCGGCTTTGGCCAGCATGTGGCCAAGCCGTGGGTGCATGGGCAGTCGGGCCAGTGTTCGACCATGCGGCGTGATACGCCCCTCGGCATCCAGCGCGCCAAGCGCATGCAGAAGCGATTGCGCCTCGGTCAACACACCCGCGTTCGGGGGCGTCAAAAAGGCCAGCCCGGTCCCATCGGGCGACCCCCAGGCCGCAAGTTCCAACGCCAACGGTGCAAGGTCGGCGGTTTCGATCTCGGCGGGCGGAAAGGGGGGAAGGGCGCCTTCTTCCCCTTTTGTCCACAACCGATAACAGACGCCCGGTGCCACGCGTCCCGCCCGCCCCCGGCGCTGTTCGGCTTCGGCCTTTGATACTCGCTCGGTGATCAGCCGTGACATGCCCGAGCCGGGGTCGAACCGGGCGCGGCGCGACTGGCCCGCGTCAACCACCACGCGGATGTCCTGAATGGTCAGAGATGTTTCTGCAATGGACGTGGCCAGCACGATCTTGCGCCCGGACGTGGCCGGGGTGATCGCTGCGCGTTGTGCCGTGAAATCCATCGCGCCAAACAGCGTGTGAAGGTGGCAATCCTTTGGCAGGTCCGGGCGCAGGGCGGCCTCGGTCCGGCGAATTTCGCCTTCGCCCGGCAAAAACACCAGAACACCACCCTCGGTTTTGGCCAGCGCCTGCCGCACAAACGCTGCGGTGGCGTCGGGCAGTCGCGTGCTTTTGGGCAGAGGTCTGGGCAAATGGCGTGTTTCCACCGGAAAGGCCCGTCCGTCCGACCGCACGATGGGCGCGTTGTCCAGCAGATGCGCCACCGGCTCGGTATCCAATGTGGCCGACATCACGATGAGCTTCAGATCGTCGCGCAGCGCCTGCATCGCTTCCCATGTCAGCGCCAGTCCGAGATCGGCGTTCAGGGATCGTTCGTGAAATTCGTCAAAGATAACCGCGCCGATCCCGGTCAGTGACGGGTCGGATTGCAGCATCCGGGTCAGAATGCCTTCGGTGACAACTTCGATCCGGGTTGCCGCGCTTATCTTGACATCGCCGCGAATGCGATAGCCGACGGTCCGACCGACCTGCTCACCCAGCGTTTGCGACATGCGTTCGGCGGCGGCGCGGGCAGCCAGACGGCGCGGCTCCAGCATCACCAGCTTGCCTTCGAACACCCCCGCCTCCAGTAGCGCCAACGGCACCACGGTGGTTTTCCCGGCCCCCGGCGGAGCCATCAACACGGCGCGACCTTCGCGGCGAACGGCCTCAAGAAGGTCGGGTATGGCGTCGTGAATGGGCAGCGTGTCACTCATGCCCTCTTATCGACCGTCATGCACATATCGTCCAGATACAAGCTCCGGCCCTCTGGACAGACTGCCCCGTGCGCGGCATGACTGTCCGAAAGTTGGAGGCAGCATGGACATTCACGATCTGGCAACACGGGTGCAGGCGGGCGAGAGGCGGGCCTTGGCGCGGGCCATCACCTTGGTTGAAAGCGGCCGCGCAGACCATCGTGCGCAGGCTGGCGCGTTGCTGGATGCGCTGGCCCCTTTGGGGCGACAGGCTCTGCGTATCGGTCTGTCAGGAACGCCGGGGGTGGGTAAATCCACCTTCATCGAAGCCTTTGGGATGTTCCTGATCGAACAAGGGCTAAAGGTTGCTGTTCTGGCTGTCGATCCAAGCTCGGCCCGGTCGGGCGGGTCCATCCTTGGCGACAAAACCCGAATGGAACGACTGAGCCGCGAGAAGAACGCTTTTATCCGCCCCTCGCCCTCGCAATCGCAACTGGGTGGTGTGGCGCGCCGGACGCGCGAAGCGGTGGCCCTGTGCGAAGCGGCCGGCTTTGACGTTGTGCTGATCGAAACCGTGGGCGTGGGGCAGTCGGAAACGATGGTGGCGGAAATGTCCGACCTGTTCCTCTTGTTGCTCGCGCCGGCGGGCGGGGACGAGTTGCAGGGCGTGAAACGCGGTATCATGGAGATCGCCGATCTTATTCTGGTCAACAAGGCCGATGGCGATTTGAAGCCGATGGCCATGCGCACCTGTGCAGACTATGCGGGCGCTTTGCGCCTGTTGCGCAAACGGGCCTATGACCCCCAGGGGTTTCCGAAGGCGATGACGGTATCCGCAGTCACGCAGGACGGGCTGACAGACGCGTGGGAGACGATACAGACGCTGATCGCGTGGCGTCGCGAACATGGCCACTGGACCAGGCGGCGTGCACATCAGGCGCGACATTGGTTTGAAGAGGATGTGCGCCACGGGCTTCTGTCTGTGCTTGATCAAAAGGACACGCGCGCGCGGATCGACACGCTGGGCGATCAGGTGGCCAATGGCCAGATCTCGGCCAGCCGTGCGGCGGAAGACATCCTTACCCACCTGCGCCCGGTGCGCAAAATCTGACCTACTGTCCGGCTTCTTCTGGCTCAAATATCCCGGGGTGAGCGGCTCTGCCGCGAGGGGCAGCGCCCCTTGAAACATCACCCCATCGGCAGCACCGACCAAACTGGGGACGCTGCTGCCACCAACGATGCCGGGGTTGATCAGCGCTAACAACTGGGTTAGCGTCCCCTTCAGAACATGAAGGAGAGATGCCGGATGCGAAATTTCAGGACCCTATATCAAGCGTAAGTCGCGGTCCTGATGGGCTGTCGTCAGCCCCGTCCATCACATCTCTATCCCCCAAGCGCACGGAGCGCCTTCATGTTTCGTTTCTTTGAAAACCTCGTAGATCCCTTTGCCCCGCATGACTTGGGCACGCCGCCCAAATCCCTTTGGCCGTTCTTCAAATCGCAATTTGGACCGTTCCGCAAGTGGATGATCTGGATGGCGCTGACCGGGGTTCTGGTCGCGTTGATTGAAACCGGGTTGATCTTCTACACCGGACGCATCGTGGACCTGATCAACCTGTCCACGCCGGAAAGTTTCTGGTCCACCAACGGTTTTGAACTTCTGCTGGCGGCAGTGTTCATCATCTTCCTCAGACCGCTGGCGATCACTCTGAACCGGTTTTTTCTGGAGCAGACGCTGGCAGGCAACATGCAGGAACAGGTGCGCTGGCGCGCGCACCGGCATCTTCTGGGGCAGTCGCTTGGCTTTTTTCAGAATGATTTTGCCGGGCGTTTGTCCAACCGCGTGATGCAGCTTGGCCCGGCGGTCGAGGACAGTACCTATATGTTTTTCGAAGGCATCTTCTATGCCACCACCTATGTGTTGAGCGCGATGGTGATCTTGGGGCAGGTCGACATGCGTTTGGCGCTGCCCCTGGGGATCTGGCTGGTGTTTTACGTGCTCTATGTGCGCTATATTGCCAAACGCGTATCGGTGGCGTCCGAGAAATGGTCCGATGCACGGTCGCTGGTCACGGGCCGGATCGTGGATGCCTATGCCAATATCGAAAGCGTGAAACTGTTCTCACAGGGCGCAGGCGAAGAGCGCTATGCGCTGTCCTCGCTGAAACGCTTGCGGCTGCGGTTTCAACGCTTCCTGCGCCTGATGACCGAACTGAGCTTTGGGTTGAACCTGCTGAACGGCTTGCTGATCGTGGGCGTATTGGGTGCGGCAGTCTGGCTTTGGACCCAAGGCGAAGTATCGGTGGGCGAGGTTGCCGCCGCCTCGGCGCTTGTTGTGCGGCTGAACGGGATGTCGGGTTGGATCATGTGGGTCACGATCCGGTTGTTTGAGCATATGGGCGTGATCCGCGAAGGCCTGCGGTCCATCGCCGTGGCGCATGAGTTGAAGGACGCCAAGGGTGCCAAGGACCTAGTGATCAAGGATGGCGAAATAACTTTCGGCGGGCTGACGCATCACTATGGCAAAGGCTCTGGAGGGCTGGACAACGTGTCATTGACCGTGCGCCCTGGCGAGAAAGTCGGACTGGTCGGACGCTCAGGTGCGGGCAAGTCCAGCCTTGTGAACCTGCTGATGCGGTTTCGTGATCCCGAGGGCGGACATATCCTGATTGACGGGCAGGATGTGTCCGGGGTGACGCAGGACAGTTTGCGCGCGCAGATCGGCATGGTGACGCAGGACAGCAGTCTTCTGCACCGTTCTGTGCGGGCCAACATCCTTTATGGTCGCCCTGACGCGACAGAGGACCAGATGATCGCCGCAGCCGAGCGCGCTGAGGCGCATGAGTTCATCCAGACGTTGGAAGACCCGCAAGGTCGCCTTGGCTATGACGCCCATGTCGGGGAACGCGGCGTGAAACTGTCGGGCGGGCAGCGTCAGCGGGTCGCCATTGCGCGGGTCATGCTGAAGGATGCCCCGATCCTTGTGTTGGATGAGGCGACATCGGCGCTGGACAGTGAAGTCGAGGCCGCGATCCAGAAAACGCTTTACGGCATGATGGAGGGCAAGACAGTGATTGCCATCGCGCACCGGCTGTCCACCATCGCCCAGATGGACCGGATTGTCGTGTTGGACGAGGGCCGTATCATCGAAAGCGGCAGCCATGATGAGCTTTTGGCCGCAGGCGGCACCTATGCGGGATTGTGGGACCGGCAGTCGGGCGGGTTTCTGGGTGAGGATTGAGGCAGGCGCCTTCGACGGCTCACGATGTGAGCCCTGGAGGGGCGTTGCCCCTCTGCGCTGCGCGCATTCACCCCAGGATATTTCAGGCCAGAAGAAACAGTTGAGTATGCGTTTGTTTGGGGTGGTGGAAATTCCTGTCGGAACCGGGGCACGACTCACTTGACGCGCCGGGGGAAGGGGTCTAATTACCGCGGACGGAATTCGGGGCGCTGCCAATGCGGCGCCCGTTTGTATTGACCGGCTGGACGTGAGCGGTGCGAGGGCGTGCCGAGTAACTCACCAATCTGGCCCGAGAGAGCAAGGAAAAGACCATGTCGCGCGTTTGCGAACTGACCGGAAAAGGCCCGATGACTGGCAACAATGTCAGCCACGCCAAAAACAGAACCCGCCGCCGGTTTCTGCCAAACCTGAACGATGTGACGTTGCAGTCGGAAGCACTTGGCCGCGGGTTCAAGTTGCGCATTTCGGCCGCTGCGCTGCGTTCGGTAGATCACCGTGGTGGTCTGGATGCGTATTTGACCAAAGCCAAGGACGTTGAACTGTCGGCCAACGCGCTGAAGATCAAGAAAGAAGTCACGAAGGCATTGGCGACCGCCTAAGCCCGCCCGCGCCCCGGACTGTCCGGTTTGAAACCGCCCAAGCCTTACCGCTTCGGGCGGTTTTCGTATGTCGGGACCTGTTACGTTTTGTCGCTTGTGCCGGTGTGAAAGACAGCTTAGCTCTGCCCATATGATCCGTGTTGTCTTTGCATATGGCTTGGCCTTGGCGCTGACGGTTGCCAGCTTTTCGCTGGCCTATGCACGCGGCGGCAGCCCAGATATGGACAAGGCAATCGAATTGGTGATTTGCACCGGCGTCGGTATGGTCACGATGACCATCGGTCCGGATGGTGAACCCGTCGAATCGATATATCTCTGCCCGGATGGGGCACAGATGTTTGCCGCAGCCTTTGCTTTTCCGGTCGTTCACATGCCCGAGGCGCGATTGATCAACCGGATCACGCCGATGAACAGTGCATCCTTTCTGGGGCGCCCATCGCTGACGCCATCTGCCCGAGGTCCCCCGGCGCTGATCTGAGTTCATATTTCAGATCAACACTATGTTGGACCAAAGGAAAGAAACCATGTTCCATATGAAAACCGTTTTTGCCGCCACAGCGGCTGCCCTGTTTGCTTTGCCTGCTTTCGCAGAAAATGAGATCATGATTGCAGATGCCTATGCGCGCGCTTCGGGTATGAACGCCATGGCAGGTGCCGCATTTTTTCAGATCATGAACCATGGCGATGAAGATGATCGCCTGATCGCTGTCAAATCGGATGTGGCCAAACGGGTCGAATTGCACACCCACAAGGAAACCGCCGAAGGCGTCATGCAGATGATGGAGGTTGAAGAGGGCTTTCCCGTCGCCGCAGGAGGTATACACGCGCTTGAACGCGGTGGAGACCACGTGATGTTCATGGGGTTGAACCAGCCGTTCGAGGATGGATCAACCATCAACGTCACGCTCGTGTTTGAGAAAGCCGGCGAAATGACCATCGAAATTCCAGTCGACCTGAAACGCAATCCAATGGGAGGCGGAATGATGAATGGCAAGATGAATGGTGGTCAGATGAAACAGGATGCCACACCGTCGAACTGATGCATCTGGGTAGGGGCTTCCCTTCGCGCACCATTAATATGGGCAAGGCCCGCAGGACCGCACCTTGGCTGGTGCCGTCATTTGTTTATGGCGCACCAAGTATTTCGGAGACCCATTGCGGCACAATCTCGGTGGCCGGGCCAAAATGCGCGCTATCAAAGGTGCCGGCGGTGGTGGACGGCTCCAGATTAAGCTCCAAAGTTTTGGTGCCCACTGCATGTGCCTCGGCCACAAACCCTGCCGCAGGGTAGATATTGCCGGACGTGCCAATGGCGACAAACAGATCGGCGTTCGACAGGGCTTGGTAAATCTCGTCCATGCGATACGGCATCTCGCCAAACCAGACGATGTCGGGGCGGGTTGCCGTTCTGTTGCAGGAGGGACAAAGATCGTTGGGTGACATTTCTTGTGGCGCCGTCCAACGGTGGTCGCAGGCGGCACAGAGCGCGCCTGACAATTCGCCATGCATGTGGATCACCCCTGTGGTACCGCTGCGTTCGTGCAGGTCATCCACATTCTGGGTGATGATGGTCACTCGGTCCGAATGCTCTGCCTGAAGGCGTGCGAGCGCCGCGTGCGCGGCGTTCGGTTGCGCACTTCGGCAATTGGTGCGGCGCGCATTGTAAAATTCGTGAACAAGGTCAGGGTTGCGCGCAAATCCTTCCGGGGTTGCCACCTCGTTCAGATCATATTTGGTCCATAACCCATCTTTGTCGCGAAATGTGCCCAACCCGCTTTCGGCGGAAATGCCTGCACCGGTCAGGATGACGATATGGTTCATTTGAAACCCCCGTAAATGTCCATGGCTTTCTGGAGCAAATCCAGCAGAGCGGCCACTTGCAGTGGGTCTTCGGCGGAGATTTCCCGTTCGGCTGCGAAATTTGCCACGCGTTGGTCGCCACGGGCGACGGCTTCGACATCGCACCAGCCAAAGGCGATTTGCACCGGCGCAAGCGGCAGGGACCCGGCTTGAAGGGCCGCGCGCCCGCCCGCGACGGTCAGTGAAAATGGTGCACCATCCAGCAAGATCTCGGCCCGGATATCGTCAAGCGGACCGGCGGCGCGTTCGATGGCACCGGCGAGGATCACGGCGCGATGAGAGACACCTTCAGGATCGGTTGGGTTATCGGGCTTTGGCTGGTTGCGGCCAAACCGGGCGAGTTCGAACAGGATGCCGCGGGTCGAAAAGCCGTGTTCGGTCAGGGTGTAGAGACGGTGTGATTTGGCAATCAAGCCAGCGTCGCACAGCTCGGACAGGCGCGCAGACAGCATGTTGGAGGCAATGCCGGGCAACCCCGCTTTGATCTGCGCGAAACTGGCCGGGCCTGCATGTAGTTCGCGCAGCACATGGATGGCCCAGCGATTTCCCAACAGGTCGAGCGACCGCGAAATCGGGCAGGACATGGCATAAGGTTTCACGCGTGACATGGCGCGGTTTTGACGGCCTTGCCAATGGTTTGCAAGGGGACAAGCGACGGATGGGCGAAGCCATGCCCGTTTGCCCCGCTACGCTGATGACTTGACGAGACCCCCTGCGGTGAGACCCTGGCTTATGCCTTTGAAACGACCGATCCAGCCGATGCCGCCGGATATTCAAGTGCGGCTTCAGGCCCATGGGGTGCGTGCCGCGTATGACGTGCGACCGTCATATCAGCACAATGACTACCTGGCTTGGATCGCGCGTGCCAAGCGACCTGAAACCCGCGAGAAACGAGTGGTTCAGATGCTAGAGGAGCTTGAAGGCGGAACGCGCTACATGAAGATGAAATGGCGCGCGTGAGGCGTGGTGACAGTAGGCCCAGTCGCGGCTAGAAGAGGCCATGACTTATCGCATCCTGTTTGTCTGCCTAGGCAATATCTGCCGATCCCCCACGGCCGAAGCCGTGTTGCGCACGATTGCGGCCGAGCATCCTTCGTTGAGCTTGCATGTTGACAGTGCCGGCACCTCGGATTGGCATGTCGGCGATCCGCCCTATGGCCCGATGCAGGATGCCGCACGGACGAGAGGCTACGATCTTTCATCGCTGCGGGCGCGTCAGTTTGTGGCCGAAGATTTCACACGCTTTGACCTGATTGTCGCGATGGATGAAAGCAACCAGGAAAACATCAAGAGAATGCAGCCCAAAGGGTCAAAGACACGGGTGGAACTGTTCACGGATTTTGCCCCTGACACCGGAATGGACCACATACCTGACCCTTACTATACCCGAAACTTTGAAGAGACATTGGACCTTGTCGAAGCTGCGTCGCGTGGCCTGATCGCGGAGTTGGCGCGGTAACGGACTAGCGGCAGTAAGATGTTACTGTCAGGCCAAATTCCTTGTATTTTTTCCAGAACCGTTCGTCAGAGTTGCGGTCTGATTGGCGGAGCGCCTGACTTCTGTGAGGGTCTTTGAAGAACTTGGCAACTTTGGCACGCTCGGTGTTCGTCAGCATTGAATCGGCGACGTTCTGAATGCACCCACACAACGCGCGCGAGGCTGCGGCGCGATTTGCGCTCAGGCATGCCCGTTCAATAGACCCACCGGCAAACGCCGCTTGGCTGGGAAGTATGGCGGATATTAGCGCGAATGAGAGAAGAACCTGTTTCATCGCTGTCCTCGTCGAAATCTGCCTCGGGATACGCAGGTCTTTGGTGCCTGATTTCGGTGCATAATACACTTTTCAGTGACGGGATGCAATTTCCTGTGCGCTTCAAAGCCGCGTGATCTTGACCTTTGGCAGCAAAGCGCGCAGGTCGCTGTCGCGGCAAAGCTCGGTCGCAGGGCTCATCACGGCGGCGCTGGCTGCGGCAGTGCCGTGGCGCAGGGCATCCGGCCAGTCTGCCCCTGTCGCGCGGGCCATGGTGAACACCCCGACAAAGCTGTCACCCGCCCCGACCTTGCTGACAACCGGCACCGGTGGGGTGACGGCATGCAGCACAGTGTTTTCGGCCGCAAGTATCGACCCCTCCGCGCCAAGTGCAAGGATCACGGAACCCGCGAAGCCCTTGTCAACCACAGCACGGGCAAACCCGGCCACATCTTGCAGAGATGAAAATGACCGTCCTGCCAGCGCCTCGCTTTCCGCGCCATCAAGCCTGAGGATATCCGGCGCGGCTCCATCTTCCGTGGTCTGAACCGTCAGTGCGGCACCGGAGGTATCGAGCGTCAGAATGGCCTCTTTGCTGCGTGTGATTTCTGCCAAGGTCTTGGAAAATCCAACCGGCACGCCAGGCGGTTGCGAGCCGGACAAGACAACGTGCATACCCGGTGCAATGACCTGTTGGAGTTGTTCGGTGAGGGCCGCCAGATCGTTGTCCGTCCAGACCGGTCCGGGCATCACAAAGCGATATTGTGTGCCTGCCTTCCGATCGCTGACCGCGAGCGACAGGCGGGTTTCTCCGGGCAGTGAAAAGGCGATGGTGGGAACGCCTTCGTCCTTCAGCAGGGCTGCCATCTGCTGCCCGCGAAACCCGGCCAGTGCAACAAGGGCGGTGGCAGCGCCGCCCGTGCGACAGATGGCGCGGGCAACATTGATACCTCCGCCACCCGGATCCAGAACCGGAGCGTCGCACCGCAGCTTCTCGTCCGCGCGCACCGCATCGACGGCAGTGGACATGTCCAGCGCCGGGTTCAGGGTGATCGTCAAAATGTCGGCAACAGGATGGGGCATGGCGTCCGCAGCATGTGAATCATGATGCCAGACTAGGCGGTCAGGGAAGGCGCGGCAACGCCCTCCCCGCTGATCTTATGCGGCGCGGGCCTTGATGGTTTTGGCTACCACGTCCTGCGCGACAGCGGCGGGGCTGACGCCTTGTTTCTCGGCTTCGGACAGAATGGCCTCCATCGTGTCGTCCAGCGCGACGAGTTTCTTGGCGACCCATTCGACACGACCTTCGATTTGCAGCACTTCGGTGGCGACATTGATGATTCCACCGCCATTTGCCACGAAATCCGGGGCGTAGAGGATACCCCGCTGGGCCAACAGGTCCGCGTCGGAAGGCTTGGCCAACTGATTGTTGGCACCGCCCGCGACGGCTTTCACCTTGAGCTGCGATATGGTGTCTTCATTCAGAATGCCACCGATTGCACAGGGTGCAAAAATGTCTGCTTGGACGGCGTAGATATCATCCAACCCGACCGCTTGCGCGGCGAATGTTTCGGTCGCCGCAGTAACGCGCGCTGCGTCGATATCGGTGACAATCAGCTTGGCTCCGGCTTCGGTCAGCAATTCACACAAGTTCCACCCGACATTGCCAAGCCCCTGCACCGACACAATGCGCCCGGTCAGATCAGCATCGCCGAATTGGTGAAGCGCGACGCGGCGCACGGCGTTGAAGATCCCGCGCGCGGTGATGGGTGACGGGTCGCCCGAGGCAAAATCCCCATCCGACAAACCAGCCACAAAGCGTGTCACTTTCGCCAGTTCGGCCATGTCTGCCGGGCTCATGCCCATATCTTCCGCGGTCCAATACCGCCCCTCGCAGGCCTCGACCGCGCGGCCAAACGCGTGCAGCAGCGCCGGGGTCTTCAATGTTGCGGGATCACCGATGATCACGGCTTTGCCGCCACCCAACCGTAAACCGGCGGCGGCGTTCTTATAGGTCATACCTTCAGACAGGCGCAGCGCATCGGTCAGCGCGGCTTCTTCCCTGGCATAGGGGCGCATCCGCAGGCCACCGGCAGCGGGGCCAAGCACCGTAGAATGAATGGCGATATAGCCGATCAGCCCGCAGGCGGCATCCTCGACGCGGTAAACTTCTTCGTGGGTGGCCGAAGCCACTTGCGTGATGTTCATGAGATCCTCCCGATTTGTCGCGAATTTACCGAAGAGCAGGGGGTGAAAATCACCAAAAATCTGCGTGAAATATCACATTGTTGGTGATATAGATCGTCTAAACAGACAATCACGAGATTTTTCTTATGGACGCCATTGACCGCCGTATCATCGCAGCCCTTCAGGAAAACGGCCGTCAGAAGCTGGGCGAGCTTGCTGATTCTGTCGGCCTGTCGCCCACCCCCTGCGCCCGCCGCATCGCCGCACTGGAAGACGCGGGCGTCATCACAGGCTATGGTGCACGGGTGGATCAGGCGAAGCTGGGCCTGCCGGTCTCGGTCTTCATCTCGGTCGAGTTGGAAAGCCAGAACCGCGACGCCCTGACGGTGTTCGAACGCGCCGTGTCGCGCATGGAAGAGGTGATGGAATGCCACTTGATGAGCGGCAATCGCGACATCATCCTGCGCGTCGTCGTCGCCAACCTGAACGCGTTTGATGAGTTCATGGAACACCGCCTGATGCGCGTCGAGGGGATCCGGCGCATGCGGTCGAGCTTTACGCTAAGGACGATGGTGCGAAGGAATGTGTTGCCGGTGGGGTAGGGGGTCGTGATACACTGTTCTTCGTCTTGGAAAGCAGTTTGGAGGCTTGCATAGGACGCTATTCATGGCAAAGCCTACGTCGTCACCTGGCCTGAGCTGGACATAGGCTGGTTATGGTTATCTGGATTCACCGCTTGGATGATGACATGTCATTACTGGCGAAAATTCTAACCGGTTTGGAAAAACGATCTGAGTCCGAAAACAATGGCAACCGCGATCAGTGCCAACAACCCTTGTATAAAGCGAAATTCCCAAACGGTTAACTTTTCTAAGATTGCTTCAGTATTCAAACGTCTGTTCAGTGCTTCCCGATAGAGAGCAGGGTCGAAAACCGTTTATACTTCTCCCGACTGCACATAAATCTCTCTCTCCAAGGTTTCAAAATGTGCACGAAGTTGATTGCAATCCGAAAGATGCGAAGTGGTTTTCGGGTCTAACTCGGCTAACTGCTCTTTTAGATTTCGCCTGTTGTTTTCAATGGCTTCAATCTCGTCTTCTGCATTCATGTTCGAAACCTCTAGCTCGTGTAGTGTCGAGCCTAACTCAACGGTGCTTGACCGTCCCTCAAATCCCTATAATACGCTGCACTATGACCGACCTGAAACACATCCGCAATTTCTCGATCGTGGCCCATATCGACCACGGGAAATCCACGCTTGCCGACCGTCTGATCCAAGAGACGAACACCGTGTCCTTGCGGGACATGAAAGAGCAGATGCTCGACAGTATGGATATCGAGCGGGAACGCGGGATCACTATCAAGGCGAACACCGTT
Organism: Aliiroseovarius sp. B-4; assembly: GCF_056857795.1. NCBI lineage: Bacteria > Pseudomonadati > Pseudomonadota > Alphaproteobacteria > Rhodobacterales > Paracoccaceae > Aliiroseovarius > Aliiroseovarius sp. B-4. Next base: position 39,971 of record NZ_JBSXNV010000035.1, read on the forward strand.
CGGATTTCATACACCGCCGACGATGGCGAGACGTATGTTCTGAACCTGATCGACACGCCCGGCCACGTGGATTTCGCCTATGAGGTCAGCCGCTCGATGCGCGCCGTTGAGGGGTCTTTGCTCGTCGTGGACTCGACCCAAGGGGTTGAGGCGCAGACGCTGGCCAATGTGTATCAGGCCATTGACGCGGATCACGAGATTGTGCCGATCCTGAACAAGATCGACCTGCCTGCGTCTGACTGTGACCGGGTGGCGGAACAGATCGAGGATGTGATCGGTATCGACGCGTCCGGCGCCATTCAGGTGTCCGCCAAGACCGGGCAGGGCATCCACGAAACGCTGGAAGCTATCGTGCAGCACCTGCCCGCTCCAAAGGGTGACGCCGACGCGCCGCTGAAGGCGATGCTGGTGGACAGCTGGTATGATTCATATCTGGGCGTTATCGTCCTGATCCGGGTGATTGACGGCAAGCTGAAAAAGGGCGAGCGGATCCGCATGCTGTCGACCAATGCTGTCTATCCGGTGGACAGGATCGGCGTGTTCACCCCGCAGATGGTCCCGATTGACGAACTGGGGCCGGGCGAGATCGGCTTTTTGACCGCCTCGATCAAGCAGGTGCGCGACACGCGGGTGGGCGACACGATCACGCACGAAAAGAAGGGCACCGACAAGGCGCTGCCGGGGTTCAAACCTTCGCAACCCGTGGTGTTCTGTGGCCTCTTCCCGGTGGACACGGCAGAATTCGAAGACCTGCGCGACAGCATCGAAAAGCTCGCGCTGAACGATGCGTCTTTCAGCTATGAGATGGAGACCTCGGCAGCACTTGGCTTTGGCTTCCGCTGTGGCTTCCTTGGCCTGCTGCACCTTGAGGTGATCCGCGACCGGATCGAGCGTGAGTATGACATTGATCTGATCACCACCGCGCCCAGCGTGATCTATCACATTTATATGCGCGACGGCACGATGCACGAGTTGCACAACCCCGCCGACATGCCCGACCTGTCAACGGTTGATCACCTGGAAGAGCCGCGCATCAAGGCGACGATCCTTGTGCCCGATGAATACCTGGGCGACGTGCTGAAACTGTGCCAGGACCGGCGCGGTATCCAGCTTGACCTGACCTATGCCGGGTCGCGCGCGATGGTTGTCTATGACCTCCCGCTCAATGAAGTTGTGTTCGACTTCTATGATCGCCTGAAATCCGTAACAAAGGGTTACGCGAGCTTCGATTATCAAATGCTGGGCTATCGCGAGGACAATCTGGTCAAGATGTCGATCCTTGTGAATGACGAACCCGTCGATGCGCTGTCCACCATGGTTCACCGTGACCGCGCCGAGACGCGTGGCCGCGCCATGGTTGAAAAACTGAAAGACCTGATCCCCCGCCACATGTTCAAAATCCCGATCCAGGCGGCGATTGGCGGCAAGGTCATCGCGCGCGAGACGCTGTCTGCCCTGCGCAAAGACGTGACCGCGAAATGTTATGGCGGCGACGCGACCCGGAAGAAGAAACTGCTGGAGAAGCAGAAGGCCGGTAAAAAGAAAATGCGCCAGTTCGGGAAAGTGGACATTCCGCAAGAAGCGTTTATTTCAGCGTTGAAGATGGATAATTGAGACTGAAAAGGGCCGCATCAGCGGCCTTTTTCATTCAGTGCGCGGCAGCGAATTGCGCAGCAAATCGCGTGCGCACCCCCTCGCGGCTCTTTCGGTGCCATTGCCCATATCCGATAAAAGATTTCTGCCCGATTTGGAATGCTGACCTACGGGAGGTCCGGGCAATAACCCTCCGTCCGGTCGATAGACCGGACAGCGCCCGACCCGCCCCCATGGGCGGGCGCTTCACGCCCACCCACGTGCCGGGCGCCAATCATCCTATGACGACCTGTCCATTGGTAAAATACGTCTGCCGATGATAAAGGCAAAGATGCAGCTGATAATAGAACATATCTCCAAGAAAACTGAAGGATTGAGAGTAGTATGGCTAAAGGTCATAACAGAAAAGCAGAACGCAATTCCGAAATCATACGTTGTCACTATGTGAACGGCGAAACATTTTCTAGCATAGCTAAACGGTTGGGTGTGAATTATTCCCGTATGACGGAAATAGCAAAGAATGAACGCGAACGAATTTTACGGTTGGTGGATGAGGAAAACCCAATAGGTTCAGTCGCATCTGAATATGACATCCCGTTGGATAAAATGATCGAGATGATCGGTTCCTTTCGCGATAGAGAAGAAGCGCGGCGTGCCTTTAGGGAAGAAATAGAGAACGCGACTATCCGAGATCGGAACGACCACGAGCTAGAGTTTGGTGTTGGCTTTGCGGTTTCGCTCCTATCCTGTTTCTACTCAGGGGGAAATCTTGACAGTTTAGCTGAAGAATATGGAATTGGTTACGATACTTTAAATCGGCACTTGGGAGCGTTACTTAGAGTTCTAAAGTAGAATGATAAGCCAATTATGGTTTCAAGTTGCGGTATGACTGCGAAGGCTGCTGCCCCCATTGATTCGCGCTCCCTCGACCAAACGAAATGACAGCCCCTTCCGTTCCACCCCATAGCTTCGTATACGGACACCACCCAACCCCGGAGCCCCCATGACCTGCCCCCTCTGCGCCTCAGACGCCCCTCTTTCATCCTTCCCTGTTCCCGGCGGACCCGCAGACGCTTCGGTTGATATCTGCGCCACCTGTGCCGCTCAGATCGACGGCACGCCCGAGGCGAACCACTGGCGGGGGCTTGCGTCCTCGATGTGGTCCGAAGATCGGGCGGTTCAGGTCCTCTCGGTTCGGATGTTGAAGCGGATCGCCGCGCCTTGGGCGCAGGATTTGCTGGATCAGGTGTATCTGGACGATGACACGCAGACATGGGTCGACAATCAGGCCGCCGCGTCCCGGCACAAGGATGCCAACGGCGCGACATTGAACCAAGGCGACAACGTGGTGTTGATCAAGGACCTGCCCGTGAAGGGCGCGGGGTTCACGGCAAAACGCGGCACTGCGGTGCGCGGGATCAGCCTTGTGGCCGACAACCCCGAGCATATCGAGGGCCGCGTTGAAGGGCAGCGCATTGTTATTCTGACGCAGTTCGTGAAGAAGAAGTAGGCAGGGCGGGGTCTGTCGGCTATGTCGCCCGGCAAGGAGGCCCCTGATGCGTTCACCGCTTTTCAAGATCGTCATGACATTTTATGGGATCATCGGGTCCACGCTGGCCTCGGTTCTGGTTGTGATCGCGCTGGTCAACGGCGTGTCCGGCCTGTGGCCCCTGCTGGGCGCAGCGGCGGTCGGGTTCGTGGTCGGGTTGCCGGTGAGCTACTTTGTCGCAAAAGCAATGCTGGGCGACTGACCCAGATCAAAGAGGCGCGGCGGTGCCGAGCGCAGAATACTTGCGTATTCGTGAATGTATCGAAGGAGAATGCCATGTTCCGTCTCGCCGCCGTCATCTATATCCTGCTCGGCGCAACGCTTGCCGGGATTTTCATCATCGCGGCGCTGACCGTCGGCATGGATACCGCCCAGCCCATCATCTATGCCGCCGTTGCAGGCTTCATCGTCGCGCTGCCGTTGTCGTGGGTGGTCGCCAAGCAAATCAAAGGCTGATCGGTCGATTTGCGGTTGAAAGGAGGGCTATGCCGGGGGTAAGCCTTCGACGTGCGGTCCCGTAGCTCAACTGGATAGAGCATCTGCCTTCTAAGCAGAGGGTTGCAGGTTCGAGTCCTGCCGGGATCGCCATTACCTCTTGCGCACTGGTGCCCCGCCTTCAAAGCAGTTTTCGTCCGTGTAGCTGCATGGTGCTTCTTGCGGTTCAAGATGCAGGCCGTCACCGGAATAGGGGTGGGCGCGCATCAGCGTTTCGTCGGGTTCGATCCCAAGCCCCGGCGCGTCGGGCGCGATGACGAAACCATCTTCCCAGCGCAATGTGTTGCCAATCAAGGCAAGGTGGAAGTGGCCGCCCCGTTCGATGGTCTCAACCATCAGAAGGTTGGGGATCGAGGTGCCAAGGTGAATGTTTGCGGCCCATTCGATTGGGCCAGCATAGAGGTGGGGAGCGATGAGGGCGTTGTGCACTTCGGCGATGGCGGCGATTTTCTTGGCTTCCCATATGCCGCCGACGCGTCCGAGGGCGGGTTGCAGGATGGAAGCCGCGCCTTGGCGAAGAACATCGGCGAATTCGGCCTTGGTGGTCAGGCGCTCTCCGGTCGCGACAGGAACGGGGCTGGCGCGGGCCACTTTTGCCATTTCGGCAATGTTGTCCGGCGGAATCGGTTCCTCGAACCACAGCGGTGAATAGGGTGCGATAGCCTGCGCCAGACGGATCGCGCCGCCTGTGGTGAACTGCCCATGGGTGCCAAACAGAAGGTCGGCCTTGTCGCCAACCGCCTCGCGAATGGCGGCGCAAAACGCGACCGAACGCGTAATATCGCGCATCGCGGGCATGTGACCTGAATGGATCGTATAGGGTCCGGCCGGGTCGAATTTCAGGGCAGTAAATCCCTGCGCCACACGGGTTGCAGCGGCCTCGGCGGCCATGTCGGGCGAGGTCCAGAACGCGGGCAGCGGATGGCCGGGATCGGGATAGAGGTAGGTATAGCTGCGCAGTTTCTCGTTCATCTTTCCGCCCAAGAGAGCCCAGACAGGTCTGTCGCGGGTCTTGCCCAGAATGTCCCAACACGCGATTTCAAGGCCAGAAAACGCACCCATGACGGTGGGGTCGGGGCGTTGGGTGAACCCGGCGGAATAGGCGCGCCGAAACATCAGCTCGATGTTCTCGGGATTTTCGCCCAGCATGTGGCGGGCAAATACATCTTCGATGACTGCGCGCATGGCGTTGGGGCCGACAGCTGCGGCATAAACCTCGCCCCAACCCACAACTCCGTCATCGGTGGTCAGCTTGACGAAAATCCAATACCGCCCGCCCCAGCCCGGCGCGGGTGGCGAGACGACGAAAATTTCAAGATCTTGCAGGTGCATGAAAGCCTCCTAACGGCGATCAAAGAAGATGACATTGCGCCGGGCCGCGCCGGATTTTGTGTCGGCGATCGCCTCGTTGATCTGATCCAGACGCCAGCGTCCCGAGATCAACTCGTCCAGCTTCAACCGACCTTGCTGGTACAAGTCTATCATCCAAGGAATGTCCCGTTGGATCACCACATCGCCCATCTTGCTGCCCACCATGCCTTGGCCGAGGGCGGCAAGGATCACTGGTTCGTACTGGGATAGACCGCCGGAAGGGGGCATGCCGACCATCACCACCTTGCCACCGGCTGCAAGATAGCGCGGGGCGCTGTCATAGGCCGGGATCGCGCCGACTGTGACAAGCACCGCATCCGCCCCACGCCCCGCAGCTTTGAAGGCTGATTTCCAGGGTGCTTCCGTGGTTGCCAGAACGCCGTCGGTTGCCCCGAACTCAATAGCGGTGTCCAACTTGTCTTCGGTCATGTCGACGGCGATGATGCGCGACGCCCCGGCAATGCGCGCGCCTTGAATGGCGTTCAGCCCGACGCCGCCAGCTCCGATCACCACCACGACTTCTCCGGGGCGAATATTGGCGGCATTCACGGCCGCCCCCACGCCGGTGATCACGCCACAGGCCAGAAGTGACGCGACATCCATCGCCATTTCGTCGGGTATCCGAACCACTTGGCTTTGCTCCACAACCACACGTTCGGCAAAACCGCCGGTGGCCATGGCCTGATGCAATTTGCCGCCCTCTTGCGTTTTGATCGGCCCATGATCACCGTCATAGGGGGTTGTGCAGGTCACAGGTGATCCCGACGCGCAATTGGAGCAGGACTGACAGGCACGGATTAATGTCACGACGACCGGTTCGCCCACTGACAGACCCCTGACGTGATTGCCCAACGCACTGATACGCCCGGCGGCTTCATGACCATAGACAGCGGGTAACGAGCCGCCCCAATCGCCCTGCATATAGGTTATGTCGCTGTGACAAATGGCAACCGCGTCCAATGTCACTTCGACTTCGCTGCCTTCAGGTGCACGGATAGAGATATCTTCGACCACAAGGGGTTCGCCAAACGCGTGACAGACGGCGGCTTTGATTGTGTCCATCTGGACCTCCTGAACATGATTACCGGCATGGTGGCGCAGTTCGGGGGTGATTGCCAAGCGCCAAAGCACTGCCCTGCGCAGGCAAAGCGATGTGGCGGGTCAGATGTGGCCAATGCTGATCAGGAACTCGGACAGCAGGCGGGCGAACTCATCGGGGTTTTCCACCGGGGGCATGTGACCTGCCCCCCGGATCAGACGAAACCGGGCGCCGGGGATCAGACCCGCCGTTTCACGCACCAGATCGGCAGGGGTCGAGCCGTCTTCGGACCCTGCGATGACCAGCGTGGGCAGGCGCAGCCGGGCGGTGCTTTCGTAAAGATCGGTGTCTGCAACCGCTGCCATACAGCCCAGATACCCGGCAAGGGGTGTGGTGCGCAGTCGGATGCGGGCGGTCTCTACGATTTCGGGATGGTCACGATGGGTCGCACGGGAAAACCAGCGTTGCATGTTGGCATCAATCACGGCGTCGATCCCACCCTCGCGCACTGCCTTGATCCGGTTCGCCCAGATGGCGGGCGTGCCGATCTTGGCGGCAGTGTTCGAAATTACCAAACCGCGCACAAGGTCCAACCGTTCAGCGGCCAGCCCTTGCGCGATAATACCGCCGATGGACAGGCCAACAAACACGCAGTCCTTCACACCCAACCGATCCAGACAGCGCGCGGCATCGCCCACCAAATCGCCCATAGGATAAGGGTCATCAGGGCAGGGGCTTTTGCCATGGCCGCGCATGTCCATCCGGATCAGGCGAAGGCTTTGCGGCAGCTTTGCCACCACAGCGTCCCACATGGTCAGATCCGACCCAAGTGCATGTGCAAAGACCACGGCAGGGCCATCCTGCGACCCGCTTTCGACGACATACAGGTTCAGGTCGTTAACATCAGGGATGATGATCATCCGCGCTTCTGATCCTCATCCCCGCGCATGGTCAGATAGGCCATGATCTGCCCATGGTCCGACGCCAGCTTGTTATATGGTGCCTCTGGGTGCGAACCATCGGTGATGTGGTCGTTCAGCACACTGAAATAGGTCATATCCGCGATGCGTTGGACATTGTCGGGGTGGAAGTGGCGGCTGAGATAGATCTGGTCGATGCTTTCAAACACCCCGGCAAAAGCCGAAGTATAAACCATATCACGCAAGGATTTTCGCACAAACAGCTTTTCGGCAGAGTGGAGGCGAACAGCCTCGACTTCTCGCGTGATCTGAATGCTTTCTTCTTTTGTATAACGGTCGCGGTCGGATTCTGCATCGTGTCGTAACATCCACGAATAGTTCTTGAACGGCACCTCGCCCGAGATGATTTCTGAACTGACCGCGTGTTCGCCATCGTTGAAATCGCCCAGAACCACGACCGGATTGTTCTGGCGCAGTTCCTCAACGATGAAGCTGCGTAGCACCCAAGCCTCGGCCATGCGGCGCATGGCAGCGCGCGCGGCACCCAAAGCGCGCCCAACCGGGTCATAATTGGTCAGGTCTTCTTCGGGGGCAAAACCTGCGCCGGGCGGACGGATAAACTCGCCTAGTTTCGATTTCAGGTGGCAGTTGAAAACGGTGACAACCTGATCGCCGATCGGAATGCGGGCGCGCAATACAGGGCGAGACAGACGCCGAAGCGTATAATGACCCGCCTCGCCCTCCAAACCCCGCAGGGCGGTGAACGGGATAGTCAGAGGCTCTGGCAAATCCTGAATGACTTGCGGGGGTTCGGAAAATCCGAAGCGGGACAGGATCGCCACGCCCGGTCTGCGTTGGCCGGGACCTTCGTCTGCCGCGTTTGGGGCGAAAGCCAAATGATCCATATCCCAGGGCCGGATCGCCAGTTTGCGAAAAATTGCCTTGCGGTGATAGCCCTTGGATTTGTCCGGTATGGTCGCCGCGTTCAGGGCTGCGGTGCGCTTGTTTGCCTCTCCAACTACATCGCGCAGCGCATCTTCTTCGAATATTTCCTGAAAGCCGATGATGTCGGCATCCAGCGCCATCAACTGATCGGCCATCCAGTCACGTTTCCACGCGTATTCCTCGGGCGTGTAGCTTTGAAACTCGTAATATTCCTGATCCGGTCCGATCAGGTTCTTCACATTGAACGAGGCGATGGTGAAATCAGTCATTTGGTCCTCCGATCAGGCAAAACGGGTCAATGCGCCCGCAAAGACCGGCCCGTCAACATTGCCACCGGACACAACCGCGATGACAGTGTCACCTTCGATCCGATCGGCGTGAAACAGGGCGGCCGCAAGCGCCACCGCCGCACCCGGTTCGATGACGATCTTCAGGCGGTTGAACGCAGCAGACATGGCGCGCAGGCAATCCTCGTCGGGCACGGACAAGCCGGAGCCGCAGAGGCGTTTCAGAATGGGAAAGGTCAGATCGCCCGGCGATGGGGTGATGATGGCATCACAGATCGACCCGGACAAGCGCGGGTTGCGTTCGATCCGCCCCGATTGCAGCGAGCGGGCGACATCGTCGAACCCCTCGGGTTCGACCGGGTGTACCCTGAAACCGGGCGCGTCTGCTTCCAACGCCAGCGCGATGCCCGAGGTCAGTCCGCCCCCGCCACAGGGAACCAGCACGGCGGTCTTTTCGATGCCGATTGCGCGGGCTTGGGTAGCAATCTCAAGCCCGACCGTGCCCTGCCCGGCGATCACGTCGAAATTGTCGAAGGGCTTGATCAGGGTCAGTCCGCGTTCGGACGCCAATTGCGCTCCGATTTGGTCCCGGTCCTCACCTGCTCGGTCATACAGCACAACCTCGCCCCCCAGCGCACGGGTGTTGTCGATCTTCTGACGCGGGGCGTCCGACGGCATGACGATGACCGATGGTGCACCAGCCGCCGATGCCGCCATCGCGATACCCTGCGCATGATTGCCCGATGAAAAGGCAATAACGCCTTGTTTGCGCTGTGCGTCCGACAGTTTCGAGATCGCATTCCATGCGCCGCGAAACTTGAAACTTCCCGTATGTTGCAGGCATTCGGGCTTCACGAAAACACGCCTGCCAGCGATGTCGTCCAGGAAGGAAGATGTGAGCAGAGGCGTGCGACGCACATGCCCCTCAAGGCAGGCGTTGGCGGCACGGATATCGTCGATATTCACCGCAAATCCTCCAACCACTCGTGAATCGTTTCCAACGCTTCGGGTTCGTCCAGAAAAGGAACGTGACCACGGTCCGCAACGCGTCCATAGCGAAGGTCGGGGTTTCGGCGCCGCATCTCTTCGACGGTGCCATCGTTCAAAATGTCCGAGTTTTCCCCGTGGATCAACGCCACCGGCAGACCTTGCAGAGCATCGAAATAGGGCCAGAGGTCGGGCGCCGGTTGTGCGCCTGCTTCCAGAACAGCCTCGCGCAGGGCTGGGTCGTACCGGTTCTTCAGCCCGGTTTCGGTCTGCGAATACAGGTGACGCACTTCGGCGTTCCAACGCTGGGCCGGGACATTTCGAAAGCCCGCTGCTTCCATGATCTGGGCGCGTGCTTGGGCTGCGTCTTTGTAAAACCGGGCGGTTGGCTGGCGGCCTATGAAGCCCTTGATATAGTCCAGCCCGCGCGGGTCGATCACCGGGCCGATGTCGTTCAGGCACGCCCCCAGCAAACGGTTTTTCGCGGCAACGGCGATCCCCATCGCGATCAACCCCCCGCGCGATGTGCCAAGGATCGCAGCCCGATCAATGCCCAGATGGTCCAGTAGCATCAGCGCGTCGTCGGCTTCCTGCGGAACGGTGTATGTCTGATACGGACCCCAATCCGACGCACCACGGCCGCGATAATCCATGCGGATCAAGCGGATACGTGACAGATGTGGGGCAACAAAATTGAAATCGTCCGAATTGCGGGTCAGCCCGGACAGCGCCAAAACCGGCAGCCCTTCGCCTTCATCCCGATAGGCCAGCGTCAGGCCATCCCGTGCGATAAAGTTGTCCATATCCGTTCCCCGTCGAAACTTGTTTGCGCCAGTAAGCACCGGTTGGGGAAGGGGTGCAAGCAGAAGGCGTCGATGTCACCAGACCAAAACACTCGCCAAAGACGGCGGGTGTTCGGCAAGTCAGATAATGGTGATTTTCCGGTCAGAGATTCTCAGGCTGGGGCATCCCAAGCACATGAAAACCGCAATCGACGGTGATGATCTCGCCGGTTGTGCATGCGCCATATTCAGACGCCAGATAAACCGCAGTTCCCCCAATGCTTTCCAGCGTCGCGTTCTGCCGCATGGGCGAGTTTGCTTCCGTATGTCGGAACGTCTTGCGCGCCCCGCCAATGGCCGCACCCGCAAGCGTTTTCATCGGGCCAGGGGAAATCGCATTCACGCGGATACCATCGGGGCCAAGGTCGTTGGCCAGATAGCGGACCGACGCCTCCAGCGCCGCCTTGGCCACCCCCATGACGTTATAGAACGGCGTCACACGGTTGGACCCGCCATAGGTCAGGGTCAGGATCGTGCCGCCGTCCGTCATCTTGGGCGCGGCGCGGCGCGCAACCTCGATCAAGGAATAGCAACTGATATCCATCGAGTTCTTGAAGTTTGCGCGGCTGGTATCGACGAACCGGCCCGTCAGTTCGTTCTTGTCGGAATAGGCAATGGCGTGGACCAGAAAGTCGATACTGTCCCACTTGGACCACAGCGCATCGAATCCCCTGTCCAGCGCGTCGTCATTGGTCACATCCATATCAACCAAGAGATCAGACCCGACTGATGCCGCCAGTGGCTGAACACGTTGTCCGAACGCATCGCCCTGGTACGAAAACGCAAGCTCTGCACCTTCATTTGCCATCGCCTGCGCGATGCCCCACGCGATTGAACGGTTATTGGCAACCCCCATGATGAGGCCGCGTTTTCCTTGCATAAGCCCTGCCATGTCAGTCCCTCAATTCTGTTTCAATCATCAGTCGCGATATTTGCTTAAAAGCATCGAGCCATTGGTCCCACCGAACCCGAAACTGTTGGTCATCACAGTATCTAGCCCGGCGTTTTCGACAAGTTCGGTGGCAATCTCGGCGGGTTTGATGGCTGGGTCCAACTCCTCGACATTGATCGAAGGTGTGATGAAATCATGTTCCAGCATCAACAGGCAATACACGGCCTCTTGTGCGCCGGTGGCGCCCTGGCTGTGGCCCGTCATCGACTTCGTCGAGCTGATGGGCGGGGTTGTTCCCTCGCCGAAAACACGCCGCACGGCTTCCACTTCTCCGACATCACCAACGGGGGTCGAGGTGCCGTGGGCGTTTATATATCCCACTTTTCGCGTATCAGGCAGGGATTGCAGGGCAAGCCGCATTGCACGTTCGCCGCCTTCACCCGACGGGGCAACCATGTCGTGGCCGTCCGACGTGGCACCATAGCCGGTGACTTCGGCATAGATCTTCGCACCGCGCGCTTTTGCGTGTTCAAGGTCCTCCAAGACCAATATTGCTCCACCACCTCCAATGACGAACCCGTCGCGGTTCGCATCAAAAGCGCGCGACGCCTTTTCGGGCGTGTCATTGTATTTCGAAGACATCGCGCCCATCGCGTCAAACAGGCAAGACAAGGTCCAGTCGAGTTCCTCGCCCCCGCCTGCGAACATCATGTCCTGCTTGCCCATCATGATCTGCTCGGCTGCATTGCCGATGCAATGCAGCGACGTCGAACAGGCGGACGTGATCGAATAATTGATTCCCTTGATCTTGAACGCAGTCGCAAGGTTTGCGGAGATCGTCGACCCCATACATTTCGGCACCGCGAACGGCCCGATCCGCTTGGTCGCCCCGGTTTTCAAGGCGGTCTGATGCGCGGCAAACATTGCGCTGGTCGATGGTCCGCCCGACCCGGCAACCAGCCCTGTGCGCGGGTTCACGATGTCATCCTCGCCCAGCCCGGCATCGGCAATCGCCTGGGTCATCGCGATATGCGCATAGGCCGCACCTGGCCCCATGAACCGAAGCGCGCGCTTGTCCACATGCGCGGAAATGTCGATATCGGGTTTGCCGGCAACCTGGCTGCGGAACCCGTGGTCGATCATGTCCTGATTGGCGGTGATGCCGGATTTGCCAGCCTTGAGCGAGGCCAGAACCTCGTTCTTGTTGTTCCCGATGGCCGAGACGATGCCCAGACCGGTAACGACGACACGACGCATATGCGCACTCCTTCGCGTGCCAGTGGCAGGCAGCGCCCGACACCGGAAATCCTGTTGTCCCGTCAGCTTTCCGACAGGGCGACTTTCATATCCTTGACCTGATAGATCACTTCTCCGTCGGCTTCCACAATCCCGTCAGCAACGCCCATGGTCAACCGCCGGGTCTGGATCGCCTTGGTGAAATCGATCTTGTAGGTCAGCATCTTGCGATCCGGACGCACCATGCCGGTCAGTTTGACCTCGCCCACACCCAGCGCATACCCGCGCCCCTGCCAGCCGCGCCAGCCCAGATTGAAGCCTGTAAGTTGCCACAAGCCATCAAGCCCAAGGCAGCCGGGCATGATCGGATTGCCGGGGAAGTGACAGTCAAAGAACCAAAGGTCGGGGGTGATGTCGAACTCGGCAATCACATGCCCTTTGCCATGCGCTCCGCCATCCCCTGAAATATCCGTAATGCGGTCCATCATCAGCATAGGGGGAGCCGGAAGCTGTGCATTGCCGGGGCCAAACAACTCGCCCCGCGCACATTTCAGAAGACCTTCCTTATCGAAACTCGTCGGATAATCCGCCATTCCCTCCGCCCCATATCTTGTATTTTCCTTCCCTTCACCCTCTATCACCCGGCCCAAGCCGGACGCAAGGGCAGGCGGAGGGTGAGGGGCGGGCGGGCGCGGCAGCGCAGCCACACTGCCCGATCAGAATTAATTGGCACTTTGCCGCCTCAGCCCCTATATTCAACATGGACTTTTGATCACAGCGGACGAGACGACGACCCGATGGACCAAAACGGTGACACGACCGAAGCGACATGGCTGGCAAGCGCAGGCCTGCGTCCGACGCGGCAAAGGCTTGCGTTGGCGCAGCTTCTGATTGGCGACGGTCAGCATCGGCACGTGACTGCGGAAAGCCTGTATGAGGCGTCGCGCGACAGCGATGAACGGGTCTCGCTTGCCACGGTCTACAATACACTTCGCGTGTTCTCGGAAGCCGGGCTTCTGCGCGAGATCACGGTGAATGGTGCCCGCAGCTATTTCGACACCAATGTCACCAATCACCCGCATTTTTTCTGGGAAGACACAGAAGAATTGATGGATGCGCCGGACGAGGACCTCAAAATCTCGCAACTCCCCACAGCGCCCGCCGGGACTGAGATTGCAAAGGTCGATGTGGTGATCCGGTTGCGCCGGAAATAAACGCAAACCTGTTTCTTCTGGCCAAAAATATCCTGGGGTGAGGGGCAAAGCCCCTCGGACGCGCGCACAGCGCGCGCCCTGTTCAATCAAGGCCGCTCAGGCAACGCTGACCACCTCGAAGTCGAAGATCAGCGTTTGACCGGCCAGCGCGTGATTGGCGTCCAGCGTCACGCTTTCCTCTGTCATCTCAGTCACTGTCACCGGAACCGGTTGGCCCTGTTGCCCGGTCATTTGAAGTTGCAAACCGACCTCAAGCGGAATTTCCGCCGGAATATCACCGCGCGGCACTTCCAGAAGCGCCTCTTCCTGACGCGGGCCATAGGCTTCTTCCGGGGCGATGGTGACCTGCTTCTTCTCGCCAACGGCCATACCCGGCAGGGCCTTGTCCAAGCCCGGAATAATCATGCCAGACCCGACCGTGAACTCCAACGGATCGCGACCTTCGGAGCTGTCGAATACGGTGCCGTCTTCAAGCGTGCCAGTGTAGTGAATGCGCACGGTTGCGCCGGATGTGACTTCGGTCATAAATGCCTCGTAATGTAAGGGGGGATTGGTGGACGAGGCCGCTCGCTGCGCGGGTGCTCGTGTGATGGGCCGACCCTAAAGGTTTGAAACGGGATGTAAAGGGAGGCATCTTCAGATGCCTAAAACCACTGCCCCGGTTCCATCAGCCCAAGGTCCAGAAGTTGTTGCGACGTCCATTTGAATTGGGTCGAATTGTGCCACTTGAAGCTTGAAATCTCGAAGGTTGATCCCGCATTGGATTTCAACGCCTTGGCGGTTCGAAAGCTGGCGATCGCGACCGTGATATTGTTATGCCACGGGCAGGCATAGGTATTGTATTCTTCATCGCTGAAGGTGTGGTTGGGACGCAGCTTCAGTCCCTTCTTCGCGCGAAAGACCGAGATTCGGTCGATTTTCCGGCGCGCGGTCGGAATGTGTTCCTCGAACCGCCAACGCAGCCCCCCAAAGAAGTCCAACTGACGTTCGCGCGGGGTGCCGTCTTCGTCAGGGCGACCCAATGCGTAATAGCCGGACTTGTCCAGAAAGGCATGATCCAGCGCCACAGCATTGGGATGCCGCGACAAATCGTCGGCATAAAGATCGACAACATAGGTCAGCACCGCGTCGCGGCGTTCTTCCGCATGAAAGGCCAGAAGCTCTCCGATAGACCGTGTTTCGCAGAATGGATAAAACAGATACTCGGCGTTGAAACAGTAGTAGAGCCAGATGCCGGGCGCGGCGTCGATGACTTTGTTGACCGCGTGTTCCAAAGCCCCTTCGCGGGCGATCACATAAGGGATCCGGTGGATCGTCTTCTCCAGCGCGTCGGGCAGGTCCAGCACGTCAGGAGCGAACACCAGAATCTCGGAAAATCCGGCATTCTGGTGGTGGGTGATGGTGCTGTCCACCTCAACCAGATCTTCAACGAAGATCATCGCGACAGGCCCTTTGGCCAGTGCCTTGGCACCGGTGCTCAGGAAATCTGTCAGGCCATCATACCGCATCGTGCGCTCTTCCCAACCACAGGATTCTGCGGCATCTGCGCCAAAATGCTATGAAATCAAAGCCTTTTGCAAGCGTTGCGGCATGTTCCGCTTTGCTATAGGACACGGGACCTGATCCACAGCCTTATCCAGCAGGAAATGCGCGTCATGTCCGACCAGAAAAAACTCTTCATTCGCACCTATGGCTGCCAGATGAATGTCTATGACAGCGAACGTATGGCCGAGGCGCTGGGCGCGGATGGCTATATCGAAACCGACACGCCGGATGATGCGGATATGATCCTGCTCAATACCTGTCATATTCGCGAGAAAGCGGCCGAGAAGGTCTATTCCGAGCTTGGTCGCTTCAAAGGTCTGAAGGCGGACAAACCCGATCTGAAAATCGGCGTGGCGGGTTGCGTGGCGCAGGCCGAGGGCCAAGAGATCATGCGCCGCCAGCCGCTGGTCGATCTGGTGGTCGGTCCGCAAACCTATCACCGCCTGCCACAGATGATGGCGCAGGTGGCGAAAGGCGAAAAGGCGATGGACACCGATTTTCCCGAGGAAGACAAGTTTGAACACCTGCCCGGGCGGCACGGGGCCAAGAAAGCCATGCGCAACCCGTCGGCGTTTCTGACCGTGCAGGAAGGCTGCGACAAGTTCTGCGCCTTCTGCGTCGTGCCTTATACACGTGGAGCCGAAGTCAGCCGCCCGGTTGACCGCATCTTGCGCGAAGCGCATGATCTGGTTGAGCGTGGCGTGCGCGAAATCACCCTTCTGGGGCAGAACGTCAACGCCTATCACGGTGCAGGCGAGGGGGGCGATTGGTCGCTGGCGCGCCTGATCTGGGCGCTCGACACGATTGACGGGTTGGAGCGAATCCGCTTCACCACGTCGCATCCGAATGACATGAATGATGATCTGATCGAAGCGCACGGCACATGTGCGAAGCTGATGCCCTATCTGCATCTGCCCGTGCAATCCGGGTCCGACAAGATACTGAAACGGATGAACCGCAGCCATACCGCCGACAGCTATCTGCGCCTGATCGAACGCATCCGCGAAGCGCGCCCCGATATTCTGCTGTCGGGCGATTTCATTGTCGGCTTCCCCGAAGAAGATGATCAGGATTTCGAGGATACGATGTCCCTGATCCGCGAAGTGAATTACGGACAGGCCTATAGCTTCAAATATTCGACCCGTCCCGGCACCCCGGCGGCAGAGCGTGCGCTTGTTGATGATGCAGTGGCGACAGATCGTCTGCACCGCTTGCAGGCACTTCTGACGGACCAGCAACGCAGCATTCAGCAGAGCATGGTCGGCAAAGAAGTCGGTGTGCTGTTTGAAAAGAAAGGGCGGCTTGACGGGCAGATGGTAGGTAAATCCGACCATCTTCATGCCGTGCATGTCCATGCCCCGGACGGGCAGGTCGGAGAGCTGCGGCGCGTGAAGATCGTAGAAAGCAGCACCAATTCGCTTGCGGGCGAATTGGTTGTGTAGGCTCGCCTCCGCTATTGTGTCGAATTCGTGAAGATTTTCGAAGGGGGCTTGCGCCCGCCTTCCGCACTTGGCACCATCACCCCATAGGACCTGACCAGGAGACCCCGTATTGGGATTTGAAAACCTGACCGCTGCGCCCGACGCCTCGACGGCCGAAGAAGCGCTGCTTGAATTTCCCGACAACCGCCTGTTGATCGACCTGTGCGGTGAGTTTGACAAAAACCTGACCCATATCGAAAGCCATTTGGGCGTGCAGATCGTGCGACGCGGCAATCAGCTTGCCGTGTTTGGCGAAGCCAGTGCGCGCACGAAAGCCGTCGAAGTGTTGCAAGCACTGTATCAGCGTCTGGAAAGCGGCAAGGGAATCGAAGCCGGTGACATCGACGCCGAGATTCGCATGGGCGGGTCGGACGAGGGCACCGGCACCCGCGACGGCGACCAGATGGAGATGTTCAAGGGTGGCGCGGTCGAGATCAAGACCCGCAAGAAAACCGTTGAACCGCGCACCGAGGCGCAGAAAGCCTATGTTCAGAACCTGTTTCAGAACGAACTGGCCTTCGGGATTGGCCCGGCTGGCACCGGCAAGACCTATCTGGCCGTGGCCGTGGGCGTGAACATGTTTCTGGGGGGGCATGTGGATCGCTTGATCCTTAGCCGCCCGGCGGTGGAAGCAGGCGAAAAGCTGGGCTATCTGCCCGGCGACATGAAGGACAAGGTCGATCCCTACATGCAGCCGCTTTACGACGCGTTGAATGATTTTCTGCCCGGTAAACAGGTGGCCAAGCTGATCGAAGAAAAGCGGATCGAGATCGCGCCATTGGCCTTCATGCGCGGGCGCACCTTGGCAAACGCCTATGTCGTGCTGGATGAAGCGCAGAACGCGACGACCATGCAGATGAAGATGTTTTTGACCCGGCTGGGCGAAGGCTCGCGCATGGTGATCACCGGCGACCGCACTCAGATTGATCTGCCACGTGGTGTCGATAGCGGGTTGCGTGACGCCGAGGGACTGTTGAAAGGCATCGACAAGATCGCATTCAACTACTTCACCTCGAAAGACGTTGTGCGCCATCCGCTTGTCGCCAGGATCATCGAGGCTTATGACGAGGCGGCGCAGAAAGCGATGGCCAAAAAGACAGAGCGCGAGCGGCGCGATCGCTGATATGAACGTTGAACTGGTGATCGAAGATGAACGCTGGATAGCGGCGGAACTGGACCTGTTGGCTGGTCAGGCAGCGCTGGCCGTGACCGATCATCTATCCCTGACGCCGCCCGACGGCGAGGTGTTCGAGGTCAGTCTGCTGGCCTGTGATGATACACGGATCGCCGCGCTGAATGGTGACTTTCGCAAAAATCCCGCGCCGACCAACGTTCTGTCCTGGCCGTCCGAAGATCGGGCGACCGACCAGCCCGGCGGCGCACCGCATCCGCCATCGGACCCGGAACTCGGCGATATAGCCATTGCATATGACACCTGTCAGCGCGAAGCTGCTGCTCAGGGTAAGAAATTCCCCGCTCATGTGACCCATTTGTTGGTCCATGGGATGTTGCATCTGTTGGGTTATGATCACATAGACGACAAAGATGCAGCCCTGATGGAGGGGCTGGAGGTTGAAATCCTTGGCAAGATGGGCATTTCAGACCCATATGAAGGATAACCTGCGCAATTTCGCGCGAATATGGAAAAGGAAAGATGGGCGACACCGAAGACGGTTCTTCTGAGGCAGCGCAGAGCGCGCCAAGTGAAACCGAAAGTAGCAGGACCGGTTTTTTCGGTCGTATCGTTGGGGCACTCAGCCCCTCGGATACGGTGAACGAGCCACCTCAGAACGCACCCGCTGTCGCAAACGGCGTGTCCCCATTTGTCACACCTGGCATGATGAACCTGCGCCGTATGCGGGTCGAGGATGTGATGGTTCCCAAGGCAGAGATCGTCTCGGCCCCGTTGGATATTGAAAAAGACGAACTGGTTGCGCTGTTTCGCGAAAGTGGTCTGACGCGACTGCCCGTGTTTGACGGCACATTGGACACGCCAATCGGGCTGGTTCACCTGAAAGACCTTGCCCTGAATTACGGCTTCAACGGCAATGCGGGTGTCAAGATACCGGTCTTCGCGTTGCGCAAATTGTTGCGCCCGCTTCTCTATGCGCCACCCTCGATGCCGATTGGTGTTCTGTTGCAGAAGATGCAGACAGAACGGATTCACATGGCATTGGTTATCGATGAATATGGCGGCGTCGACGGGCTTGTAACCATTGAGGACTTGATCGAACAGGTGCTTGGCGAGATCGAGGATGAGCACGACCTTGAAGAAGGCGCTTTGTGGATCGAAGAGAAACCGGGCTGTTATCTGGCCGAGGCCAAGACGCCTCTGGACGAATTTGAAGCGGAAATCGGGTTTGGCCTTCATGGCGAAGACATCGATGATGAAGAGGTCGACACGCTGGGCGGTTTGGTGTTTGTGTTGTCCGGTCACGTCCCCGCGCGCGGTGAGGTGATCGCACATCCAGCCGGACCCGAGATCGAGGTTGTTGACGCAGACCCGCGCAGGATCAAACGTCTACGCGTTCGGATCCCAGCGAAACGCGATGACTAAGCCCAGCCGTCTGGCATCTGTCCGGGCGGTGATCGCCACCAGCATCATGGGTGCTGTGGCTGCGCTGGGACACGCCCCGTTTGACTGGCCCATATTCACCCTGATCGGGCTTGCCGCTGCAACTTACATCATCCTGAAAGGCGACCGTCCGAAGCAAGCCGCATTACGCGCTTGGGGTCTGGGCATCGGCTATTTCGGCGTGACGCTTTCATGGCTTGTTGAACCCTTTTTGGTTGATGCTGCCCGGTACGGCTGGATGGCACCTTTCGCACTTTTATTCATGGCGGCGGGTCTTGCGCTTCTCTGGGCTATTGCGGCGGGCCTGTCGCATCGTATCGCACCGACTTCTCTGCACTGGTTGTCGCTTGCGCTGGCCCTGACCGGGGCCGAGATGATCCGTGGATGGCTGTTTACCGGGTTTCCCTGGGGCAATCCGGGGCATGTCTGGATCGAGACGCCGTTTGCTCAATTGGCCGCGTATATCGGGGCCAGCGGATTGGGGGCGTTGACCCTATTCATGGCGGCGTTGATGGCGAAAATTGTGGAGCAGGGACAGGGTCTCCGCGCGCGCCTCATACTGTTGACGCTGGGTGCGGTCATCGCGATGGGCGCTTTGACCATCGGCGTGTCTCGGGGGCAGAAGCAGTTACCCGCGGATCGCGATGCAACATTGCGACTTGTTCAGCCGAACGCGCCGCAACACCTTAAATGGGATCCCCGCTACGCCTATGATTTCGTCACTCGTCAGATTGATTTTACCGCTGCCGACCCGGCGCCCGGGCAACCTCGCCCTGATCTGGTGATCTGGCCAGAGACAGCCGTTCCTACCTTGCTGGAATGGACTGACACTCTGCGCGTCGATATTGCCGAAGCGGCAAAGGGTGCGCTGGTCATGTTCGGTGTGCAACGCGGCGATGGGTTGCAGTATTTCAACAGTCTGGCGCTTGTTGGCCCGACCGGCGAGGTTCAGGCGACTTATGACAAACATCATCTGGTGCCGTTTGGCGAATATATCCCGCTTGGTGATTGGCTAGAGCAATTTGGCATAAGTGCTTTCGCTTCGCGCGTCGGAAATGGTTATTCTGCGGGTCCGGGCGCGCAGGTGCTGGATGTTGGGGTGGCAGGCTCAGTCCTGCCGCTCATTTGCTACGAGGCGGTGTTTCCGCGCGATATCCGGTCGGCACCCGAGCGGGCCGACTGGATCTTACATGCGACCAACGATGCGTGGTTTGGCGACTATTCGATGCCCTACCAACACCTCGCTCAGGCCCGCTATCGCGCGATCGAGTTTGGCCTTCCCGTTATCAGGGTTGCCAATACGGGTGTATCGGCGGTGATCGACCCGCGCGGTCAGTTGCGCGCAACAATACCGTTGGGGCAAGCGGGCTTTCTGGATGCGCGCCTGCCGGGTGCCGAGCCACCGACGCCGTATTCTCGCTATGGTGACATACCATTGGCGGTGCTGATCATTGTTGCATTGTGCGGCCTGTTTGCGCGGCGCGTCGTAAAAGCGCGTTGACCGCAGTCGGTTTGCCATGTAACGCCAAGGCATATCCCGCCACAACGGCTTCCTGACGTGGTGTGGGCTTAACCATCGGAGCACTTTTCATGACACGTAAGAACCACGTTTTCACTTCGGAATCCGTATCCGAAGGCCATCCCGACAAAGTCTGTGATCGCATCTCGGACGCCATCCTTGACGCTTTTCTGACTGAAGACCCGCAAGCTCGTGTGGCCTGTGAAACCTTCGCCACCACTGACCGCGTGGTCATCGGCGGCGAGGTGCGCGGCCCGGCCAGCGTGATCCAGCGAGTGGAAGATATCGCGCGCGAATGTGTCCGCGACATCGGCTATGAACAGGAAGGGTTCCATTGGGCCAACCTGAACGTCGACAGTTTCCTGCATGCGCAATCCGCAGACATCGCCCAGGGTGTGGACGCCGCCCAGAACAAGGATGAAGGCGCGGGCGATCAGGGCATCATGTTCGGCTATGCCACGATCGAGACCGACGACCTGATGCCGGCACCGCTGCAATACAGCCACGCCATCTTGCGTCGACTGGCAGAACTGCGCAAAGACGGCACCGAAGGCTGGATGGGTCCGGACGCCAAATCACAGCTTTCTGTGCGGTATGAGAACGACCTGCCGGTCGAAGTCACATCGCTTGTTTTGTCCACGCAACATCTGGATGCCTCGATGACCCCGGATGACGTGCGCGAACGTGTGGCCCCGCATATTCGCGACGTGCTGCCCGAAGGCTGGTTGACGGATAATACTGTTTGGCACGTGAACCCGACCGGCAAGTTCGTGATCGGCGGCCCGGATGGCGATGCAGGTCTGACGGGCCGCAAGATCATCGTAGACACCTATGGTGGCGCGGCGCCACATGGCGGCGGCGCGTTTTCCGGCAAGGATCCGACCAAGGTCGACCGCTCGGCCGCTTATGCCGCGCGTTATCTGGCGAAGAACATCGTGGCTGCCGGCATGGCGAAACGCTGCACGCTGCAACTGTCCTATGCCATCGGCGTGGCCCACCCCTTGTCCATTCTCGTGGACACCCACCGCACCGGCGAGGTTGACGAAGCAGAGATAGAGAGGGCGATAGATCAAGTCATGAATTTGACCCCCCGTGGCATTCGCGAACATCTTGGCCTGAACAAGCCGATCTATGAACGTACTGCCGCCTATGGCCATTTTGGTCGCGCCCCCGATGCAGATGGCGGGTTCAGTTGGGAAAAGACCGATCTCGTCGATGCCTTGCAAAAGGCCGTATGACCGGGATCGCCATTGTGAATGAACGCCAAAGGGCGGCCCGTCTCTTGACGCGGCCGCCCCTTGCACGGCATAGCCGCGGCCATGACACAAGATGACCCCACACAGAACAAGCACCGCTCGGGCGCGCCGTGGCGCAATTTCTATGGCCGCCTGAAGGGCAAAGGCCTGCGTGACAGCCAGCAGGAATACCTGGACAAGGATCTCGCCGCCCTCAGTCCCGGCGCGGTCGATTGGGACGATAATCCCGACCGGACTCCGCTTAACCTGAATGCCCTTTTCGACGCCAAACCCGTCTGGCTGGAAACGGGCTTTGGCGGCGGCGAACATATGGTGCATCAGGCCGCCACCAACCCGGAGGTGGGGATTATTGGCTGCGAGCCATACATCAACGGCGTCGCCATGCTTTTGGGCAAGATCCGCAAGGCGGGATGCGAGAACATTGCCGTGCATCCCGGCGATGTGCGTGACTTGTTTGACGTGCTGCCAGAGCACAGCATCGACAAAGCCTTCCTGCTCTACCCGGACCCATGGCCCAAGAAACGACACCACCGCCGCCGCTTCGTCACGCCCGAATACCTCAACCCCTTCCACCGCGTGTTAAAACCGGGGGCCGAGTTTCGCGTGGCCACCGACATCCCCGATTACGTGCGCCAAACACTGGAAGAGGTTCCGCGCGCAGGCTTTGAATGGCTGGACGAACGCCCCTCGGACTGGCGCGATCCCTGGGACGACTGGATTTCGACCCGCTACGAGCAAAAAGCCCTGCGCGAAGGGCGCATCCCGCACTATCTGACCTTCCGCCGGCTCTGACCACCCCGGTGTTTCTTCTGGCCCAAAATATCCTGGGGTGAGGCCACTCGAATATCGAGGGGCCGAGGGGCAAGGCCCCTTTCGCTCTGGCTTCACCCAAATGTCTACGCTATCAGAATTCGCAGATTACAGGAGAAGACACATGTCCGGACACGGCCCTGCCATCCCCATGACCTCGCGCAAATGCGGCCCGCTGAAGGGCGAGGCGCGCGTGCCAGGCGATAAGTCGATCAGCCACCGTTCGCTGATCCTTGGTGCGATGGCGGTGGGGGAAACTCATATCACCGGTCTTTTGGAAGGCGAGGATGTGCTGGGCACCGCGGATGCAATGCGCGCCTTTGGCGCTGATGTCGAACGCGTGGGCGAGGGCGAATGGCGTGTGAACGGGGTGGGCGTGGGCGGATTTGCCGAACCTGAACAAGTCATTGATTGTGGCAACGCGGGCACCGGCGTGCGCCTGATCATGGGCGCGATGGCAACACAACCGATAACGGCTACCTTCACCGGCGACGCTTCTCTACGGGCGCGTCCGATGGGGCGTGTCACCGACCCGATCGCACTTTTCGGGGCGCAAAGCTACGGGCGTGACGGGGGCCGTTTGCCCATGACCGTCGTGGGTGCACGCCAACCGGTCGCGGTGCGCTACACCACGCCCATGGCGTCTGCGCAAGTAAAATCGGCTGTGCTGCTGGCCGGTCTCAACGTGCCAGGAAAGACGGTGGTGATCGAAAAAGAAGCCACCCGTGACCACACCGAACGGATGCTGGCAGGTTTCGGGGCCGAGATCACCGTGGAAGACACCGACGAAGGTCACGTGATCACCCTGACCGGCCAGCCGGAGCTAAAGCCGCAATCCATTGTCGTGCCGCGTGACCCCAGCTCGGCTGCGTTTCCGGTCTGCGCTGCGCTGATTGTGCCGGGATCAGAGGTGCTGGTGCCCAACATCGGGCTGAACCCGACCCGCGTCGGTCTGTTTTATACACTGCAAGACATGGGCGCGGACCTGACGTTTGAGAACGAGCGCACAGAGGGTGGCGAACCCGTCGCCGATCTGCACGCGCGCTATTCGCCCCATATGAAAGGCATAGTGGTGCCCCCGGAACGGGCCGCCAGCATGATTGACGAATACCCGATTCTGTCGGTCGTCGCGGCCTTCGCCACCGGCACCACCAACATGCCCGGCGTGCATGAACTGCGTGTGAAGGAAAGTGACCGGATCGACGCCATGGCCAAGGGTTTGCGCGCCGCTGGCGTCGTGGTTGAAGAAGGCGAGGATTGGTGGGCCGTGGATGGGATGGGACCGGAGGGCGTGCGTGGTGGGGCTACCGTTGCCACGGTGCTGGACCACCGCATCGCGATGAGCTTTGCCTGCCTTGGCATGGCATCGCAGAAACCCATCCATCTGGACGATGGCAGTCCGATCGCCACCAGTTTCCCGGGGTTCGAACCTCTGATGGCGGGTCTGGGTGCCCAATTGGTCAGGACGAACACATGACCCGGTTCACGGTTGCCATAGACGGACCTGCCGCTGCGGGAAAAGGCACAATTTCCAAGGCCGTGGCCGCGCATTTCGGGTTCGCTCATCTGGACACGGGGCTTCTGTATCGGGCGGTCGGGGCGAAAGTGCTGGCGGGCGGTGATCCGGTGCAGGCAGCGAAGGCGCTGACTCCAAAGGATCTTGAGGGCGATTTGCGCACTCCCGAGGTGGCGCAGGCTGCCAGCCGGGTTGCGGTCCTGCCTGACGTGCGCGCGGCGCTTGTCACGTTCCAGCGCGACTTTGCGGTCCGCGATGGTGGGGCCGTGCTGGACGGGCGCGATATCGGCACCGTGATCTGCCCGGATGCGCAAGCGAAGCTTTTTGTCACCGCCAGCGCCGAAGTGCGTGCCGAGCGACGTTATCTTGAACTGGCCGACAAGGGTCTGGACGTCACACGCGAAGACGTGCTGGCCGATGTGATCGATCGCGACAAGCGCGACAGCGACCGCGCCGAAGCGCCGCTGAAACCTGCCGATGATGCAATTACCATCGACACATCCGAAATGTCGATCGACCAAGCTGTCGCGAAAGCTGTGGCGGTGATCGAGGCATGCCGATAGCTCATAGCAGGCATGTGGGCGCGCTGGTTGCCACCGTTAATGTGGGTTCATAGCTGTCTTGTTCATCGGAATGTATCCGACAAAAAACGGACAGGTAAGACATGCTCGACAAATTGAACTGGCGCTATGCCACCAAGAAGATGGACCCCACGAAAAAGGTTTCGGAAGACAAGTTGAACAAAATTCTGGATGCCATCCGCCTTGCGCCAACGTCGTCGGGCACGCAGCCATTTGAAGTTCTGGTCATTACCAATGACGAGGTTCGCCAGAAAATTC
This sequence comes from Aliiroseovarius sp. B-4, assembly GCF_056857795.1. Lineage (NCBI taxonomy): Bacteria > Pseudomonadati > Pseudomonadota > Alphaproteobacteria > Rhodobacterales > Paracoccaceae > Aliiroseovarius > Aliiroseovarius sp. B-4. The sequence continues at coordinate 64,882 of NZ_JBSXNV010000035.1, forward strand.
GTCCCGTTGCGTGGGATCAGGCACAGATCACCGAAGGCTCGCACCTGTTGGTGTTTGCGGCGTGGGACAACTACACCGAAGACCGCATCGATGCCGTAACGGCCCAGATGGCGGAAGAACGCGGTGCCGAAAACCCGATGCTGAGCCAGTATTACAAGAAACTCAAAGCCACATATTTGCCGCGCGACGCGCAGACCAATTTCGAACACGCAGCCCGTCAAGCCTATATCGCGCTGGGTTTTGCCCTTGCGGCGGCTGCGGAAGTCGAAGTTGACAGCACCCCAATGGAAGGGTTTGACCCTGCCAAAGTCGACGAAATCCTTGGTCTGCGCGAACAAGGTCTGCGGTCTGTTGTGTTGCTGCCGCTTGGCTATCGTGACGAAAGCGGCGACTGGTTGTTGCCGCTGAAGAAAGTCCGCAAGCCAGACGAGCGTTTCCTGCGCCGGATCGACTGATCGCGCATTTGGGAACGCTCTGTAAAACAAGGGGGATCTTTGCAATCCCCCTTGCTTTATTGGCAGAATCCCCGTATTTCCCGCCTCTGTCGACAAGGTGAAAACACCGCGATAGCAGGGATACGAGCAGGGTCGGAGATGCCGGCCCTCTTTGTTTTGCGGCTAACCTGTTGACCAAATTGGAAAATCCAAGACCTGCGGAGCCAACCGCACGGCCCGAATAGCACTTGTAAAGGAACAAATCGCATATGTGCGCTAAAGCAACCATGGAGGAATTCGAAGCCCTCCTGAACGAAAGCTTCGAAATGGACACCCCCGAAGAGGGTTCGGTTGTCAAAGGCAAGGTCATCGCCATCGAGGCCGGCCAAGCCATCATCGACGTCGGCTACAAAATGGAAGGCCGCGTTGATGTCAAAGAATTCGCTAACCCCGGCGAAGCCCCTGAAATCGCAGTTGGTGACGAGGTAGAAGTTTACCTGCGTTCCGCCGAGAACGCGCGTGGCGAAGCCGTCATCTCGCGCGAGATGGCCCGCCGCGAAGAAGCATGGGACCGTCTGGAAAAAGCATATGCCGACGACGCACGTGTCGAAGGTGCCATCTTCGGTCGCGTCAAAGGCGGCTTCACGGTCGATCTGGGCGGCGCTGTTGCGTTCCTGCCCGGAAGCCAGGTTGACGTGCGCCCGGTGCGCGACGCTGGCCCCCTGATGGGTCTGAAGCAGCCATTCCAGATCCTGAAAATGGACCGCCGCCGTGGCAACATCGTTGTGTCGCGTCGTGCCATTCTGGAAGAAAGCCGTGCCGAACAGCGTGCGGAAGTCATCGGTAACCTGACCGAAGGCCAGGCAGTTGACGGTGTCGTCAAGAATATCACCGAATACGGTGCATTTGTTGATCTTGGCGGTGTTGACGGTCTGCTGCACGTCACGGACATGGCGTGGCGCCGTGTGAACCATCCTTCGGAAATCCTGACGATCGGAGAGACCATCAAAGTTCAGGTCATCAAGATCAACAAGGAAACCCACCGCATCTCGCTTGGTATGAAACAGCTGCAAGACGATCCTTGGGATCTGGTTGCTGGCAAATACCCGCTGGAATCGACCCACACGGGCCGCGTGACCAACATCACCGACTACGGTGCGTTTGTCGAACTGGAGCCGGGCGTTGAAGGTCTGGTGCACGTATCGGAAATGTCGTGGACCAAGAAGAACGTTCACCCCGGCAAGATCGTTTCGACAAGCCAAGAAGTCGAAGTCATGGTGCTGGAAATCGACAGCGCCAAGCGCCGCGTGTCGCTTGGTCTCAAGCAGACCATGCGCAACCCGTGGGAAGTGTTTGCAGAAACGCACCCCGAGGGCACCGAAGTCGAAGGCGAAGTCAAGAACATCACCGAATTCGGTCTGTTCATTGGTCTCGACGGCGAAATTGATGGCATGGTTCACCTGTCCGACATCTCGTGGGACGAACGTGGCGAAGACGCGATCCAGAACTTCAAGAAGGGCGACATCGTCAAGGCTGTTGTCTCGGAAGTGGACACCGACAAAGAGCGTATCTCGCTGTCGATCAAAGCGCTGGACGGTGATCCCTTCGCCGACGCGATTGGTGGCGTGAAGCGTGGTTCGATCATTACTGTTGAAGTGACCTCGATCGAAGATGGCGGTATCGAAGTGGAATATGAAGGCATGAAATCCTTCATTCGCCGCTCGGACCTGTCGCGTGACCGTGCCGAACAGCGCCCCGAACGTTTCCAGGTCGGTGACAAACTCGACGTTCGCGTGACCAACGTGGATTCGAAATCGCGCCGTCTGGGTCTGTCGATCAAAGCGCGCGAAATCGCGGAAGAAAAAGAAGCCGTCGCACAGTACGGTTCCTCGGATTCGGGTGCATCATTGGGCGACATTCTGGGCGCCGCACTGAAACAGGACAACTAAGTCCGGCCCTGAAGATCCAGAAGCAGCCCCGTGCTATGCGCGGGGCTGTTTTGCGTCGAATCAACGGCTTATGCTGCGCTGCAACAAAACGGCGGCTGCGACCCCGAAGTGATTTGCCACTGCGGCATCGGCCCGAAAATCCCGAAAAAATCGCGCGTTTCCCGCCAAAATTGCTCGTTCAGCATGGCAATGCTTGTATCTCGCGCGGCGGTTTGCTCCTATAATCCGTGACAGAATAAGGATGCAAAATCCATTACATAGCCAATTGGGGGGACCAGAATGATCCGGTCGGAATTGATCCAGAAGATCGCGGATGAAAACCCGCACCTTTATCAGCGCGACGTTGAGCGCATCGTCAACACGATCTTTGAAGAGATTATTGAAGCGATGGCCAAGGGGGACCGGGTTGAACTGCGCGGCTTTGGCGCATTTTCCGTCAAAAAACGGGATGCTCGTATCGGGCGCAATCCCCGGACGGGTGAGTCGGTCGAGGTCGAGGAAAAGCATGTTCCCTTTTTCAAGACCGGCAAGCTGCTCAGGGACCGTTTGAACGGCAAGTAAGAGGTATCTATGCGATACATCCGTTACGCATTTCTGGCGACCCTTGCGGTCGTCCTGATCACAGTCGCGCTGGCAAATCGGGCGACTGTAACTCTGAATCTGCTGCCTCAGGAACTTTCCGGGTTCCTGGGATATAGCTGGTCAATGACCCTGCCGCTTTTCGTCGTGATCTTCGCTGGCGTCATTGCGGGCGTGCTGATCGGCTTCGTCTGGGAATGGTTCCGGGAACACAAGATCCGCGCTGAAGGTGCCCGCACCCGCAAGGAACGGGATCAGTTGGCGCGCGAGGTAAAGACCTTGCGCGACCCCAAGACGCGCACGGGTGACGATGTGTTGGCCCTGATCGACGACACCAAGTGATCTGAACCTCATGTGCGCAAGTGTAAAAATCTGCGGGCTGTCCGACCCGAGGCATGTTGATGCTGCGGTGACGGCAGGTGCGCGCTATCTGGGGTTCGTGTTCTTTCCGAAAAGCCCACGCAATGTGTCGGTTGGACACGCCGCCGCGTTGATGGCCGATGTGCCGGTTGGTGTGGCGAAGGTCGCACTGACGGTAAATGCCGATGACGTGCTGCTGGACCGGATCGTGTCGGAAACCGTGGTCGACATGTTGCAGCTTCACGGGGCGGAAAGCCCGGAGCGTGTGGTCGAAGTCAAAGCCCGTTACGGTCTGCCGGTGATGAAGGCCATTGGAATTGCCGGGCCTGACGATGTCGGGCAGATAGAACTTTTTGCCGGGGTGGCAGACCAGTTGCTGATCGACGCCAAGGCCCCGAGGGGCGCGGACCTTCCCGGAGGCAATGGCATCTCGTTTGACTGGCGGCTCGTGCAACGCAAATACTGGCCGTGCCCGTGGATGCTGGCCGGAGGGTTGACGCCGGACAACGTCGCCGAGGCCATTCGGCTGACCGGGGCCAAACAAGTTGATGTCTCGTCGGGGGTTGAATCCGCGCCGGGGATCAAGGATGACAGGCTGATCGCGGCCTTCTGTGCCGCCGCACAAGCCGCCGCTTAAGGGGAGTGAGCCCATGGCCAACGATCTATTCAACAGTTTCATGAACGGCCCCGATGAAAAGGGCCGGTTCGGCGATTTCGGCGGGCGCTTCGTGTCCGAGACGTTGATGCCCCTGATCCTTGATCTTGAGGCAGAATATGAAAACGCCAAGACGGATGACAGTTTCTGGGCCGAGATGCAGCACTTGTGGACCCATTACGTGGGCCGCCCCAGCCCGCTTTATTTTGCTGAAGGTCTGACCAAGCACCTGGGTGGCGCAAAGGTCTATCTGAAACGGGATGAGTTGAACCACACCGGCGCGCACAAGATCAACAATGTGCTGGGGCAAATCCTGTTGGCCCGCCGCATGGGCAAGACCCGTATCATTGCTGAAACCGGGGCCGGGCAACACGGCGTGGCCACGGCCACGGTCTGTGCCAAATTCGGTCTGAAATGTATCGTTTACATGGGTGCCCACGACGTGCAGCGTCAGGCCCCCAATGTGTTTCGTATGCGCCTTCTGGGGGCCGAAGTTATTCCCGTCAGTTCGGGTCGTGGCACGCTGAAGGACGCGATGAATGATGCGCTGCGTGACTGGGTGACAAACGTGGCCGACACATTTTATTGCATCGGCACGGCGGCTGGGCCACACCCCTATCCCGCTATGGTGCGCGACTTCCAGTCGATCATCGGCAAGGAAGCCAAGGAACAGATGCAGGCTGCCGAAGGTCGGCTGCCTGATACGTTGATCGCGGCCATTGGCGGTGGGTCGAATGCCATTGGTCTGTTCTATCCATTCCTGGACGATGACAGCGTGCGGATCATCGGCGTCGAGGCAGGCGGCAAGGGTGTGAATGACAAGATGGAGCATTGCGCGTCCCTGACCGGTGGACGCCCCGGCGTTCTGCACGGCAACCGCACTTTCCTGTTACAAGACGAAGACGGGCAAATCCTGGACGGCTATTCGATCTCGGCAGGGCTGGACTATCCCGGCATCGGGCCGGAACACAGCTGGTTGCACGAGATCGGACGCGCCGAATATGTGGCGATCACGGATAAAGAGGCGCTGGATGCGTTTGAACTGTGCTGTCAGACCGAAGGGATTATCCCTGCGCTGGAGCCCTGTCACGCGCTGGCACATGTGATGAAGATTGCGCCAGATCTGCCCAAGGATCACATCATCTGCATGAACATGTGCGGCCGGGGCGACAAGGATATCTATACCGTCGCCAAATATCTGGGGTTCGACATGTCCGACACGGAAGGTCGCGACGCCGACTGATCCGGGTCAATCCAACGCAGCGGCAATCGTCCGAAACATGGCGATGTTGGCGTCGTTGACGCCCTCTTCGCGAAACTTGCGGTCGGCGCTGTTCAGTGCAATCACAACATCGCGCGATGTGTCGATGAAGATATACTGGCCATATATCCCGCGCGCGAAATACTCGCCGTCAGGCGCGTTGGGGGCGATCCACCACTGAAACCCATACCGCTGTTCGTCCGTCGGCGTCGGGGCAGAGGGAACGGTCGAGGCCGCAATCCAATCTGCCGGCACGATCTGTTGCCCGTTCCAATGTCCGTCCTGCAAGAACATCTGCCCGAAGCGGGCATAGTCACGCGTGCGCAGGTTCAGACCGCCCAGCACGAAGGCCACGCCATAGCCGTCGGTAACGTAATAAGGGTCGGCTTCGAAGCCCATTTTCTGAATGACATGGCGTTCCAGCAACTCGGGGATGGACTGACCGCTGGCGCCCCGGATCACCATGCCGATTACATGCGTGTCGATCGAAACATATTGCCAGGTCTCGCCCGGTGGCGCGAAGGTTTCGGTCAGGCTTGCGACAAAGTCATCCATCGACTGCCCCAGCGCCAACACACGGCCCATTCGGTTGATGTCGGAATTGAAGTCCAGATAATCCTCGTTGAAGACGACACCCGACGACATGTTCAACACATTGCGGATCGTTGCGCCTTCATATGCGCTGCCTTTCAGTTCTGGTGCGTAAAGTTCAACCGGATCATCCAGTGAGCCAATCGCCCCTTGCTCCACCACGATCCCTGTCAGCGCGGACAGAAAACTTTTGGCAACCGACCAGCTTATGCGGCGGTCTTCCGGGCCTGTGCCAAGGTGATAGCTTTCGTGCCGCACCGCGCCGTTTTTCAACACAACCAGCGCCGTCACAGACCGTTCTGCTATCCAATCCTCGGCCCCGTCAGGCAGTGTCAACGGTGTGCCCTGGGGCAACGCGGCAGGTTCTGTGCCGCCGCGCGACATCGTTCTGGTCAGAAACGCCTGATCCATGTTTGAAAAGTTGTGAACGATTTTGTCTTCTGAAAACAAGGAATTTACAGCGATAAGCCTGTTGATCCCATCCCGTTTCCAAATCGCCGCAGCACCGATCAGCACAACGATGACCAACAAAGCCTGCAACAGACGTTTCAAGACGGTGCGCATGTGACTCCACGATTTTTTTGGTCAGGGTGCCGCCCAATCGACCCAACGTCCATGGAAATCGACACGACCAAGCGTCAACGTGTGACCCTCGGGCCAAAGCGTCAGGTGAAGAGCTGCGCCTTTGCCAAGCTGGTCGTCGGCTTCCATGGCAAGATGTGCGACCGGGCCGTGTTGAGCCGCGGTTTCAATGGCTGCTTGGCAACGCGATTGCGTCTGCGGCGGGAAATATTGCCAGGCAATGGTGTGGTAGACGAGCGTGAGGTGATCAGGGGTGACAGTTATTAACTGATCCTCAAGCCAGTCGGCAGCGTCGCCTGCGTCCACCCGAGCCTCAAGCACATCCATCACAGCGCGGGTGTGCAACAGACGTTCGGGCTGATCGGACCAAAGATACGAGATCAGGCGCAGGGCATCGTCCGGCTCGTGCGCATTCATCGGCATCAGGTCCACGCCGCGCCGGTCGATGATAGTCGGAACCTTGCCTGTCGGCAGATCGCCCCGCCAGTCGGGTGTTAGGGTGATAACGGGGTCGGGCGGGCCAATCTGTCCATCCGGCAGGACCAGTGCAAACCGATCCCACATCAGGTTCAGTCCGGCGCTCGCGCCCAGTTCATACATACGGATCGGCAGGTCATAGCGTGCGGCCAGCCAATGTCCCGCGGCGATCAGAACGGCCGCGCGGCGCACTTCGTTGGTTTGCGGAGGATTGTCGAGCCATTGGTCCAGAAGCGCGGTGTGATCGTTCAGCGCCCCCTGGATCGCGGCCCAAAGGCTGGCGTCCGCGGGCGCGGGGTTCGGCGGGTACTTAGCTTTCAACGCAGGGCAGGCTCCGGTCAGCACCAAGGCGTGCAGCCCGGCCAGCAGGCGTAAAGGCACCGAATGCCCTCGAGGACCGATTTCACCGGGCCAGTTGAACATGCGATCTGTCAGCGGCGTGCCGGGCTGAATCCTCTCGGCAAGCAGGTCCAGCACGCGCGCGGTGAAGGGTGAACCAAGATGCCTGTTGCTGCCCGCCTGATGACGCAAAGCGTCGCGTAAACTCATGAAGACTTATCCATCAACCGTTGAAGCGGGCTGCGGGTTTCCTTGGGTTCAGCATTCGCATCTGGTTTGGATGGCGATGCTGGTGCGGGGGTGGATTTGGTGTCAGGTTTCGGTTGCGAAGTGGACGAGCGCGGCGGATTGACCCGCCGCCCGACGGCGTTCATGAACTTGCCGCTGTCCCCTTCTGCAAGGTCGGGAGCCCCGTCGGCACAGCCGCGCAGCACATCATCCAGCCAACCTTCATCCGCCTTGGCGAAATCGCGCAGAACATAAGAGGAAACCGCGTTCTTGTTGCCCGGATGCCCAATGCCCATCCGCACGCGGGTATAGTCTGGCCCGATATGAGCGTGTAGTGAGCGCAGGCCGTTGTGTCCCGCATGGCCGCCACCCTGTTTGACGCGCACTTTGCCGGGGGCCAGATCAAGCTCGTCATGGAAAACGACGATGTCATTCGGTGTCAGCTTGTAAAACCGCATCGCCTCGCCCACCGATTGGCCGGACAGGTTCATGAAGGTCTCGGGCTTCAACAGCAGCACTTTCTCGTGGCCCAGTTGCCCCTCGGAAAGTGCGCCTTGAAACTTGCCGCGCCAAGGGGCAAACCCATGGTCCTGCGCAATGCTGTCCAGCGCCATGAAGCCGATATTGTGGCGGTTGCCCGCGTATTTTGGGCCCGGATTGCCAAGCCCCACAAACATTTTCATCTTCGACCTTTCCTGCTGGACTTTCTACCCGCGCACCGGACATGGTGTGGCACTGTTAAACTAAAGATCACCCACACGGGTTGCAATCACCCCTGCGTATCGCGATCGGAGACCCCTTTGCCCCGGTATTCGATAGATGGAATTGACCTTGATATTCCGCTCCATTGTCTGAACGACAATCTTAAACAGCAGTTGCAGAATGAACATTACGAATGGAAAGAGGTCAACGGGCTGAAACGACACCTGAAGAAGGGTGATCGGGTGCTCGATTTGGGAGGTGGGGCTGGCTATATCGCCATTCAGGCCGCGCGTATTGCTGGGGCAGGAAATGTCGCGACGGTAGAAGCCAGTGCCGAGATGGTGCAAGCCATCGGCCGAAACCTTGTGCTGAACCACGCTGAAGCCGTTCGTGTTTTGCATGGGGCTGTGGTGCCTGACGACTTTTCAGGAGGAAGTGTCGAATTCGACGTCAAGCCAGCCTTCTGGTCCTCGGCCATTGCAGTGGGTCCGCGAAAAGGGGCGGCGCAACGGATTCAGGTGCCCGCCCTCAGACTAAGCGATCTGCTGCACGCGTTCGAACCAAATCTGGTGATCATGGATGTGGAAGGGGCGGAGCGGGACCTGGCACGCCAGGACTGGCCGCTCATGGTGCAGTTGGTGATCATGGAAATCCATCCACAAACTTATCCACCCGCTGGCATCCAAGAGATTTTCGATGGCATGTCGAAAGCCGGCTTTGCCTATATGCCGTGGGGGTCGCGGGGCAATCTGGTCGTGTTTCAGCGCTTGCCGGGTAAGGGTATGGGATGCTGAAGCAAAAAAGCGGGCCCCGCAGGACCCGCTTAACTGTCGTCCGGCTGGACTGATTTACTCTTCCGACTTCATTTCGGTTGCTTCGACTTCGTCGGCTGCGACCTCTTCGGTCTCTTCCGCTTCGTCATCTGCCGAGCGCAGTGAACTTGGGGCCGAGATGTTGGCAATCACGAAGTCACGGTCGACGGTGACTTTCGCGCCTTTCGGCAGGTCCACGTCCGAGATGTGGATGACGTCGCCCACTTCGCGGCCGGTCAGGTCAACAACGATCTGCTCGGGGATCTCACCCGCCATGACGTTCAGTTCGACTTCTGGGCGCACAACGGTCAGAACGCCGCCTTTTTTCAGGCCGGGGGCTTCTTCTTCGTTGGTGAACTCAACGTGAATGAACAGGCTGATCCGCGTGTTGCGGTGCAGGCGCATCAGGTCAAGATGGGTCGGCAGGTCTTTCACAACGTCACGCTGAACGTTCCGGCAGATGACACGAAAGTCATCTTCGCCCTCGACCTTCAGGTTCCAAAGGGTCGAAAGGAACCGACCAGCGCGCAGCTTTTTCAGCAGCTCGTTGAAAGGGATGTTAATCGGTAGCGGGTCTTCACCACCACCATACACGATACCGGGTACGAAGCCTTCGCGGCGAGCTTGACGAGCGGCCCCCTTGCCTGTCCCCGTCCGTACCGTGGCTACTAGATCAGGAATCTGTTTTGCCATGGAAATTCTCCAGTTTGTTGATGCGGGATTCCTCCAAGGGTGTAAGTCCCGCGGTTGAAGCCGTGCCTATAGACTGATGGCCGTCAAAAGAAAAGAGGATTCTTGCCCGGCGGGTCTTGTGAAATGGACTGCTCGTGCCGGTTCCGGGCCTGTGTCCGCTTCGCCTGCTTTGCCCGGCAGACCAATGCATCGGTTGCAGATTTCCGCCCGAAGGCCTGACGCGCATTGCGGACAAAGGTATCACGTTCTGCCCGCGCGCGTGCAAGGTCGGAATTGAGCTTCGTCAGCTCCCGTTCGACCCAGCGTTGCCAGGTGCCGTAATGCCCGCTGGCCAATGAGAGCGGCAGGGCGTCATCCGACCCGGATGCAGGCGCGGCATAAAGCCGACCGCGCAGGTCTGAAATGCAACTTTCCAGATCCTCAATGTCACGGTTCTGGCGTGCAAGCGCGGCCATCGCCGCGTCATGTTGCAGGGCGGCCAGAACCGCCAATTGCGTCAGTTGGTCAGTCATTTAGTAGCCCCGAACATGTCGCGCGCACGACTGCGCATCTTCTCGGCGAAACGGATCGCGGCGGCGACGGCCTTGTAGTGATCGGGTGGAACTTCGTCACCAATGTCGACCGTGGCATAAAGCGCCCGCGCCGTTGGCGGGTCACTGTGGATCGGCACGCCGTTTTCACTTGCCGTCTCGCGGATCCGCGCGGCAATCTCGTCAACGCCCTTCGCAATGCAGATCGGGGCGGCACCGGGCATCCGCGACCATTTCAGGGCCACGGCGTAATGAGTGGGGTTTACGACAACCACGTCAGCGTCAGGCACGTCGGCAAGCATCTGGTTCATGGCAATGGCATAGCCTTTCTGTCGTCGCTGCCCCTTCATGTGGGGGTCGCCCTCGTTCTGCTTGATCTCGTCCATCAGATCCTTATGGGACATGCGGTTCTTGCGCAGATGCTCCTTATGTTGCCAGAAATAGTCGATGCCACCGATGACCAGGGCGATCACAAGTACAAGCGCGAAAAACTCGACACTCAGATCAAGCAGGACGACCGTCGTCATTCCTGCACTCAGTGACATGGTGGACAGAATTTCGGGCAGCTTCACCCAGATGAACATACCCAGCATCAGCGCATAGATCGTCAGTTTCACAAAACTTTTGGCAAACTCAAACAGGCCGGATCGTCCGAATTTGTTCTTGGCGTTCGACAAAAGCGATAGACGATTCAGTTTCGGTTGGAGCTTTTCCGGTGAAACGATAAAGGTTCGCGTCGCGATGGCGAGCAAAAGAACTGCTGTTGCCGGGGCCAGAAACCACGGCGCAAGATGTTTGCCCAGCCCCACCAAAAGAGATGCGGAAAACGGTGCGCCACCGCGAAAGACCTCGTCCGCGATCTGGTCTGGCCGAGCAAGAATTCCAGCCAATAATTCGCCAATATCCTTCAGGCTTGTCGCCCCCAGTGATGTCGCGACCAGCAATATGGCAAGATATGACGTGGCTGTGTTCAACTCGGCGGATCGCGCCACCTCGCCACGCTTGCGAGCATCGTCCAGTTTCTTCTGCGTTGGTTCGTGCTGTTTGCTGTCGTCATCATCCGTCCCGGACATCACCGACCTCCGAACGGGTTAGCAAGTATTGTTTCAAGCGCCGCTTGCCAGACGGGCAACAACAGGGGTGCGGTCAGCAACAACAGGATCAATCCGCCTGCCGTGATCGCAGGGGCGCCAACAAAGGCCACCATCAACTGAGGCATCGCCCGGTTGATGACGCCAAGCGCCACATTATAGAGCAATGACGCGATGACGAAGGGCGCAGCGAGGGTAAAAGCCAGTGAGAATGCCCGCGCGATCTGCACAATTCCCCAGTCAGCGAACGCCTGTGTATCGGGAAACTGACCGATCGGAAAGACGCGATAGGTCAGGATCAGGCCCGTCGCCAGCTTGACATGCAGGCCGAGCATCACGGCCAGTGCCAGCCCTGCCACAACCAGAACATGCCCGATCGCAGGTTGCGGATCGGCATTCGCGCCCCCGATTAATTGCGCCAGCGATGTCGATTGTGCTGCGATGCTGCCCGCGACTTGAAGCGCCATGATCATCAGACGGATCGCAATGCCGAACCCCAACCCGATCACCGGTTCCGATATATAAACAAGCGGCTGAAGCGGCGGCGTGGTTCCGATGTCCGCCATGACACCGGGCGCGACGATCATCGTAAAGGCGAGCGACAGAAACAGACGCACCCGCGCCGGAACGGATTTTTCGCCAAACGCGGGCAGGACGGCCATCGCCGCCCCGACCCTGAGAAAAACCACCAGGCCCTGTTGCAAAAGCAGTGGCGCCAAGGTCGCGATTTGATCCAGTGCCGCGATCATGCGGGGATCATCCCAACCAGCGACGGTTTGGCTTCGGTACCGATTTCTTCGAATGACAGAACGGGGTTTGCGATACCTTTGGCAGACAGCACTGTTTTCAAGAACCGTCGTCGCCGGGACGAGGTCACGACGGCAGGGTATATGCCGTTCTCGCCAGCCCGCGCGATCTTGTCGGCCACGGAATTTGCAAGCCGGTTAAATTCTTCTGGCGGCAATGCGACATCGCTGCCAGCATCGCTGTCAAGCTGATGGGATTGAAACATAGCCTCCCATTCTGGTGCAAGTTGAACAAGCGGCACGGTTCCGTCGTCACGTTTCAATTCCGCGATCAGTTGAAACCCCAAGCGCTGGCGAACATGCTCACAAATGCTGTCTGGCGAGCCATAGACAGGACGTGCTTCGGCAATGGTTTCGATGATCAGGGGCAGGTTCCGGATCGAAACACGCTCTTCCAGCAATAACCGCAGGACGGTGTGAAGCAGGTCTAGCGGTACTTTTTCCGGCACCAGTTCGTCCAGCAGACGGCGATTGGCCTCGGCCCGGGTTGCGTCGGACAGGTTCACGAATTCGTCCAGCAGCCGGCGCAACGCCTTGAACCCGAGCAGCCGCGGGAAGTTGCGTTTCATCACCTCAAGTAAATGGGTCGCAAGAACTTCGGTTGGTGCAATGACGGCGCAGCCTGACAATGCGGCTTCTTCCTGTCGGTCAGTGCTGATCCAACGAGCGGGCGCGCCGTAAACCGGCTCTTTCACGTCGTCGCCGTCGGGCAGGTTGTCGTCTGGGCCGGACAATATGACCAGCGCGCGATGCGCTTGCAAGATATTGCGCGCCTGCTCGACCCCCTGAATCCTGATCGCATAGGTGCCAGCGGGAAGTGCGCTGTTATCCGTCAGCCGGATTTCCGGCAAGATCAGCCCGAATGAACTGGCAATGTGATTTCGAATGCTGGCAATTCGGGCGTCCAGACCGGTGGCGGGATCCAAGACCATCGACACAAGGTCAGGCGCAAATTCAACGTGGATATCATCCAGATCAAGAATGTCTCCCAGGCTTTCAACCGGGGTGGCCACGTCGTTGTCAACAAGGTTAGAGGTCGCTTTTTGCGCTTCCGCAAGCTGTATTTGGTGCCCCTTCCAACCGGCTGCCCCCAATGCGGACGCACCCAGAATGAACGGCAAGAAGGGCAGCCCGGGAACCAGACCGAACAGCGCCATCAGAACTGCCACAGTGACAAGCGCAGACGGATATCGCCCAAGTTGTGAAAACAGGGCCAAGTCTGTTGAGCCGGAGGTTCCACCGCGCGCCAGCAGCAGCGCCGAGGCAATTGATATGATCACAGCCGGGATTTGCGTCACCAACCCGTCGCCGACGGTCAGGATGGCATAGGTCTGAAATGCGTGTGCGACCTCCATGTCGTGAACCACCACGCCGATCACCAAGCCCATGACCAGATTCAGGAATGTGATCAATAGACCTGCCACCGCATCGCCTTTCACGAATTTCGAGGCACCATCCAAAGAGCCAAAGAAGGTGGTTTCTGCCTGCTCTTTTTCGCGCCGCGATTTGGCTTCAGCGTGGTCGATGGCGCCCGCGGACATGTCACTGTCGATTGCCAACTGCTTGCCTGGCATCCCGTCCAACGCAAACCGCGCGCCCACTTCTGCCATTCGCGCCGCGCCTTTGGTGATGACGATGAAGTTGACGATCAACAGAACGCAGAATACCACGAGGCCAAGCAGGATGCTGCCACCCATGACGAAGCTGGCGAACCCCTCGATCACGCTGCCCGCCGCCGACGTACCGGTGTGGCCCTGTCCAATGATCAGTTTGGTAGACGAGACGTTCAGCGACAGACGCAGCATCAGCGATGCCAGCAACACCGTGGGGAAGGCCGAGAAATCCAGTGGTCTTTCGATAAACAATGTGACCGTAAACATCAGAATCGCCAGTGCAAATGATGCAGCAAGCCCGACATCCAACACCCAGGCCGGCATCGGCAGGATCATCATGACAATGATCGCCATCAAGACCAGAGCCAGCAGGATGGTGGGGCGGAAGATGTCTTTGATAGTCAGCATGGGCGGGGCTTCCCGGTGACACAGGCAGACCGGCAGACCAGTTCAGAGACGCGGGTCAAGTTATCAGTATTGTGATGTGGTGCGGATTGGGCGAGAACTTTGCAATCAAGGGAAAGAGCTTGGTTGGGCGGGAAAACGAGCCCGCGCAGACAATCTGGGTCGACCGGAAGACGATCCGGTGTCACCCCGTGAACGAACCCGTCCAGCGGGTCACGGGACCTGACGTACCGTCGATCCACCTGCATTCTGATTGCAGACTGCTTCCCTGCGATGCCGCCCAGGGTCCGGTGCGGATAGGTGTCGTTCGGATTTGATTTAGGCATTGAGATGCAGGTCCTGCTTCTGTCTGCCACTCAAACTACTCAGCCATGCTTAACAAGCAGTAACCACGGCTCCACTTATGATGTTGGCGCGCGCTGCAAGGCTTCTTCGATGCGCGCGCGGATTGTCTTGCTGTCTTGGATCATGGTTTCATAGGCTTCAAGAGAGATTTCTGCATCAGGGTCATCTACAAAGCTATGCGAAAGACGATCCGTAGGGACGCCGCGCGCGGCCTTCTGGTCGGTTGCCAGCTGCGCGGTTTCGCGAAGCTTTTGCGATTCGGCGTCATTCAGTCCAATCAGATAACCAAGCGCGACTTTGGCCTGCCCATCGCTTAGGGCAGCCTTGGCGATCAGCACGCGGGCCTCGCGCCCCGGCGGGGTGGGCTGGTTGGTCAGTATATCTTTCGTCGCCGCTGTAAACCCCAAGCCAAGCAACCTGTCCGCAATCGATATCCGCGTCTCTTCATCGGCGTCCGCCCACATGGATGACCCAATGATATTTCGAAGGAAAACGCCGTCGGCAGCGGAGTTGGTCAATGCCATGCCGAACTCATTCAAGATTTGAAGATGGCGGTCATTGTTGCGGTCTGGGAAACGGTCGAACGTGCGCAATTTCGCCTGAACATCGCCGAAACGCGCGCTGTGGATAAGCCCCCGGACCTCCGCAATCGCCAGGTCGACACCCTTGGCCGACGCCTTGTTTTCATGCGCCAATGAGGTGAGAAGCTCCAGCGTTCGGTCTGGAATGCCCGTCTGCGTTGCAATGTGGTTTTCGATCAGCAAAAGAATAGCATCGACGGCGTTCTGATCATCCGTTTCGACGATTTCGGTCAGCCGATCACGAGCCTCAGAGTTTTGCCCGGTTTCCAGCGACAGTTGAGCCTCCGCGAGTGTATTGTCGGTGTTGGACGTTTCGATGCCGCGTTGAGTGATGCGATTAATCTCGATTGACGTGTCGGTGTCCCCGATGGCCAGGAATTTTCGCATCGCCATTGGCCCAAGAAGAGTCCGAAGATGGCGCGGTAGGATCGAAAACTCGGAAATCACAGCCGCGGTGTTGATGGGTAGATCTCGGGGCAGGCGAGGCTGTGAAAGCACCGCCCACAAGGCTACCGGTCCGTCGCATGTCAGCTGTGTTGCCATTCGGGCGTGTCCCGCTGCACTGCCGGTATCGACGATCTCGGCCATCAATTGCAGGTCATCATCATCGGTCAGAATACCCCGATATCTTTTCAGATAGGATTGCGCTTCCGCCCCGAGGGTCAAATAAATCTGATGCTGTATGAACGACCGGAAGATGTCAGGATCCAGCCTGTCGAGTTCGGTCGTCAGCTTGTCCCGATAAGTTGCGAAGTCCAGCTTTTCTTGATCATTTCCGCCCCAGTCGGCGATCGTAAAGGATTGAGCCGGGAGACAAACCGAGCTGTTATCCGGCGCGTTCGAAATCGACGTCGATCGATCAGCGTCGCGGTCGACCGAAGTTTGAATGCTGATATGGTCCGTGGCTGACGGAGGTTCGAACTCAAGCGCTGGGGTTTCAACTGCGGCAAGAGGTTGTGTCTCACGTGGCGTGCTTTCGCTTTTGTCTGAAACTGGAGGGTCCGGGATCAAGGGCGCATCCAAAAGACCTTGCGATGCGGCCCGAGCCAGTTGTTCGAGAAGGGATTTTTCGGTCAATGGGCGCAGACTGACGGGGGCTGGACCCGAATGTGAAGGATCGCCTGCACCTTCGAGGGCAGGCTGTTTGAGCGTTTCAAGCGCCTCGCTTCCGTCCGACACACCGGCGATCACTCCGGCAATCGGAAGCCCGCGGCGAGCGTGCAGTGCGCTGGGTTGATTGTCTAGTTTCGGATTTTCAAGACCAAACAGCCCATTCTGCGAGGGAATCGGCTCCTGGCGTTCGGGGGCGTCGACAATATCAATCACAAACTGCCCACCTGGCAGTGTTTGAGTGACCGCATCACAAGGGCAGTTGACAATGATATCCAAACCGCCGCCATCACGTGACGTCAGATCGGCGATCCTATCGCGCGGAATCATGTCAAAAACGCTGTTGGTCCTGAATCGATCCGCATCATTCCCGGACGTAACCCGAAAGCCTTCTGCGGTTCGTGTCAGTGCTGGCCTGTCAGACCGGCTCGTGTACACCACCAATCGCGAGAATTCCTCGTGTTCACCTGCTTTGACCTTGATGTCTTTTGCCGCCAAGATTGTCGGCCAACAAATCAGCAGGGAGAGCAAGATGAGACGTTGGGACATCAGGCGACCTGCTTGACCTCTTTCAAGGCCTCCTCAAGTTCGGTGAAACTGGGGCGGTGGTGCCCGGGTGTGTTCTGTCTGCCTACCTCGATACAGATATTGACGGAATGATTGTATAAGTTGGCGACCAGCACCTCGCGGATCAGCTGATAGAAATGGGCGTCTTCCTCGACCACGGTTTTGACCTTCGTCGAAAACGGCCCGACCAAACCGTAGGCCAGAAAAACGCCCAGAAACGTCCCAACCAGAGCGCCACCGATCATCTTTCCCAAGATTTCAGGTGGTTGGTCAATTGACCCCATCGTCTTGATGACCCCCAAAACGGCCGCGACAATGCCAAGGGCAGGCAACCCGTCGGCAACGGTTTGCAATGCGTGACTGGAATGCAGTGCGTGATGCAGATTGGCGTCCATCCGTTTTTCAAGAACTTCCTCGACCTGGTGAGGGTCATCGTAGTTCATTGTCGCCGAGCGGAGCGTGTCGCATATAAGATCCACGGCCTCACGATCTTCAAGGATCTTCGGGTAGCGACTGAAAATGGCACTGTCCTGCGGATTTTCGACATGTTCTTCAAGGGCGACGGCGTTTTGCCGGGCCTGTCGGATCAGTTCGAACAAGAGGCACAGAAGATCGCGATAATCGCCTGGCTGCCATTTCGGGCCTTTGAAGACCTTTCCAATGTCTTTCATTGTGTGTTTGATTGCCGCCATATCGTTCGAGATAACGAATGCACCGGCAGCCGCCCCGCCGATCATGGTAAACTCGAACGGCAAGGATTTCATGATGATCCCCATCTTTCCGCCAGCGGCCAGATAGCCACCAAACACCATCACGAAGATCAATGCGATACCAACAAATCCGATCATCTTGTGCCTCTTGAACTGGTTACTTTGCGGTCATGTCTTCATCACAGATAAGAGTTAACAAACCCCCGCCGCTCTCTAGTTTGTCGGCGCATCCGAGTTGCGACCAGCAAACACAACGCTGATGGCATAGGCGGATTGTGGATCAAGGCCTGCCAATATCTGTGCGGCGATGGGTGGTTTCATACGTGACAGAAAGCCTGCGGCAAATTCCGGGTCCATAGTCTCGAACAACGGAATGGCTTGTTTGGGCTTCATGTTTTCGTAAAGGGTGGTCAGGCGGGTCAGATCATCAGAAGCTGCCGTATTCGCGGCGGCCATTGTGGCGGCCAGGGCCTTCTCGGCAGTCACCAGCGCCTGCAATTTTTCGTCTAAGGTGTCTTCAGCGTTCGAAAGAATTTTCAATCGCTTGTCCAGAGCGGTTTCGTTTTCGACAAGTGTCTGTTCGCGGGCTTGAAGCGCTTTCAGAACCGTCTCGATATCCGTTTCGGTGGTGCAGATGGCGGGTTCCCCGTGACTGGCCGATGTCCCGCGCAGCAGGTTGTTTACGTCATCCGCGATGGCCATGCCAAACCCGCCCAAACGGACCAGTCCCGATGTCGCGAGCAGCAGTGCCAGCGTCAACAGAATGTGTCGGCTGGTGGCGCGGCGGCGAAATTTGCTACGTTTGGATCGTGCCCACATCATTCCGCCGCTTTCATCATGCGATGGCTCACGAACATCGGTGCGAGCTCATTTTCCTGAGCCATATTCTGCTGGAAGTTGTGTGGCTGATGCGCGTCGGTTTTGTGCGGTTCCGGTGCTTGCATGTGGTCGCTGTCGGGTAGATCGTGCAGACTTGCCATCATCAACTCCAACTTTTGTGCCGACGCCTCGGCCCGCTCCGTCAGATCGGTCAGAATATCGGCACTTTCGCCTGCGGCGTCTCGCGCGCTGTTTAGCATGGTGGTCATATCGTCTACTTGCGCGGACAGCACCGCAACCGCACCGCCCATTCCATTTTGCAGGTTGTTAAACCGGCGCAAACGCCGTGATAAAACCATGCAGTAGACGGCGGCACCGATAGCACCGATGCCCAGCATGATGTCGGCCAGAATTTCCATACTCATGCCTCCCTATCAATTAAGGACGAATTCGAGGATCAGAAGGTCGCGCACGCGTCCTTCGCCCGTGACCAATTGCACGCGTCGCAGCATTTGCGCGCGAAGTTCGATCAGGGCCGCCGGGTCTTCCAGCACCGTAATGTCAACCGCCCGAAGGTAGGCGTTGAGTACGTCAATCACGCGCGGTAGAAGATGGGAGACATCCGCTTCATACCCCGGCACAACTTCCAGCGACCCACGAAACCGCAAGTGGCGGCTCTTGCCGGAGCTCCCAAGCGAAATGATCAACGGTTCCAACTCGACAAAGGCCACGGTGGGCAAATCGGCTACGGAAGCCACAAGCTTCTGTGTTTCGCCCTTTGTCCCTGCACCGCCAATCATCCCCGAATATGTCGCGAAAAACCCGCCACCACCCAGGACAATCGCCAGAATCACTCCGATCAACACACGTTTCCGGGACTTCTTTTTTGTCGACTCATCGGCGGTATCGGCTGTCAGAACGGCGTCGGTCATGTGGGCATCCAAAGAATTTTGTTCGATTCGTTATAAGCTGCTTCCCACTAACCAATTGTTAAGGGCGATCGGGGAAGACTGCGGAATGTGACGGGGGCAGAAGCCCGCTCGGTTAAAGGAGTTGCGTCTTGCAGCAGATCGCCTCGATATGGGTCAGCTTGGATATGCGGAAACGCATCATCGTGGTGGCCTCGACACTCGCGATGTTCGTTGCCGTGATCGGATTGTCCCGCATGGCGACTTCGACACAAATGACGTTGCTTTATGCGGGTCTGGAAAGCGGTGCTGCGGGAGAAGTCGTCAAGGCACTCGAGGCGCGCGGGGTTGTTTATGACATCCGCGGCGGGTCGATCTTCGTCGACACCTCGCAGCGTGACAGTCTGCGCATGACCTTGGCCAGCGAAGGTCTGCCAGCAAATGGCGGAAAAGGGTATGAACTGCTGGATGGTCTGAGCGGGTTTGGCACCACGTCACAGATGTTCGACGCCGCCTACTGGCGCGCGAAAGAGGGGGAGTTGGCACGAACCATCGTGGCAAGCCCGCTGATCCAGAATGCTCGAGTTCATATTGCAAATACGTCGACCCAGATGTTTCGCCAGCGCAACGAGCCATCGGCCTCGGTGACGGTGACAACGGCCAGCGGCGCGTTGCCAGGGGGGCAGGCAAAAGCCCTGAAGTTTCTTGTGGCGTCTGCCGTGCCCGGGCTGCTGCCGGAAAGGGTTTCGGTCATCGACAGTCGGGGGGGATTGATCGCAGCAGGGGATGAGAAAACTGACCTTCCCAGCCTTGCCTCTGATCGCGCGCTGATCCTGAAGCAGAACGTGGAGCGGTTGATAGAAGCACGCGTCGGGTTTGGGAACGCCGTGGTTGAGTTGAATCTGGAAACCGTGACCGAACAGGAATCTGTGAGAGAGCGCCGATTTGATCCCGAGACACGCGTCGCCGTGTCGACCGACACGCTTGAGACGTCGAACTCGGCCAAGGATAGCGAAGGCGCGGGTGTAACCGTGGCGTCGAACTTGCCCGATGGGGATGCGGCAGCCAGCGGCAATTCGTCGTCAAACACTTCCGAGACGCGCGAGCGTATCAACTACGAAGTGTCGGAAACCACCCGTGAGGTGATTACCGCGCCGGGCGCGATCAAGCGGTTGACTGTGGCGGTGCTGATTGACGGGATCAGAACTATAGATGACGCAGGAAACGAGGTATGGAGCGCCCGTAGTGCCGATGAGCTTGCCAGCCTGCGCGAACTTGTAGCGGGCGCGGTCGGCTTCGACGAAGCGCGTGGCGATCAGATCACGATCAAGTCGTTGGAATTCGAACCCGTGCCGACTGTCGGCAGTGCACCTGTCAGCGGGCTTCTGTCCGGTTTGACCATCGATGTAATGTCACTGGTCAAGGTCTTTGCTCTTGCGGTGGTCGCGCTGGTTCTTGGCCTGTTCGTGCTGCGCCCGATTCTAGCCTCTCGCCCGGCGGAGATCGCGACCGAGACCGCAACCGCAAGCGCGTCTGCAGCCATAGCGCCGCCGCCATCCGCCGCGCCGGGGTCAACCGATGCGTCCACCCTTCCCGCCGTGGTCGACACACCCGCGAGGGGTGAAATCGTTCCGGCAGATCTGTCGGAAATGACCGGTCCAGATCCAGTTGAGAGGTTGCGCAATCTGATCGCAGAGCGTCAGTCCGATACCGTTGAAATCCTGCGTGGCTGGATGGAAGAAGATGAAGAGGTCGCGCGATGAACAAGCCTCTTGTCTTGGAAGATTTCGAACAATCCGATCTGTCTGTTTCACATCCCGGCATCCGTTCTGTCGCCGAGGCTGAACTGGAAAAAATCCGGCTGACGTCATACGAGGCCGGGTACAGCGCGGGTTGGGACGACGCAGTGAAAGAAGCGAATGTCGACAAGGATCGCATCGAAGCCGAGTTCGCCCGCAACCTGGAAGACCTGGGATTCACGTTCCACGAGGCAAGAAGTCACGTCTTGGGCTCGCTTGAACCCCTGTTGCGCACCATTGTCGACACGCTGCTGCCCGAAGTCATGCGGGACGCACTGGGCCAGGTTATCAACGATGAAATCATGCCATTGGCGGCGCAAGCGGCGGATACCCCGATCGAGGTGCGTGTTTCCTCTGGCAGCCGAAAGGTTCTGGATCATCTGATGGATCGCGTCACAGCGACACCATTGCAGGTGTTTGAAGATGACACGTTACCGGAAGGTCAGGTGTTCCTGCGGTCGTCATCATCCGAGCGCTGCATTGATCTGACATCGGCTCTGGCACGGATCAAGGGCGCGGTTACAGCACTGTATGACATCAACGAAAAGGCTTTTGAACATGGCTGACCACCCGTCCTCGCCCGACCCCGGCACTGCCGCAAATCCCTTCGTGCAAGTCCCGATTGAGATTACAATCTCGGTTGGCCGCGCACGGCCCACGGTGAAAGAACTGCTGCACCTGACACAAGATACCGTGCTGCCGCTTGACAAACGGATCGAGGATCCGGTTGAGCTTTATGTTGGTGACAAACTGATCGCGCGCGGCGAGTTGGAAGAGATGGACGGAGACCCGCAAGGACGTCTTGCCGTCCGTTTGACCGAAGTTGCAGATCTGAAATCCGACCTATGACCGTTCGCCGGTTGGGTCAACCAGGGCGATGTCTTGCGGTCGTGGTTGCCATCGTGGCGATCCTGATCGGCACAGCTGGCATGGCTGGGGCACAGGACATCACCCTATCTCTCGGGGATGAAGGGTCGCTGGCGACACGGACCATTCAGGTGTTTGTTCTGGTGACTGTGCTGAGCCTTGTGCCGGGGCTGGCCATCATGGTCACGTGCTTTCCCTTTATTGTGACGGTCCTGTCCATTCTGAGGCAGGCGATTGGATTGCAGCAATCGCCCCCGAACATGTTGATCGTCAGTCTGGCGTTGTTTCTGACCTATTTCATCATGGAGCCGGTGTTTGTCGAAGCCTGGGCTTCGGGCGGTAAACCTTTTTCCGACGGTGCGCTTGAGCTTGAGCCGGCCTTCATGGCCGCGATTGACCCGTTCCGTGTTTTCATGGCTGCGCGCATTGACCCCGAGACTTTTGCCCATCTGGCAGCGCTGCGCGAACAGACCGCCGATGTTGTTGTCGGCAACGAAGCACCTCTGTCTCTGTTGGTGCCCTCGTTTCTACTGTCGGAAATCGAACGGGCCTTCCAGATCGGGTTCCTGGTCTTCCTGCCGTTTCTAGTTATCGACCTGGTGGTTGCCGCGATCCTGATGTCGATGGGTATGATGATGGTGCCGCCGGCGATTGTATCATTGCCGTTCAAGCTGGCCTTCTTTGTGGTTGCAGACGGTTGGACGCTGATATCCGGCGCGCTGGTCAGAAGCTATTTCTGACTCCGCGCCGCAATTTCATGCCTCCCAGTCGCCCGAGAACCCCCTAGGTATATGCAAGATAGAGCGGTCGACCGTGTTGATGTCGGTGTGACCACAGAACGCCATCGAGATGTCCAATTCATTGTGGATCACTTCAAGCGCCTTGGTCACACCTTCCTCGCCCATCGCACCCAGTCCGTAGGTATAAGCGCGGCCTATATAGGTGCCCTTCGCCCCCATAGCGATTGCCTTGAGCGCGTCCTGGCCCGAACGGATACCGCTGTCCAAATGCACTTCGATCTTGTCGCCCACCGCATCAAGCACCGACGGCAACGCGCGGATTGAACTGAGCGCACCATCCAATTGTCGTCCCCCGTGGTTGGACACGATGATGGCATCGGCGCCCACATTCAGGGCCTGAACCGCATCTTCCGGTTCAATGATGCCCTTGATGATGATCGGCCCGCCCCACATCTTTTTGAATTGGCGGATACGGTCCCAATTCAGTGACGGATCGAATGCCTCAGCTGTCCATGCGCTGAGCGAGGACGGATCGGTCACGCCCTTCGCATGGCCGACGATGTTGCCAAAAAATCGCCGCTGGGTGCCCAGCATGCCCAGTCCCCATTGCACCTTGGTCATCATGTTCGCGATCGACGCGGGGGTCAGTTTGGGCGGAGCTGAAAGCCCGTTTTTCAGATCCTTGTGGCGCTGCCCCAGAACCTGCAAATCCACCGTGATCACGATAGCAGAGCATTTTGCGGCGCGGGCGCGATCAAACAGGCGCTGCATATAGTCATCGTCTTTCAACGTATAGACCTGAAACCAGAAGGGGGTATTCGTGTGTTCGGCCACATCCTCGATAGAGCAAATCGACATGGTGGATAGTGTGAAGGGCACACCAAAGTTTTCGGCGGCGCGGGCGGCCTTGATCTCGCCATCTGCGCATTGCATCCCGGTCAGCCCAACCGGCGCAAGGGCCACGGGCATTGCCACGTCTTGTCCGATCATGGTGGATCGCGTGGATCGGTTGTCCATGTCTACCGCAACGCGTTGACGAAAATAGAGCTTGTCGAAATCCGAGCTGTTTTCGCGGAACGTCTGTTCTGACCAACTGCCGCTTTCGGCATAGTCATAGAACATCCTTGGAACCCTTCTGGCGTAGATACGGCGAAGGTCTTCGATTTCGGTGATGACTGGCATGATGCGCTCCGAAAAAATTGGTAAAGTTTTATTACCAGTTGTCGGCGAGCTTTGCAATCGCCCTGACTGTTGCGATTTCATCGCGCCCTTCACGACCAAATGCTCGCGCGGACAATTTTCTTAACAAAGCGAATCACCCATGCTAGCTTTGGGACAATAAAAAATAAAAATGGCAGGTTAACGGGCATGGAAACGGGCTTTAATGGCACGTTTGTCATCTCATGGTCGCAGACAGAAGTGGACGGAATGCCGGCGGCACCGGTTACGTCGCTTGGCGTGGGGTCGAATTGGCGCTGGACGGGATCACCGTTGCGCGTCGACGGACCACGCGAACTTCGCGATCTTGAGAGCGCAAGCGGAGAGCAGGACCAGCGCAGACGTGCAGCGCACAGTGTATACAAACTGGTCGGGGCAGCGATCGACCCCTCACGACCATTTGGATCGCATTCGGTCAACAGTCATCAACTGAATATGGGGTTCGAGGTCACAGACGGCCACGCAAGCTATGTCGCGACCTTGATCAACGGTGCGGATGATCAGGTGCTTCTGATGTTCGCGGGCGAAATGCCCCCGGCAAATACAGATTTTTGGGTGGTGCGTGCCAGTATGAGACCAACGCCGCAAAACCAATTGATTGAACAGCCGGCAGGCGTCATCTGTTTTGCCCCCAGCACTCGATTGCGCACCCATAGCGGTGAAGTCTGCGTGGAAGATCTGTGCGAAGGCGATGAGCTGCAAACCCGCGACAATGGCACCCAGAAAGTCCTCTGGATCGGCACCAAGCGCATTACCGGCGCCCGCATGTTTGCAATGCCAGCACTGCGCCCGATCCGGTTGCGCGCCGGTGCTATTCGGTCCGGTCAGCCGGATGCGGACCTGATCGTTTCGGGTCAACATCAGATATTGCTGAACGGAAAACGCGCGCGGGAGCTGTTCAACGAAGACGAGGTGCTGATCTCGGCGCGCGATCTGGTCGATGAACGGCGCGTGGTGGTCGACTATACGATCCGCGAAATCACGTATTATCATGTGCTCCTGGAAAATCACGAGGTCGTCTGGGCCAACGGCGTTCCGGCAGAAAGTTTCCATCCTGCGAACGCGGATCTGGAGACGTTGGATCCTGAACAGCGCAGCCGTCTGGTCGCGATGTTCCCGCAACTGGACTTCGATCCCATGGCATATGGCGGATTTGCCCGTCGCAGCTTGAACCGGGGCGAGGCCGCGATTTTACGCGGAGAAATCGCCTGACGCAGCTATCGGGGCGTTGACACCACCACTCACGACGCTATAAGCCCCAAATCCGGTCCCGCAAGGGGCCGGTTTTCATTGGTGTTGGTGGCCCCTGCAAAGGGATGCCTGTCGGGCTTCGGCCAAAGGACAACGCCCTTCGATACTTTTATGAAGGAGACCAGCCGTGACCAAACGCACGTCTGCCAAGTACAAAATCGATCGCCGCATGGGCGAAAATATCTGGGGTCGCCCCAAGTCGCCGGTCAACCGTCGTGAGTACGGCCCCGGCCAGCACGGCCAGCGCCGCAAGGGCAAGCTGTCGGACTTCGGTCTGCAACTGCGCGCCAAGCAGAAGCTGAAAGGCTACTATGGCGACCTGACCGAAAAACAATTCCGCCGCATCTATGGTGAAGCCGAGCGTGTCAAAGGTGACACCGGTGAAAACCTGATCGGCCTGCTGGAACGCCGCTTGGACGCGGTTGTCTATCGTGCCAAGTTCGTGCCGACCGTGTTTGCGGCTCGCCAGTTCGTGAACCACGGCCACGTGCGTGTGAACGGCAAGAAAGTGAACATCCCGTCCTATCGTGTGCAAGAAGGCGACGTGATCGAAGTGCGTGACCGTTCAAAGCAAATGGCCGCCATTCTGGAAGCCGTTCAACTGCCCGAGCGTGACGTGCCGGATTATCTGGACGTTGACCATTCGAAACTGACCGCCACTTTCACCCGGACGCCCGGCCTGTCGGACGTGCCGTATCCGGTCGTGATGGAACCGAACCTGGTCGTCGAATTCTACGCGAAGAACTAAGCACAGCTTACCAAATCGCAGAGTTTTGGAACCCGCCCAGGTTTTTGGGCGGGTTTTTTCGTGCCTGGTGCAGATGCAACGAAGCCTCAGGCCGGGTGCGCATTGTCCAAACTGGCGCTTTCGCCCTTTCTCTGACACGCCGACCTCTGTAAATCACCTCGTAGGGGGAGCACCAAGATGACAAAGATCGAACCTCAACCGGGGATCATGCAAATCAAGCCCTATGTGGGTGGCGCGTCCAGTGTTGAGGGCGTCGCGAACGTGATCAAGCTCAGCTCGAATGAGAACCCGTTCGGGCCAAGCCCCGACGCCATCGAAGCGTTTCAGCGGGCGGGGCGCGAACTGCACCGCTATCCCAACACCGATCACGCATCTTTGCGCGCAGCCATTGGCGAGCTTCACAAGCTGGACCCGGACCGTATCATTTGCGGTGTCGGATCGGACGAGGTCATCACCTTCCTGTGTCAATGCTACTCTGGTCCGGGGACCGAGGTGATCTATACCGAACACGGGTTTTCGATGTACAGGATCTCGGCCCTGGCGGCGGGAGCCACACCGGTGAAGGTGCCCGAACGTGAACGAATGGTCGATGTCGATGAGATATTGAAAGCAGTCACCGAGCAGACGAGCCTTGTGTTTGTGACCAATCCGGGCAACCCGACGGGCACCATGGTCAGCCAGGCCGAGCTGGCGCGCCTGGCGCGCGAACTGCCTGATCACGTGTTGCTGGTTCTGGATGGTGCCTATGTGGAATATGTCGACGGGTTTGATGGCGGTGCGCGTCTGGTCAACAAATACGACAACGTATTCATGACTCGGACATTTTCAAAGATGTATGGGCTTGGCGGATTGCGGATCGGCTGGGGCTATGGCGCAGCCGAGGTGATTGACGTGCTGAATCGCGTGCGGGGGCCGTTCAACCTGTCGATGGCACAACAAGCCGCCGCTGAAGCCGCCTTGCAGGACCGAGACCATGTTGCCCGCTGCCTGTCGGAAAACACGCGCCTTCGGTCGTGGCTGGCTGAAGCGCTGGCCGAACTGGGGGTGCCATCAGACACCTCATGTGCCAACTTCATCCTCGCCCGCTTTGCCAGCGCCGAAGAGGCCACGGACTGCAACGCTTTCCTGCAGGAACAAGGGATTATCGTGCGGATGGTGGCAGGCTACGGTTTGCCGCATTGTCTGCGCATCACCATCGGTGATGAAGCCTCGTGCCGCAGGGTGGCGCATATGATCGGGCGCTTCAAAGGTGGTGTTCCCGGGTCAAAGCTGATGCTGCTTGAGGAAGACCGGCTGGATGATGAGGCGGCGTCATGAGTGTGCTCTACAACCGGGTCGCCCTGATCGGGCTTGGCCTGATCGCCTCGTCTATGGCGCATGCGATGCGTCGTGCAGGGCTGGCAGGTGAGATCGTCGGCACCGCCCGGTCTGCCGAGACCCGCGACATTGCCCGCGAACTTGGCTTTTGTGATCGCATTGTCGACACTGCCGTTCTGGCGGTCGAAGGCGCGGATCTGGTCGTTTTGGCTGTTCCTGTGGGCGCAATGGGGGCAGTGGCGGCAGAGATAGCGCCGCATTTGCAACCCGGTGCGACGGTAACGGATGTCGGGTCTGTGAAACGCGCGGTTATCGAAACGGTTGCCCCTCATTTGCCCGATCATGTGCATTTCATACCCGGCCACCCCTTGGCGGGGACGGAACATAGCGGCCCCCGGTCGGGATTTGCCGAGCTTTTCGACAACCGTTGGAACATTCTGATCCCCAATGGTGCGGATGAGGCGGCGACGGAGAAGCTGATTGATCTGTGGAAGGGAATGGGCGCGAATGTCGAAACGATGGATGCCGACCACCATGATCTGGTGTTGTCCGTGACCAGCCATACCCCGCACCTGATTGCCTATACCATGGTGGGTGTCGCCGATGACCTGTCGCGCGTCACGGACAGCGAGGTGATCAAGTTTTCAGCGGCGGGTTTTCGCGACTTCACGCGGATTGCGGCCTCGGACCCGACCATGTGGCGGGACGTGTTTTTAGCCAATAAAGACGCCACGTTAGAAATACTTGGCCGCTTTACTGAAGAGCTTTTTGCCTTGCAACGCGCGATCCGCATTGGGGACGGCGAGGCATTGTTCGACTATTTCACTCGAACCCGGGCGATCCGTCGTGGTATCATCGAAGCCGGACAGGACACGGACGCGCCCGATTTCGGACGGACGGGCAAACACAAGTGATCTGACCCGCTGGGCGCATGTGAAGGAGCAGTGATGATCACAGGATGTATCAGGCAATGGCTTTTGCACAGAACTGCGACTGGTATCGTGCTGGGTTGCGGTCTTAGCCTGTCGGCAGTCGCATCTGCGCCTGATACATCATCGCGGCCTGAGCCGCGACCAAAGACCGTCACCGTGACGACCATCAGTTCCTCTGGCACAGCGTCGTCTTTGAACACAGGGCGACCACAGGCCCGCCCCAATGAACTGGGGGCACCGGTCGCTTTTGCGGCGATGCTGCCGACAGCGTTTGCGGTGCGCACCTCGTTGCGTCCTCAGTTGCGACCAAAGGGGTTTACCCGGAAGATCGCAGCGTCTACGCCCAAGCCGGTAAATGCAGATCGTCGAGGTCGCATCTGCGGTGTGAACGAGATCAAGGGGCAGGCGATTTCAGCCATCCCCGGCAAGATCCGCGGCTGCGGTGTGTCAGACCCGGTGCGTGTGACAGAGGTGTCAGGCGTGAAGCTCAGCCAACCTGCGGTGATGGATTGCACCACCGCGAAAGCCTTGAATACATGGGTGCGCGAGGGGGTGTTTCCGGCGGTGGGCCGCCTTGGCGGCGGACCCAAATCTTTGCGTGTCGTGGCACATTATGCTTGTCGCACGCGCAACAACCAGCCGGGCGCAAAGGTCAGCGAACATGGGCGCGGCCGGGCCATCGACATCGCGGGGGTAACGCTCAAGAACGGTGCGGCGATTTCGGTTTTGAAAGAGTGGCGCGATCCGCGTAAGGGCAAGGTCTTGAAGAAAATGCACGCAGCTGCCTGCGGACCGTTTGGCACAGTGCTTGGCCCCAATTCGGACCGGTTCCACAAGGATCACCTGCATCTGGATACAGCGCGGTATCGCAGCGGGTCTTACTGTCGGTGATCTGGGTGATAATTGGGGGCTTGCCGCTGAGCGCGCTTCCCCCGCGCGAAAGGGTGACGGCTTTTACGCGGGTTCAGGATTGTGTGTTTGCCATAGCCCCTGATCTGACCTGAAGCCTTTTGCTTCGTGGTCGAATGATATCTCGCCACCCGCCACGCCATATGTCCGGCCATCCGAACGCATCATTGCCTTTCACGCCGCCAATTGTTGCCGTAGGATCGGCAGATGGTGATCGACGGCGCCCCGTCGGCAATCTGGAAACGGCATTCACCATCTGAGAAGCCTCTTTCAGGCGCTTGTCGGGGCTGGTTTCCAGAACGAAGGCCATCGACGCTCGCATGCTGGCCTTGTTTACAGCAAAGGCGGATGGATTGCGGAGCTGGCGACCTGACCAAAGACGAGGCCGCCGCCATTGTCGGACTTGCCCCCTTTTTTCGATTCTCGCCCGTTTTGGTCGGGGTCGGGGCACCTATCGGGGCCAGTTACCATATGGCGGCACTCTCTGTCCGGCGTAGCAACCTGGGAACTGCCAACATTCGCCGCATCATAGCAAAACCGCCAGGGCGAGGGACTTTTCTGTTGTCAGAACCTAGGAAATCAAAGTCTGCCTTCTTCGGCTTATCAAGTCTTTGAACTGTCCCTACATTGTTGAAGAAGCTTGGGAATTTACGTATTCCAAGTACACCACCGCCAAGATGACAAAATAACAAGACTTGGCTGCGAGGTCGCATTTGCCAAGGCGACCCGATCGTATTTCCAGCGGCCCTAGATCACGGGCATTCCACAACCCAAGCCACGGCAAAAAAGTGTCCGGGAGCCAGCATAGGTTGACGTAACGTAAATTTAGTCCAAGATAAAACAATTAAATAACGGAGATTTTTATGCCACCTCATCCACCTCCTCAATATTCACCTCTCGATATCACCAAGGGATTTGTCGACGCGGTTACAATTTGGTCCGATTTCTTGCGTGGCAAACGCACCAAGAGCGAATGGGGCGTGTACGGAGCCTATTCGTTCCTGGACTCCATTGGTTTTGACATACCCAAACAACCCATTTCAGTCGATGATCTCAAAAGACTCGAAGTCTTGGCCGAAGCGGCTGAAAAGGTTCGAGGCAACAAGATGGGAACGACGACGCGCGACCTCAACCAGATGAAGAAGAAAATGCGGAATACAACGGATACTCTGTCCAAGTATTTTGAAGCCAACTGCAATGTCGCGTTCAGCGTGGATTTGGATGCGAGCGGTGTCATAGAGAACGCATGCAATTCTATCGATACCGCCGTAGGTGTCGCTCAAAGCGAATATGATACGGTTGACGGGCTCCTCGACCAATATGACACAACCCAGAACGACCCCAAGATCAACAATTATGAACAAATTGGGGACGCGCTGGACAACAACAATGTGTCACAGGAGGAGCTCGATATCGTCGGCGAAAGTAGCATTGATCGCGATTATTGGACCCCGCCCGAGCCCGCGTATTTCGACCGGACATTCGGGGCCATGCCCGAATAATTACGACTTTCCTAGTTGTGCATCACGAATACTTAACATGAATGGATTTTCCTATGTCGCATGTCCCCTTGCCAATGAAAAGTGTGAACCTGCCACCACTCTTGTCGGATTTCAGTCAGGATGTGAAGGCCAAGGGCCCACATTCCGGCACAGCGCTTGGTACACAGCATTTCAGCGGTCGTCTGAATGCAAAGTTCACTGTTCAGAGCCAAGAGTTCTTGAAAACTGCCAAAACCACCACTGAAAAACGCATGATACATGTCGATCTCGATGGCAGTGAGTTTGGTGCGCCGACCAATATGAAGGACCAAGATGACTACAGAGGGTTTTTCGTCGAATGGATCCACTACAAGATGTGGATTCAAAAGCACGGCGAGAGCCCGGACCCAGCCAAACCGCTCAAAGGGTGGGATATCCTGCGCGAAGCCCCCAATACATCTAACCAGACCGGCAGCGTGACCTCCTCGATCAGTTTCGGTCTTGATGCGTCTGGCGGGGTCATGGGCGATATGCCGATGGGGACGGTTGGTGCACATATCGGTGTTTCGAACAGCCACACTCATTCGCTGAAAGACTTCACCTTCATGCAGCATTCAAGCGGCAAAGTTTTGGCCCACGAAATCAACATGACAATGACCGGCGATGGGAGCCCGTACAAAAGCGCGAGCGATCTCATAAACCAATGGCAGAGCCCATTTGTAGGGATCAGATTAAGATCATTACCCAACCTAGCAAAATCGAACGTACCATTGATTGGTCAGGGCGTCTGGATGAACGAAAACGATGCAGCACTGACTGACAAGGTTACAGTTCATATTGCCGTCACACCTCATTGGTTGCTTACCGAGGGGATGTATGACGGCAGTTTACATCACTGGAACACGGCGTTCGGTGGCACGTTCAAATACAAGCAGGAGATCGACTTCACGCTTCTTGGATGAGCCATTCCTGCCAGCATCAACCTTGATTTCGGCAGAAAGGTGCAACGCTGTCTTGGCGATATGTGCCGGGGGCAGGGATCTCCTATCCTGGCATCATCAAGAGACGGGAACGGTTCCGGACGCAAGCTGCGTAGCCTGTCTGGAAGCGGTATGGAGGTGCCACCAAATTTCCGGTTTTCGCGAGGTTGCACTCTTGGTGGGCCCTCGCGGGCCATTACCGACGTTTTCAAAGAGTATGCGAAGCGATCTTCGGCACCTCGCTTGGACGGCTTGGCATGCTCAAGATGAAGAGCGCGCAGTAGCAAACCGGACGTTCATACGCACCGCAGCAGCGGTTTTGTTGGGTCTCTGCCCGAACTCGCCGCGAAAAAGGCCAACGGCAGCGCTGCTGAAATCCCATGGGCAAAGAGCGTTCCGATATTTGGCGTCGACACGCTCTTTGGTCATGCTTCCTGGGTGTCAGATGTTGATCGAGCAACGCGGTAGATGTTTATGGCCAGAGGAAGATCGGGTATCAGGCCAGGTCGCCATCTGTGGTGATCCGGGTTTTTCCACGCAGGTAAGGGTGCAATGCGCTGGGAATGCTGACCGATCCATCCTGCTGCTGACCGTTTTCCAACACTGCGATCAGCGCGCGGCCTACGGCAAGGCCTGACCCGTTCAACGTATGGACGAACTGCGGTTTACCTCCATCTGCGGGTTTGTAGCGCGCGTTCATGCGGCGGGCCTGGAAGTCACCCGCCAGCGAGACCGAGCTGATCTCGCGATATTGATTCTGGCCGGGCAGCCAGACCTCGATGTCATGGGTGCGTTTCATGCCAAAACCCAAATCTCCGGTGCACAGCACCACGGTGCGGTAGGGCAGGCCAAGGCGTTCCAGAATATCTTCGGCACAGCGGGTCATACGCTGGTGTTCGGCATGCGAATCTTCAGGTCGGGTGATCGACACCATTTCAACCTTCTCGAACTGATGCTGACGCAGCATGCCCGCCGTGTCACGGCCAGCCGACCCGGCTTCGGACCGGAAACACTGGGTATGGGCGACATAGCGGCGGGGCAGGTAGCTGTCGTTGATGGTCACGCCATTGACGATATTGGTCAGCGTAACCTCGGCGGTCGGCACCAGCCACCAGCCATTTGTGGTTTGATAGCTGTCTTCGCCGAACTTGGGCAGTTGCCCGGTGCCATACATCATATCTTCCTTGACCAGAACCGGGGTCCAGGTTTCGGTCAGGCCGTTTTCTTCGGTGTGCACGTCCAGCATGAATTGCGCCAGCGCCCGATGCAGGCGGGCGACGGCACCTGAAAGCACCATGAAGCGCGAACCAGACAGTTTTGCAGCGGTTTCGAAATCCATGCCGGTTTTGACGGCTGGAAGCTCGTAATGCTCCAATGGCTTGAAATCGAATTCTGCGGGCGTGCCCCAGCGGTTGATCTCGACGTTGTCGTTTTCATCGGCGCCGTCGGGGATGTCGTTGCCCGGAATGTTGGGCAGGCCCATCAGAAGATCGGTCAGCTTGGCGTCCAACGCCTTGGCCTCATCGTTCAATCTGGCAATTTCGGACTTCTTGTCCGCCACCAGCGCACGCAGGCGTTCAAATTCCGCCTCGTCGCCCGAGGCTTTCGCGGCACCGACAGCCTTCGCGGCCCTGTTGGCATCGGCCTGCGCGGTTTCGGCGGCAAGGATCGAGGCACGCCGGGCTTCGTCAATTGCCAGAATTTCACCCGACATGGGCGACAGGCCGCGACGGGCCATTCCGGCGTCGAAGGCTTCGGGGGTGTCGCGGATCAGACGAATATCATGCATGGGGGCTTCCTTGGTTTTCTTGTCCGGCATATGCCAGATGCAGGGGCAGGGGGGAAGGGGGAATGATCATCACCCGCTTGCTGGACAACCCCAAGACCCCCATATAGTGTGCGCCAACGTTTGGGGCCGAGGCCCGCTTGAGAAGGGATATCCACATGTTTGCCACTCCTGCTTTTGCACAGGCCGCGGGCGCGCCCGCCGGTGGGCTTTTGAATTCGATTCTGGTTCCGATGTTGCTGGTATTTGCGATCATGTATTTCTTCATGATCCGTCCGCAGCAAAAGAAAATGAAAGAGCATCAGGCGATGCTGGGCGCGCTGCGCAAAGGGGATCAAGTGATCACTCAGGGTGGTCTGATCGGTAAAGTTCTCAGGGTCAAGGACGATTCCGAGGTCGAGGTCGAGATCGCAACAGGTGTCAAAGTGCGCGTGGTGCGATCGACAATCGTCAAGGTGATCGGAAAAACCGAACCGGTCGAAAGCTGACCTGGCAAACCAGCCGCCACAAACAACGACGACAAACGCATATAAGGCAGGGGCAGATGCTTCAAATCGCAACTTGGAAACGTCTTGTGATCTGGGGGCTAACGGCCCTTGGCTTGTATTTTGCAGCGCCCAATGGCTTTTACAGCCGGGTTGAGCAGCATAACGATGCGGTCTCGAAAATCGAGACAACGGGGGCCACCGCTGAGCTTGAGGCGGATCGGTCCGCCTGGCCGGATTGGGCGCCAAATTCGCTGGTCAATCTGGGGCTCGATCTGCGCGGCGGCGCGCATTTGCTGGCCGAGGTGCAGGTTGAGGATGTATATGCCGCGCGGATGGATTCCCTTTGGCCAGAGGTGCGGGATGTGTTGCGCGACGAACGTGCAACAGTGGGCACCATCCGCCGTCAGGATGGCGCGGATGATGAACTGCGCGTCAAGGTTTCGCAACCCGAGGGGCTGCCGCGCGCGATCGAACTGGTGCAATCATTGGCGCAACCGGTGGTCAGCCTGTCCGGGGTCGGCTCGACTGATATCGAGGTGGCACCAGGGCGCGAAGGGGAGTTGGTCGTCACCCTGTCCGAAGCCGAACGCGTCGCCACCGATGATCGCACTATCCAGCAAACGCTTGAAATTATTCGCCGCCGTGTCGACGAGGTTGGCACACGTGAACCCACGATCCAGCGTCAGGGCGACGCGCGCATCCTGATTCAGGTGCCGGGGATCGGCAGCGCGTCCGAACTGAAGGAAATCATCGGCAAGACCGCGAAGCTGACATTCCACCCGGTGGTCAGCCGCTCGACCGAAGCAAGCACAACACCCGGACCGCGCAACGTGCTGTACCCGTCGCTGGATGAAGACGGCGTGTTTTACGTTCTGGAACAAACGCCTGTTGTAACGGGCGAAGAGTTAAGCGACGCACAGCCGGCCTTCGATCAAAATGGCCAACCTGCGGTGAACT
This sequence comes from Aliiroseovarius sp. B-4, assembly GCF_056857795.1. Taxonomy (NCBI): domain Bacteria; kingdom Pseudomonadati; phylum Pseudomonadota; class Alphaproteobacteria; order Rhodobacterales; family Paracoccaceae; genus Aliiroseovarius; species Aliiroseovarius sp. B-4. The sequence continues at coordinate 99,502 of NZ_JBSXNV010000035.1, forward strand.
TCCGGTTCAACGTGTCCGGCGCGCGCAAGTTCTGCGACTATACCGGTGCCAATGTTGGCGCGCCTTTCGCGATCGTGCTGGACCAAGAAGTGATTTCGGCTCCGCGCATCAACGAACAGATTTGCGGCGGATCGGGGATCATCACCGGTAGTTTCTCGATCGAGGAATCAACCAATCTGGCCGTGCTTCTGCGTGCTGGTGCCTTGCCCGCTGAACTGACTTATGTCGAAGAACGAACCATTGGGCCAGAACTGGGACAAGACAGCATCGACGCGGGCAAGGTTGCTTCGATTGTGGCCTTCGTTGGGGTGCTGGCCTTCATGATTGCCGCTTATGGCTGGTTTGGTGTAATCGCCAACGTGGCGCTGATCCTGAATGTCGGGATGATCTTCGGCCTTCTGTCGATGATCGGGGCCACGCTGACCCTGCCGGGGATCGCCGGGATCGTGTTGACCATCGGGATGGCGGTGGACGCCAACGTGCTGGTGTTCGAACGCATAAGGGAAGAGTTGACATCGGGCCGCGGCCCGGCCCGCGCCATCGAGCTAGGCTATGAAAAGGCTTTGTCGGCCATTCTGGACGCCAACATCACGACCTTCATCACCGCTGTTATCCTGTTCATCATGGGGTCCGGTCCTGTGCGCGGCTTCTCGGTCACGCTGGCGCTGGGGATCCTGACGTCGGTCTTCACCGCGATCTATCTGACACGGTTGATGCTGATCATGTGGTTTGAACGCAAACGCCCGCGCCAACTTGAGGTCAAGGGGATCCGCATCGTGCCAAAAAATCGCGTGTTCGATTTCTTCCGCACCTCGATCGCGACATTGGGCGCGTCTGGTCTGGCCATGATCGCGTCGGTGCTGCTGTTCCTGATCGTCGGTCTGAATTTCGGCATCGACTTTCGGGGCGGAACAACGATCCGCACCGAAAGCACGCAGGTCGTGGATGTGGGGGTCTATCGTGAGGCTTTGGCACCGCTCGGGTTGGGCGATATCTCGATCGCGCAAGTCTATGGCGTGAACTTTGCCGAAGATCAGCACGTGGCCCAGATTCGCATCGAAGCGCAGGAAGGTCAGGAGGCGATTACGCCCGAGACCATCCAGACCATCGAAGATGCCCTGATGCAGGTCGATCCTGCGATCACCTTCCCCAGCGTGGAAAGCGTCGGGCCGAAAGTGTCGGGCGAGTTGGTGACAACCGCCGTGCTGGCTGTTGTCGCGGCGATAGCAGCGGTTTTGGTCTATATCTGGCTGCGCTTTGAATGGCAGTTCAGCCTGGGCGCGGTCGCGGCCCTTGTGCATGACGTGGTTTTGACCATCGGGATATTCAGCCTGCTGGGTATCAAGTTCGATCTGGCCATCATCGCAGCCCTTCTGACAATTGTCGGCTATTCGCTGAACGACACCGTGGTTGTCTTCGACCGGGTGCGCGAGAATCTGCGCCGCTACAAGAAAATGGACCTGAAGGAGGTGTTGAACCTGTCGATCAACGAGACATTGTCGCGCACGATGATGACCTCGCTGACCACGCTGTTGGCGCTGATCGCGCTTTACGTTCTGGGTGGCGATGTAATCCGAGGGTTCGTTTTCGCGATGATCTGGGGTGTCGTTGTCGGGACCTATTCGTCGATCTTTGTTGCATCGGTGATCTTGCTGAAGCTGGGCGTGAAACGCGACTGGTCCAAGCCGGATGCCAATGCGGGCAACCAGTTTGCAGACGTAGATGCCTGATTTGCTGGCCGAAGCCCTGGCGTTGCCAGGGCTTGGCTGGCTTGTTACCACAGCATTTATTGCCGGGCTGGTACGTGGGTTTGCCGGGTTCGGCACGGCGCTGATCTTTCTGCCGGTGGCGGCCCAGATCATTGATCCGGTCTGGGCTGTGACGGTTCTGATCGTAATGGATTTGGCCGGACCCGCGCCCGCCATCCCGCGTGCCCTGAAGGACGGACATCTCAAAGATTTGATGCGATTGGTGGTGGCCACAGCACTGGCCCTGCCATTCGGACTGGTGGCGCTTTTTGCCGTCGATCCCCACCTGTTCAAGCTGGCGGTGTCGGTGATCAGCCTGATCATGCTCGCGGCCCTGATGACCGGAAAACGATATGGCGGAGAAGTCACACCCCCCGTCGTCTGGACCACCGGTGGCATCGCGGGCGTGCTGGGCGGGGCAGCAGGCATTCCCGGCCCGCCGGTCATTCTGCTTTACATGGCCTCGTCCCACCCGGCACGGGTGATCCGTGCCAACACGACCGTCTATCTCTTTTTCTTCGATCTGATGATGCTGGCGGGGTTTTTCTTTGCCGGACGGCTGGCGGGGATGCCTTTGATTCTTGGGGTGATCGTCATGTTGCCGAACTTGCTGGGTAATCTTGTCGGCGGTGCGGTCTTTCACCCTGGATACGAATCCCTCTATCGTGGCGTGGCCTATATGATCATTGCAGCGTCCAGCCTGTCTGGCCTTTACGCCGCCCTGTTCTGACTCAACCCGCCAACGTGCAAGGACCCGATATGCAGCTTCATGAAGTCAAATATGACAGCGCCCAGCCGGTTGATGGCTATGGCCCCGGTTTCTTCCGCGTGGCAGGCGAGGTGATTCAAGGTGCGATCCTTGTGACCGAAGACATGGCAACCAATTGGGATGGCCCCGAAGACTTGGCACCGCTGCTGGCGCTGGCAGGCAAGATCGACGTCTTATTCTATGGCACCGGGGCCGATCCCGCCCATCCGCCCGCCGCTCTGCGCAATGCCCTGGAAGAGGCCGGCATTGGGGTCGAGGCGATGGCCTCTGCGCCAGCCTGCCGCACCTATAATGTGCTGATCTCGGAAGCTCGGCGCATTGCGCTGGCCGCCCTTCCGGTCTAAGGCTTCTGACATGGAAATGAGGGTCGATAACCTGTCCGTCGCGCGCGGCGGTGTGCCGGTGCTGGAACGGGTAAGTTTCACCCTGTCCGCCGGACAGACGCTGATCCTGCGCGGGCCAAACGGGTCGGGAAAAACCACGCTTTTGCGCACCTTGGCGGGTTTGCAGCCTCCGATCGCGGGGCAGGTATCGGCGGACCCCGAAAATATCACCTATGGCGCCCATGCAGATGGATTGAAAGCCACATTGACGGTCGAGGAGAACCTGCGGTTCTGGGCTTCGGTGCATGGCATTGGCAGCGTCGACGCCGCAGTGCAGGGGTTCAATCTGCGGGGGTTGACCCATCGTCCCGCAGGCAATCTGTCGGCGGGTCAGAAGCGCCGGTTGGGACTGGCCCGATTGCTGGTCACGGGGCGACCGATCTGGCTTCTGGACGAACCGACCGTTTCGCTGGACACAGCATCCGTCGGTTTGTTTGCCGATGCAGTGCGCGCCCATGTCGCGGGTGGCGGGGCGGCCCTGATTGCGACCCATATCGACCTTGGGCTGAAGGCGGATACGTTTGACGTCGGCCCGTTCCGCGCCAATGGAGACCGCGCCGCACCCAACCAGCAACGCGACCGCTATGCAGATTTTGACGAGGCGTTTTCATGATTGCTCTGTTGGTTCGCGACCTGCGTCTGGCGATGCGTGCCGGCGGTGGCTTTGGTCTGGGCTTGGCGTTTTTCCTGATCGTCTCCACTCTTGTGCCCTTCGGCGTCGGACCAGAGGCCGCGATCCTGTCGCGAATTGCGCCCGGCATTCTTTGGGTCGGTGCACTGCTGGCCTGCCTTCTGTCTCTCGACCGCATTTTTCAACTGGATTTCGAGGATGGCTCGCTGGACCTGCTCGCCACCGCGCCGATCCCGATGGAGGGCACGGTTGCCATCAAGGCGCTGGCGCATTGGCTCGTCACCGGTCTGCCGCTGACGCTGGCTGCGCCAGCCTTCGGGGCGCTGATGAACCTGCAAACGCCCGGGCATTACTGGATTTTCATCACACTGCTCATTGGCACGCCGGCGCTGTCGATGATCGGCGCGTTTGGCGCGGCGTTGACGGTTGGGCTGAAGCGTGGCGGGCTTCTGTTGTCGCTGTTGGTTCTTCCGCTTTATATTCCAACCCTGATCTTCGGCGCCGAGGCCGCCACCCGCGGCACCGCGGGGCAGTCTGCCCTTACGCCGCTTTTGATGATGGCGGGCATCACCGCTGGATCGGTTGCGCTTCTGCCTTTCGCTGCCGCAGCTGCCCTGCGCATTAACCTGAGATAGGTCAAGTCGCCGTGAGGATGAACCCCCTATGCTTGCGCAAATCATAGCCACCGAATAGAGGAAGCAAATGTCACTTTGGGAATTCGCAAACCCGGTCAAGTTCATGGCGCTCAGCGGCAAGGTGTTGCCTTGGGTGATCGGCTTGGCTGCGATCACGCTGATACCGGGCCTGATCTGGGGTTTCTTCTTCACGCCAGAGGCCGCCAACTTCGGCAACTCGGTCAAGATCATCTATCTCCACGTGCCCTCGGCGATGATGGCGATCAATATCTGGGCGATGATGCTTGTCACGTCACTGATCTGGATTGTGCGCCGCCACCATGTTTCGGTGCGCGCCGCCAAGGCGGCGGCTTTGATCGGTGTTACGATGACAGTGATTGCCCTGATCACCGGTGCGATCTGGGGCGAGCCGATGTGGGGCACCTATTGGGCGTGGGATCCGCGGCTGACCAGCTTTCTGATCCTGTTTCTGTTCTATCTGGGCTACATGGCCCTGTGGGCCGCGATCGAGAACCCGGACACCGCCGCAGATCTGACGTCGGTCCTGTGCATCGTTGGTTCGGTCTTTGCGATCCTCAGCCGCTATGCCGTGAATTTCTGGAATCAGGGGCTGCACCAAGGCGCATCCTTGTCCTTGGACAAGGAGGAGCACGTGGCAAATGTCTATTACTTTCCACTGCTTTTGAGCATAGCAGGCTTCATTCTGCTGTTCGTGGCCCTCGTGCTGATCCGCACCCGGACCGAGCTGCGCCTTGTCCGCCTGCACCGTTTGGAAATCCGTGAAAGGATGAAAGATGCTTGACTTGGGCAAATATGCTGGTGCGATCCTGTCTTCATGGGGGATTACTCTCGCGCTTTTGATCGCGTTGATCCTTGTCACCTGGCGCCGTTCGCACCATGTGAAACGGGAGCTTGAAGCGGCCGAAAAGAGGGCGTTACAAAATGACCCAAGATAACACTAAGTTCCCGCTCTACTATGCACTTCCTCTGGTAATCGTTATGGGTATTGTTCTGCTTGGGGGGTGGAAAATGTTCTTCGATAGCGGCAATGATACGCTGCCGTCTACGAGAGAAGGCGGGGTTGCGCCCAGTGTTGATCGTTTGTCCGCTTTTGACGGGGCCGAAGGTTTTACCCATGACGATCTGAAATCCGCCGGGGTCAAGCTGGTGAACTTCTGGGCCAGTTGGTGTGCGCCTTGCCGCGCGGAACACCCGCAGCTTCAAACGCTGGCCGACGAGGGTGTGGTGATCAATGGGATCAACTACAAAGACGACCCGGTAAACGCGCGCCGATTCCTTGAGGAACTGGGCGATCCGTTCGCAAAATTGATGGCCGATACCGAAGGACGTACAGGTCTTGAATGGGGTTTGTACGGCCTGCCGGAAACCTTCATCATTGCTGCCGATGGCACCGTGGTGAAGCGCTTTGCGGGTCCGATTACCGAAAGCATTTTGGAAAGCGTAATCCGCCCCGCGATAGATGACGCCGCCAGCCGTTAACCAGCGGCGTTCAACATCAGGATAAACGCGCTGAACGCGACTGTTTCCAGAAGTGGGAGCGGGAATTGGCGCAAGAAATTATACATAAAACAGACGGGTCCATTGGCGATCTAACAGGCGTTTCAAATTGGTCAGTGAAATATTCCGATCCGAGGGAATACTAGCACTTCCGAACCGGAGGAAACAATTAATTCCTTCAAAAAAGTGACGCTTCTTACCGCCAGATTAACCCGCTATCTTGATCCTGACTGTGTTTCTGATCACAACATCTCAATGTCATCTGTTCAACTGCCGCCGACCTGTTCACCTGGTAAATGCGCACAAAAAAACGCGCCCTGAACAGGGCGCGTTGGTGTTTGTTGAACTGGGTCGGATTAAGACTTGGCAAGGTTGCGCAGCACATAGTGCAGCACGCCGCCGTTTTCGACGTATTCAATCTCGACTTCCGTATCGATCCGGCATTTCAGTTCGATCGACTTGGTCGATCCGTCGGCAAATGTGATCTCGCACGGCACGTTCGACAGCGGTTTCAGATCACCGGCCAAACCTCTGATCGACACGGTTTCGTCACCGGTCAGACCCAAGGATTTGCGGGTGTCGTCGCCGGTGAACTCGAACGGAATCACGCCCATACCAACGAGGTTGGAGCGGTGAATGCGTTCGAACGACTCGGCGATTACGGCCTTGACGCCCAACAGGCTTGTGCCTTTCGCCGCCCAGTCACGCGACGAGCCTGCGCCATACTGTTCGCCACCAAAGACCACCAGCGGGGTGCCAGCTTCCTGATAGGCCATCGACGCGTCATAGATCGACGTCTGCTTGCCATCCGGGCCTTTGGTGTAGCCACCTTCGACGCCTTCCAGCATCTCGTTCTTGATGCGGATGTTGGCAAACGTGCCGCGCATCATCACCTCGTGGTTGCCGCGACGCGACCCATAAGAGTTGAACTCGCGTGGGGCCACTTGCCGTTCGGTCAAATACTGACCGGCGGGCGAGGTGACAGGGAAGCTGCCCGCAGGCGAGATGTGGTCGGTGGTGATCATGTCACCCAGAACCGCCAGCACTTTCGCGCCTTCAATGTCCGAGATCACGCCAGCATCCTTCGACATCCCTTGGAAATAAGGCGGATTCTGGATGTAGGTCGATGAGGCCGGCCAGTCATAGGTCTCGGCGTCCGTTGTTTCGACCGATTGCCATTTCTCGTCGCCTTTGAACACGTCAGCATATTTCGACTGGAACGCATCACGGGTGACGGTCTGTTCCACCAGTTCCGCCACTTCCTGCGTCGTGGGCCAGATGTCTTTCAAATAGACATCGTTGCCGTCCTTATCTTGCGCGATCGGATCGTTGGCGATGTCGATATTCATGTCACCGGCAAGCGCATAGGCAACCACCAAGGGGGGCGAGGCCAGATAGTTGGCACGCACGTCAGGCGAGATGCGGCCTTCGAAGTTCCGGTTGCCCGACAGGACCGAGGTGGCGATCAGGTCGTTTTCGGAGATAGCTTCCGACAGCTCTTTCTGGATCGGACCCGAGTTGCCGATACAGGTGGTGCAGCCGTAACCCACCAGGTTGAAGCCAACGGCGTCCAGATCTTCTTGCAGGCCAGCGGCCTCAAGATAGGCGGACACGACCTGCGACCCGGGAGCCAGTGAGGTTTTCACCCAAGGCTTGCGGTTCAGACCCAGCGCGCGGGCTTTGCGCGCCACAAGACCTGCCCCGATCATCACATAGGGGTTTGATGTGTTGGTGCAGGACGTGATCGAAGCGATCACGACAGACCCATCGCGAATCTTGTAGTCTTCCCCTTCGACCGCAGCCGATTTACGCGGATCTGCGGGTGCTTTCGGCGTCGGACCCTCGGCTGCCATTTTGGCAGCTTCCGGGTCGTCGTCGATGCCGCGATATTCGTTCACCACGTCGAGGAAAGCTTTCGCAGCCTGATCCAGTGGGGTGTAGTCCTGCGGACGTTTGGGGCCCGAGATGGCAGGTACGATGGTGCCCATGTCCAGCGACAGCGTGTCGGTATAGACGGGGGCGTAATCGGCACCGCGCCAGAACCCGTTTTCCTTGGCATAGGCTTCGACCAGTGCGATACGCTCTTCGTCACGGCCGGTGGTGCGCAGGTAACGCAGGGTTTCATTGTCGATCGGGAAGAAGCCGCAGGTGGCACCGTATTCCGGCGCCATGTTGGCGATGGTGGCCCGGTCGGCCAGCGGCAGACGGTCCAGACCTTGGCCATAGAATTCGACGAACTTGCCGACCACACCTTTAGCGCGCAGCATTTCGACGACTTTCAGCACAAGATCAGTGCCCGTGGTGCCTTCCATCATCTCGCCGGTCAGTTCGAAGCCGATAACTTCGGGGATCAACATCGAGATCGGCTGACCCAGCATCGCGGCCTCGGCCTCGATCCCGCCGACACCCCAGCCCAATACGGCCAAGCCGTTGACCATGGTGGTGTGGCTGTCGGTGCCGACCAGCGTGTCGGGGTATGCGACCTGCTCACCGTTCTGGTCTTCGTCGGTCCAGACGGTCTGGGCCAGATACTCAAGGTTCACCTGATGACAAATGCCCGTGCCGGGGGGCACGACGCGGAAGTTGTTGAATGCCGACTGACCCCATTTCAGGAAGGTGTAACGCTCCAGATTGCGTTCATATTCGCGATCCACGTTCATCTGGAACGCGCGCGGGTTGCCAAATTCGTCAATCATAACCGAGTGATCAATGACCAGATCAACCGGATTCAGCGGGTTGATCATCTGGGCGTCGCCCCCCAGCGCCTTGATGCCATCACGCATTGCGGCAAGGTCAACAACGGCAGGAACGCCGGTGAAGTCCTGCATCAGAACGCGGGCGGGGCGATAAGCGATCTCGCGCGGGTTCTTGCCACCTTTTTCAGCCCACTCGGCGAAGGCTTTGATGTCATCCACGCTGACCGTGCGGCCACCGTCTTCGAAGCGCAGCATGTTTTCCAGAACGACTTTCAGTGCCGCAGGAAGGCGCGAGAAATTACCAAGGCCCGCAGCCTCGGCGGCAGGGATCGAGTAGTATGCGATGGACGAGCCACCGGCCTTGAGCGTCTTGCGCGTCTTGGCGGTGTCTGAACCTACGATAATGGTCATGGAATGGCTCCCTTATGGTCAGGATACAGGGTTGGGCTGGCTTGCATTTGCCCCAAAAACGGGGGGTGACGCAAGAAGATTCCGGGGTTTTGTATACGATTGCACACCAGAAATCGACCCCATTCCCGACTTATCGGCGAAAACTGTAACAAACCCCTCGCAAAACCTTGATTGGCAGCGTCTTGGTGGGCGCGCTATCTAGAGATTGACCCAAACGGAAAAGAAACCTGATGAGAGCAGTTCTACCGCTGATCCTGATATGCGCCGCGTGGTTTGGTGCGTCGACTGCAACCGCGCAACAGCGCCCGGTTACGGTTGTCGAACTGTTCACATCACAAGGATGTTCGTCGTGCCCGCCCGCTGACGCGCTGTTGGGCAAACTGGCCGAATATGATGACATCCTGCCTTTGGCGCTTCACGTCGATTACTGGGATTACATCGGCTGGAAAGACACGTTTGCGAAAGCGGCGAACACCAAAAGACAAAAGGCTTACGCTTATGGCTTTGGCACGCGGTCCATCTACACCCCGCAAATGGTCATAGGCGGGATCGATCAGGTCGTGGGCAGCCACGCCGTTAAGGTGATGGATTTGATCCATCGTCAACAGGCCAAACCGCAGCGCGTGGTGTTGCTGACGACCCGCGTGGGAAACGGGGGGCAACGACTGCGGATCGAACGTATGACCCATCTGGGCCTTCCGGCTCAGATGCTTGTCCAGATCGTGCGCTTTCTACCCAAGGCGCAGGTGGACATCAGCCGTGGTGAAAATGCCGGTCTGTCGATCGCATCGACAAATGTGGTTACGGATATTCAGAGTGTTGGGGCCTGGGACGGGATGGAGGCTGTCGAGTTCGAGCTTCCTAGCCCCATCGCACCTGACGGGCAGGCAGCGGCAATCATCCTGCAAGCCGCCAGAAAAGGCGGGTATCCCGGCGAAATCCTGGCCGCAATCAAAGTTGAGTGATCGCTGACAGCCTGGGCGATTCCGGACTATTCTGCGTCGGGCAATTGCCAGCGATTATGGATCCACAGGAATTGGTCCATGTTCTGGCGCACCCGTGCTTCGAACCGGTCATTGAATTCCTGCATCATCGTTTCGGCGTCGCTGTGGGCGATCGGGTCTTCCACGACAATGTTGAAATCCAGACCGTTGTCCTTGCGAATGGCAAATACGGGAATGAATAGCGTATTGTATTTCAACGCCATTTCCGCAACTGCCAGCGTGGTCATGGCGGGTTGACCGAAAAAGCTGAGCTTTGCGCCCTGATCTTCGCGCTGGTCCAGCAGGATTGCCAAAAGCCCACCCTTGCGCAAATGTTTGACCATCTCGGCCATGCCCCGGCGGGATTGCTCGAACGCCTTACCTTCGAACCCTTCCATCCGCGCCTTGTAACTTTCATTGAAATAGGCATTGGACATCGGACGAAATAGCGCCCCGGTGTTATAGCCCGCCTGAATGGTCACGGCGCGTGCGGCGTCGTAGTTCCCGAAATGCCCGGAAATTGCGATGATCGGCCGGCCGTCTGCCTTTGCCTGCTCCATAGCGGTCAGACCGGGACCGGAGAGTTCGGTGGATTTCAGTCGGTTATAGAACGTGTTCCCAGACCACATCTCGGCCAGAAACCGACCGGCATTGGTTAAAACCGCATCCACCATTTGATCGACCTGATCGGAGGGCATATCGGGACAAGCCAGCGCCAGATTGTTGCGGATGCGCTTGTCATATCCCGCAATGGGGCCAACCACATGCGCGGCCAGCCAGCCAACCGCCGGCAGGCGCCAGCGATAGGGCAACAGGCGTGGCAGGTTCAACACGCCAGACAGCGCCACATGTGTCAGATAGGGGCCAACCCCCCGTTTTTCTTGCACCATCTGCCTGTCTCCCGAGGCGCTGCGCAATGGTCCTGCGCGCGCTGCATCTATCGGTGCTCAGACATACAAGCGGGGGCGGGGGCTCGCAAGCTCTTGCCGCATGGGGTCGGCAGATCACTCGTCGTCATCGTCGGCGATAAGTGTGATTTCTCCGGCGGCTTCAAGCTCGCGGATCTGTACGACGATGGCGGCCATTGCGGCTTCACCCTCTTTCGGTTTCACGTCGCCGCGTTCGGTCATTTCTTCCCTTATCTGTTCGGACATTCGCTTGGAGATGGCCCCAAGGATGAATTCGGCGATCGGCTCCAGATCGCCGGTGGCCGCCACCAAGGCCGTGACCAGAACGGCCTGGTCCACATCCCGAGTAACCTTTGGAATATCTGTTGGTGCGATGCGGGCAGGAATGTCGGCAAAGGTGAAAATGGCCTTGCGAACTGCTGTGGCAAAGATTGTGTCATCTTGGTCCAACCCGTTCAGCACATCGTCACGCGTGGCAGCAGGCGAGGCGTTGAGGATTGCCCCAACCCGCTCGACCGGCCCATCGTCGAAGGCTTTCGGGGGCTGAGTGCCCAGCTGATCCGCCAGCGAACGACCGATCCGCTCGACTACATCGGGGGCGATGGCCCCGGTTTGCGATACGGCATAGGCCACCTTGCGCGCCCGCGGGCCGGACAACTGCCCCAACAACTCTGCGGCGACCGACACCTTGAGCTTGGACAGAAGCACCGCCGCGATTTCGGTGCTTTCCGTTTTCAAAATGTTTAACAGAAGCTCTGGATCAAGCCCTGCAATCGTCGCCCAGGGATCGCCGGTGAGCTGTACGCCCGCCATTTTGCGCATCCGTGCCGCAGTCGATGGGCTTATGGCACCGTCGAGAATCGACAGCGTTCCTTCGATCCCGCCGGGGAAGGCGAGGCCGATATCTTCGATCTCGTGCACAAACTCATCAATGACGGATTTCAGCGTAGCGCGGTCGATATATCGCAGGTCGGACATCTGGCGGATCAATTCGGCCTGCAATCCTTCGGGCAAATCCTGCAAGGCTAAAACAGCCCCTTCCGCCAGCAGCAGGCGCACAATGATTGCGGCCTTTTGCTTACGCGTCAAAACCCGTGTCACCGCCGAGGCGCGGCCAGGCGGAGCAATCCCCTTCGATGGGATGGAATCCTTTTTCGACACGCCGATATTCGTCGGCATGATGTCGGTATGTTCGATATCCAATGCGGTCAACGCGCGGCCTCGTTCGTCTGGTTTGTGCCAGACTGCCACGGTCGAGTTAAGGCGGGCTTACCGCCTCTGCGAATTAGCTGGAAACGGCGTCAACACAGGCTTTCGTTGCGTCATCCCAAGTTTGCCCTGTGTCGCAGCTGGCTACTTTTTGCTCGCCACGTGGGCAGCCCGAGGCAATGGACAATGTCGGCAATACAGTCAGCACAAGCGCACAGAGTAGGGTCTTCAATTGCATTGAGGCCTCCTTTCGGAAGTCTCATCATAACATGAAATAGGGTGATTCCCAAATCGGGATGTTTGGCATAAAGCGCTTAGACGTCGCCGAACACCCGCTTGAAGATCGTGTCGACATGTTTGGTATGATAGCCAAGGTCGAATTTCTCTTCGATCCCGTCCGTGCCGAGCGCTTTGACCACATCGTCATCGGCCAGCAGCTCTTCTTTGAAGTCACAACCGGTTTCCCAGACTTTCAGCGCATTGCGCTGCACCATGCGATAGGCGTCCTCGCGGCTGACGCCAGCTTGGGTCAGGGCCAGAAGCACGCGTTGCGACATGACCAGACCGGGGAATTTGTTCATGTTCGCCATCATGTTATCAGGATATACCAACAGCCTGTCGATGACCGAGGTAAGACGTGCAAGCGCGAAATCCAGCGTGATGGTGGCGTCGGGGCCGATATTGCGTTCGACCGAGGAATGCGAGATGTCGCGTTCGTGCCAAAGCGCCACGTTTTCCATCGCGGGCACCACGGTCATACGAACCAAACGGGCCAGACCGGTCAGGTTCTCGGTCAGGACCGGGTTCTTCTTGTGCGGCATGGCCGAGGAGCCTTTCTGGCCCATCGAGAAGAATTCAGCCGCTTCCAAGACCTCGGTTCGCTGCATGTGGCGGATTTCGGTGGCGACATTTTCGATCGAACTGGCGACAACACCCAGCGCGGCAAAGAAGGCCGCGTGGCGGTCGCGCGGGATGACTTGCGTGCTGATCGGCTCGATTTCCAGCCCCATCATTTTGCACACATGCTCTTCGACGGCAGGGTCAATATTGGCGAATGTGCCCACCGCGCCCGAGATGGCGCCAGTGGCAATCTCATACCGGGCTTTTTCCAGACGGTTCAGGTTGCGGTCCATCTCGGCATAAAAGCGCGCGAAGGTCAGGCCCATCGTGGTGGGCTCGGCATGAATGCCGTGGCTGCGGCCGATGCGGATCGTGTCCTTATGCTCAAACGCGCGTGTCTTCAGCGCGGCAAGCAGGGCTTTCATGTCCTCGATCAGAATATCGGAGGCGCGGACCAGTTGCACGTTGAAGCAGGTGTCCAGCACGTCGGATGACGTCATGCCCTGGTGCACGAAGCGGGCTTCTTCGCTGCCGACATGTTCGGCAAGGTGGGTCAGGAAAGCGATGACGTCATGTTTGGTTTCAGCTTCGATTTCGTCGATGCGGGCGACGTCAAACGCGACATCCTTGGCTTTCCAGACCGCCTCGGCATTCTCACGCGGGATCACACCCAGATCGGCCTGCGCGTCGCAGGCATGCGCCTCGATCTCGTACCAGATCCTGAACTTGGTTTCGGGGGACCAGATGGCGACCATATCGGGGCGGGAATAGCGAGGGATCATGCGGGCAGACCTTTTTCGTTGGAGCAGTCGACGCTTTCATAGACTGCCGCGCTGCAGCGAACAAGAGAGGGCTCTTTGGAAAGGGGGGAAGGGGCGTTGCCCCTCTGCGCTGCACGCATTCACCCCAGGATATTTTGGGCCAGAAGAAACCCCGGTCAGTCTGTTTGTGGTGCGCGATTCTAGCGGATGCGGATTACCGGGGCAGTGCCGATCGGGATGGGGCCAAGAAACATACGCCCGTCTGACAGGCGCAGGGGCACGTCCAGCGTGTTTTCGTCCCCGGACAAACCCGCCACGAATTGCAGCGCGCCGGTGACGGTTGAGACAAGCTCTGGGGCAAGGGTGCCAGACGCGCGGGCAATTTCGATCATCTGGCGCCAGTTGCGGGCTTTCACCGTCACGTTCCCGGTTGGTATACCTTGAGCATCGACATCAACTTCGCCCGCCAACCAAAGCTCCAACTCGCCCCATTTTGCCTTCATCTCGTTCAGGTCGATATACGAGATTTGTGGCCGAGCTGTTTCGATGGCTGCACGGTCCCATGGCGCGGTGAAATCCACATTGGCTCTGAGCGTGATACCTTCGAAGACGGGGGGCAGAAGGTCATTCGCGTCCAGTGACTGGACGAAAGACGAAGCAGGGGTCAGGTTCGTCGCCTCGAAATAAATCTCGTGCCGGTTGTTACCGTTCTCCAGTCGGCGGGTCGCCAGTTGGCCGCGCTCCATTGAAGATGTCCATCCGGCGGTCGAGGACATCGTGATATCCGCCAGAACGATTGAGCTGCGTTCCAGGCTCAGGTCAGCTGTCGGGGCCACTATGATAGAGCCTTTGACGTCGCTGCCTGAGAACTCGACCCGTTGTTCGGGAGTGGCGATGACCTGCGTGCCGGGCCAAACAGCGACGACGTGATTGGGCTTGTAGGACAAGGCGAGAATTTGAAATTCAGGAGCAACCCAGGACAAGCCGGTGTTGGGGTCAGCCAGCTCCAGGTCGGTGAAGATCGTGTCGAAACGGTTGGGAAATCCGCGAGTCGCGATATCCGCAGCCTCGGCGACCCAGCCATCGGCTTGTCGGTCTGCGACCCATGCCGCAAACGCGCGTTCGGTGGCACTTGACCCGACATACCAATACCCGCCCCACAGGCTTGCCAATACCAAGGCTATCACGATCAATCTGTGCATCACTCTTTCCTCTTGCCGCTTTGCGTGCATATTGGCGTATTTAAAGTGACACGTGGTTAAGAGCGAGTGAAATGAGCACACAGGATCTTTGGGTTTTCGGGTATGGCTCGTTGATGTGGAACCCGGGCTTCGATCACACCGAGGCGGTGGTCGCGACGCTTCCTGGCTATCATCGCAGTTTTTGTATGCGGTCGATCCATCATCGCGGGACCGAGGATGCGCCGGGACTTGTGCTGGCGCTGGACGAAATGGATGGCGCGTGCTGCCAGGGGTTGGCGTTTCGTGCCTGCCCGAAAAGCCACAACAAAACGTTGGCCGAGCTGCGCGAGCGAGAGCTTGTGTCGTCCGCTTATCTGGAAAAGCGGTTGAAAATCGTTCTTCAGGACGGGCGCGAGGTCGAGGCAGTCACATATGTGATCGACCCCGATCATGTTCAATACTGCCAGATCGCGCTTGATGAACAGGCACAGATCATTGCGCGGGCGGTTGGTGGACGGGGGCCGAATACCGAATATCTTTACAACACCGCTGCGCATCTGGCCGATTTGGGCATCGAGGATCAGGACCTGAACTGGCTGTCGCAAACCGTGCGCGCGATGGTGAACCCCTAGCCCGCAGACAAGGCTTGGCACCTGCACCGCTTGCGCCTATCCTGTGCGCAACAACAATGGCGACAAGGAATATCCCGCATGGATCAGCTGGATCGCGGGACGCTGACTGCGCCCAAAAAACGAGGGGCCGAGCCGTCTTTCACCCATCCGATCCGCCAGATCTTCGTGATGCTGGTGGTGCTTGGGCTGGTCGGGTTTGGCGTGTTCATCGCCCTTCCACGTGTGCTGCCCGTCTTTCAGGCGAACTTGTACCTGAACGGCTTTATCCTGTTTGTCTTCGTGATCGGGTTGTTGGCCTGTTTCTGGCAAGTCTGGCAGGTGTTTTCCTCTGTTGGTTGGATAGAAGGCTATGTGCAGGAACGGGATGGGCACGACCCGGATCGCGCGCCGCGTTTGCTGGCGTCCCTTGCAGCGCTTTTTCGGTCGAACCGTGGGACGCATTTGCAGATCGGTGCGGCCTCGGCCCGGTCGATCCTTGACAGTATCGCGACGCGGATTGACGAAGCACGCGACATTACGCGCTATATCGTCAACCTGCTGATTTTCCTTGGCCTTCTTGGCACCTTCTATGGTTT
Source organism: Aliiroseovarius sp. B-4 (assembly GCF_056857795.1). Lineage (NCBI taxonomy): Bacteria > Pseudomonadati > Pseudomonadota > Alphaproteobacteria > Rhodobacterales > Paracoccaceae > Aliiroseovarius > Aliiroseovarius sp. B-4. The sequence goes on from NZ_JBSXNV010000035.1 coordinate 115,382, forward strand.
GGCAACCACTGTTCCGGCGGTGGTCGAAACCATCCGCTCGCTTGCGCCGGGCGAAGGGGAGGGCGGGGTTGAAGTGTTCAACCGCCTGATGACCGGGTTGGAAGCGCAGTTGGGCGGCATGGGCACTGCGTTCTCATCCTCGCTTTTGGGACTTGCCGGGTCTCTTGTGGTGGGCCTGCTGGAGCTGTTTGCGGGCCATGGCCAAAACAGGTTTTACCGAGAGCTTGAGGAATGGTTGTCCACCATCACCAAGATCAGCTTCGCCTCTGGTGACGGAGAGGCAGAGGGCGCGGATGCAGGGGTCTATCTTGGCGTTCTGGCTGAGCAGATCGAAGCGATGCAGTCCTTGTTCACACACAGCGATGTGCAACGCACAATGTTGGATGAACGGCTGGGGCAGTTGGCCGAAAAGCTCGAAACGCTTTCGACCCATCTGGGACAGGACAACGGGCAGGGCGAGGCGCTGACCCGACTGGCCGAGGGGCAGGAAAGGTTGATCGTGACCTTGCAGGCGCAGCATGAAGAAGCCGAGGCACAGACCGATGCCGAAAGCCGCATGCGACTTCGGTCCATCGACGTGCAACTTTTGCGCATTCTGGAAGAAATGCAGGCGGGGCGGCAGGAAAGCCTGTCGGATCTGCGAAGCGATATGGCGACGCTGATCCACACCATTCGGATCGCTTCTGGTCAGGACGAGGCCTAAGCCATGGCCCTGACGCGTCGATCGGTTCAAAGGATGAGCAGCTCGATCTGGCCCGGTTTTGTTGACGCGATGACCGCGCTGTTGCTGGTTCTGATGTTCGTCTTGACGATTTTCATGATCGTGCAATTTATTCTTCGCGAAACAATCTCGGGGCAGGCGGATGAGTTGGACGAGCTGTCCAGTCAGGTTGCGGGGTTGGCCGATGCGCTGGGGTTGGAGCGATCGCGCACGGCGGAACTGGAAGGAGAACTGGGCAGTCTGAACGCGACCTTGGCAGAGGCGCGCTCGGTGTCCGAGGCGCAGGCGGCCCTGATCGCGCAACTGACCGCCCAGACCGAAGCACAAGCTGGTGAACTGGCCACCCAATCCGCGAAGATCACCAGTTTCGAAGCGCAGGTGGCCACGTTGTTGGCAGAGCGGGATCAGGCGCTGGCAGAAGGGTCGGCCCTGAGCGCCACGGTCGAGGAGTTGGAAGCCGTGCAGGCCCGAATGATTTCCGAGCAAGAGGCGTTGACGCTGGCGTTGGCCAGGGCGCGGAACGAGGTGGACGCAAGCGCCGAGGCCGCCCGCCTGGCGGCGGCAAAACGCGAGGCGCTGGAAGCCTTGGTGGCCGATCTGGAAGCGAAGACGGATGAGCAAGCCGCCGCGTTGAACGAGGAAGAAGCAGGCCGGCTGGTCGAAGCTGCTGCCGCAGCGGCGTTGCGCGAACGTCTGCGATCCGCGGACGAGGAACTGACGGCCATGACCCTTGCGCTTGAGGCCGAGCGGAAGCAGGCGGAAGAAACTCTGACCCTGTTGGCGGCAGCAAAGGCAGCGGGCGCAGACCTTGAAACCCGTCTGGCGACGGCACTGACGCAACTGGATGAGAGCAAAGAGGACTTGGCCGATCTGCCGGAACTGCGCGCGCAATTGCAAGCGGCGTTGGCCGCGCGACTGGCTGCGGAAAGCGAAGTAGAGGAGACATTGAGCGCGGCGGAAGAACGAGCGCGCCTGCTGGCGGCGGCAAATCTGGAACTGGCTGAAAAAGAGGCCGAAAGCGCCGAAAGCCAGCGCAGGATCGCGCTTTTGAATGAACAGGTTGCAGCACTGCGCACGCAATTGGGCAGCCTTCAGGCAATTCTTGACGAAGGCAACGCCCGAGATGCGGAGGCGCAGGTGCAAATTCAGAAGCTCGGGTCGGAGTTGAACGCGGCCCTTGCCCGCGTCGCGTCAGAGGAGCGCAAACGCGCCGCCTTGGAAGAGGCCGAGCGCAAGCGTTTGGAGGAGGAAGCGAAGGAGCTTGCCGCATATCGGTCCGAATTTTTTGGCAAGCTGAGACAGGTTCTGGCGGATCGTGAAGGGGTTCAGATCGTTGGCGACCGGTTCGTGTTTTCTTCAGAAGTGTTGTTCAGCAGCGCCGAGGCCGCATTGCAACCTGAAGGCAGGGCGCAGGTTGCCAAGGTCGCGGCTCTGTTATCCGAGGTGGCGGGTGAGATCCCGGATGAGATTGATTGGATCATCCGCGTTGATGGGCACACCGACAATGTGCCGCTGTCCGGCACCGGCCGTTATCGCAACAACTGGGAGCTAAGCCAGGCGCGGGCGTTGTCTGTTGTTCAGTATTTGATCAACGATCTGGGCTTTCCCCCTGAGCGGCTGGCCGCAACCGGGTTTGGGGAATATCGTCCGGTCAACACCGCAGACACGCCTGAAGCCCGCGCGCAGAACCGGCGGATCGAATTGAAACTGACCGAGCGATAACCCCCGCGCAGCAATCATGGACATAAGAAAAGGCCGCAGCAATCTGCGGCCTCTTCCTGTTTTATATGGTCCGGCTGGTGTCAGTCAGCAGTCAGCAAGGGCGGGCGCTTGCGCGACCCAAGCTGACGGTTCTTCGGTTTCTCGAACCGAATATCCAGCTTGCCGTTTTTGACGCCGACTTGAACCAACCCGCCTTTGGCCAGCTTGCCAAACAGAAGTTCTTCGGCCAGCGGCTTTTTGATGTGTTCCTGAATGACACGACCCAACGGGCGGGCGCCCATCCGGTCGTCATAGCCCTTGTCGGCAATCCATTCGGCGGCGGCACGGGTCAGTTCAATACTGACACCGCGATCCAGAAGCTGGGCTTCCAGTTGCAGCACGAATTTCTCGACCACTTGCAGGATCACCTCTTTGCCCAATGGCGCGAAGCTGATCACCGCATCCAGACGGTTGCGGAATTCCGGCGTGAATGTGCGTTCGATGGCGGCGGTGTCTTCGCCTTCGCGACGGTCACGCCCGAAGCCGATGGCTGACTTGGCCTGTTCCGCGGCACCCGCGTTCGATGTCATGATCAACACCACATTGCGGAAGCTGACAGTGCGCCCGTTATGGTCGGTCAACTCGCCGTGGTCCATGACCTGCAACAGGATGTTATACACATCCGGGTGCGCTTTCTCGATCTCGTCCAGCAGCAACACGCAGTGGGGGTGCTGATCGACACCATCGGTCAAAAGACCACCTTGGTCGAACCCGACATAACCCGGAGGTGCACCGATCAGGCGTGAGACGGCGTGTTTCTCCATGTATTCCGACATGTCAAAGCGCAGCAGTTCGACACCCAGATTGTCGGCCAATTGCTTTGCCACCTCGGTCTTGCCCACTCCCGTGGGGCCGGCGAACAGGTAGTTGCCGATGGGTTTTTCGGGTTCGCGCAAGCCCGCGCGCGCCAGTTTGATGGCCGAGGCCAGCGATTCAATCGCGTTGTCCTGCCCGAACACAACCCGTTTCAGCGACTTCTCCAGATCGCGGAGTGTTTCCGCGTCATCTTTCGACACGCTTTTCGGCGGGATGCGGGCGATCTTGGCAACAACGGCCTCGATCTCCTTCACGCCAATCGTCTTGCGACGCTTGCTTTGTATCAGAAGATGCTGGGCTGCCCCGGCTTCGTCGATCACGTCGATGGCTTTATCCGGCAATTTGCGGTCGTTGACATAGCGATCTGACAACTCAACCGCGGATTTGATCGCATCCGCAGTGTATTTCACGCCGTGATGTTCTTCAAAATACGGCTTTAACCCTTTCAGGATTTTCACCGCATCATCGACGGTGGGTTCGTTCACGTCGATCTTCTGGAACCGACGGGAAAGTGCTCGGTCCTTCTCGAAATGCTGGCGGAATTCCTTATAGGTGGTCGACCCCATGCAGCGCAGCTTGCCGCCCTGTAGGGCGGGCTTCAGCAGGTTCGAGGCATCCATCGCCCCGCCCGAAGTGGCACCTGCACCGATCACGGTGTGAATCTCGTCGATAAACAAGACGGCGTCAGGGTGATCTTCCAGCTCTTTCATCACCGCTTTCAGACGCTCTTCAAAGTCACCGCGATAGCGGGTGCCTGCCAGCAATGCGCCCATATCGAGTGAATAGATCGTTGTTTTCGACAGGATCTCGGGCGTTTCGCCGCCCACGACCTTGGCGGCCAGACCCTCGGCAATCGCGGTTTTTCCGACGCCTGGATCACCCACCAGAAGCGGGTTATTCTTGCGGCGACGGCAGAGCACCTGAATGCAGCGCTCAACTTCGTGCTCGCGCCCGATCAGCGGGTCAATTTCACCCTCGCGTGCCTTGGCATTCAGATCGACGCAATACTTCGCCAGCGCACTGTCGTTTTCTTCGGCCGGTTGGGCGTCCTGCACGTCTTCTTCGAAGTCAGGCGTCCCGGAAACCGGTCGCGCTTCGCCAAAGTTCGAATCCTTGGCCACGCCGTGGGCAATGTAGTTTACAGCGTCGTAACGGGTCATGTCCTGCTCTTGCAGGAAGAAGGCGGCATTCGATTCGCGTTCGGCGAAAATGGCCACCAGCACGTTGGCGCCGGTGACTTCGGTGCGGCCCGAGCTTTGAACATGGATCGCTGCACGCTGAATCACACGTTGGAAGGCAGCGGTTGGCACGGCCTCGCTGCCTTCGACATCGGTGATCAGGGTTGTCAGTTCTTCATCGACAAACTCGACCAGCACCTTGCGCAGAATGTCCAGATCGACCGAACAGGCCTGCATTACGCGGGCGGCATCGGGTTCGTCCAGCAGCGCGAGAAGCAGGTGTTCCAGCGTTGCCAACTCGTGCTTGCGCTCATTCGCCAGCGCCAGCGCGTGGTGAATGGCTTCTTCGAGCGGTTTTGAAAAGGATGGCACGTTGAACACTCCTCGTAATTGGTGCGGGATCTGCCGCTTGACGGTTCGTCCGCCTTTACTGTCGCCTCATATCTTTAAGGTTCGGTTTTCCGACCGTCTCTTCAAGCCTTTTCTTGTCAATTTTCGCTCTCGGAGGCGTGATTGGCTGAATTTTGGGGTTAGAAACTGTCTTTGCGACGCCGGATTTCGGCGAACACCTCGGCGTCTGGGGCGGTTTCCATATGTAGGGCGGCTTTCACCTCTGACAAGTGGGCGCGTAAAAACGGGTTGGTTTCAAGCTCGTCAGACAGGCGGGACGGCACCGTGGGCTGACCGCTTGCCCGCAGGGCGGCGATGTCATCTGTGCGTCTTTTCAGAGCGCTGTTGTCCGGTTCGATCGTCGCCGCAAAAGCCGCGTTCGCGGTCGTGTATTCATGGCCCGAACAGACCAGCGTTTCAGGTGGCAGTGCCGCAAGGCGCGACAGGCTGTCCCACATCTGTTCAGCTGTACCTTCGAACAGACGGCCACATCCCATCGCCATCAGGCTGTCGCCGGTAAACACTGATCCGGCGTCGGGGACGTGAAAGGCGATATGGCCCGCTGTGTGTCCTGACACATCCATCACATGCACATCGTGCCCGGCGAAGTGAAACTGGTCGTCGTCGCCATAGGCCCGGTCCAGATCGGGCAGGCGGTGGGCGTCAGCTTTTGCGCCCACAACCTTGGCACCGGTCGCCTCGACAAGGTCAGCAACCCCCTGAACGTGGTCCCAATGGTGATGGGTCAGCCAGATTTCCGACAGTGTCCAGTCACGCGCTGCCAGCGCTGCGCTGATGGGGGCTGCTTCGGGTGCATCAATCAGCGCGGTTTGGCCAGATTTCTCGTCATGCAGCAGGAATGCGTAATTGTCGGAAAGGCAGGGTATCGTGACAAGCGTCAACATGTGATTCTCCTGTGTTCATCTCTACTCTTGCCGAAAGGTGTGGAAGGCTCAATACTACCACCATACTGGGGGTTCTGATGGCTGGTGAAAAGCCACATTCGATTGCGGAGACGCGCAACGACGGACGGTTGTCCGCGCCCTCTGCTGCGCGCAACATTTCCCCGATCCTGGACGTCATTGGACCCTATGTGCCATCCGGTGGTGTCGCGCTTGAGATTGCGTCGGGCACCGGTGAACATGCCGTCGCCTTCGCAGATGCGTTTCCCGAAACCATCTGGCAGCCCACGGATATTGATGCCGAGCGTCTGATCAGCATCGACGCGTGGCGCGCCAGGAAAGGGATCTTGAACATGCGAGTCGCGCAGGTTCTGGATGCGACCGCCCCCAGTTGGCGCACCGGCCCGTTCGAGATGGCAGTGACGGTAAACCTGATGCACCTGATCAACGCCAAGGCCGCGCAAGCTGTGGTCAATGGCGTGGCGCGCAATCTTTTGCCCGGTGGGCACTGGTTTCTTTACGGCCCTTTTCGCACGCAGGGTCTGTTCCGGTCCGATAGTGACCAGGCATTCCATGCCGCGCTGACCGAACAGAATCCCGACATCGGCTACAAGGATATCGAGGCGATTGAAGCGTGGGCGACCGAGGCTGGCCTGTCGCGCGCCGCGTTGATCGAGATGCCGGCAAACAATCTGGTGCTGGTTATGCGCCAAACACGAGAGTGAGCGATCTTTTTTCGTGATCCTGACTGGTGTCGCATTTCTTTTTGTGACTGATCCGTTAGTCTTGGCGCAGTGAAAACGGGCAGGTGACAAAAGGCCTCATGCATCTTGATGTGCAGGATCTTCGCAACTTCTATTATCGCAGCATGTTGGGACGTGCGGCGCAAAAGGCGATCCGTGACAAGGTGATAACGACGTGGCCTGCCGCCAAGGCCAAGGGGCAGACCGTGGCCGGGTTCGGCTTTGCGGTGCCTTTATTGCGACCGTATCTTTCATCTGCGCGCCGCGTGATGGGCCTGATGCCCGCCCCCCAAGGGGTTATGCCTTGGCCTGCGGGGATGCAGAATGTCTCGGTCCTGGTCGAAGATACGATGTGGCCGTTGGACACCGGTGTTGTCGACAAACTGGTGGTGATGCACGGGTTGGAAACTTCGGAGACGCCGAGCTTTCTTTTGGACGAAGCCTATCGCGTTCTCGGTCCTGGCGGTCGGGCGCTGTTCATCACGCCCAATCGTGCCGGGCTGTGGGCACGTTCAGATGCCACCCCGTTTGGCTATGGCCGCCCCTATTCGATGAGCCAGCTCGAAGCCCAGTTGGAAGAGCACGGGTTTCGTGTCGAACGCCACTTGTCGGCGCTGTATCAGCCGCCCTCTTCGAAACGTTTCTGGCTCAAGACGGGAAGTTTCTGGGAACGGGCGGGGCTGCAACTGCCGCTGGTGTTGGCGGGGGGGGTTCTGATGGTCGAGGTGTCCAAGCAAATTCCTGCCCCAAAACGGCCGGGACTGGCGCAGGCCGTGAAGCGACCTTTGAAGGTGCTTGAAGGGCTTGGCGTGCCCGAGCCAAGTGCCTCACGAGTGCAGGACGCGAGCCGCTCAGGCCCATTTCGCAGCGGCAGAATCATTCGTTTCGATCTCCGCTGATGTGGCCAGGGTCGCCCGTCCCGCAAAGACGCCACCGGAATCGGCTTTCACGGTATACAAATGTATCCAGAAAACATGTTGCCTAGTGCACACAGGCTACAACCCTTTTTTCCCTTAGGTGAAAGGGTCTGGATGAAATAAGTTCACCAGATCGGCCAAAGGGGGCGAATATGTTGGCGTTAAAACCCCGCAAGCCTGTTGCGAGGTGAGCATATCCCTGCTACATGCAGCGACGATTTAGATGACACGCTTGTACATGCGGCATCTGTAGGCCGCCCCGATTTGCTGACCGGCAGATCACAATGGGGCTAAAGACATCGGAAGGGTGGACGTGTCCGAACCAGTCGCGATCTCAACCGGCATTGCCCAGCGTTATGCCACTGCCGTCTTTGACCTGGCCAAGGAAGGCAAGAACCTGAAAGCAGTCGAGGCGGATGTTGCCGCCCTTGAAGCTGCTCTCGCCGACAGCGAAGACCTTCGCAACCTGATCAGTTCCCCTATCTATAGCCGGGACGAGCAGGGTGCCTCGATCACCGCTATCGCCAAGAAGATGAAACTTTCGTCGATGGTCGCGAACACGCTGGGGCTGATGGCCCAGAAACGGCGTTTGTTCGTGCTGCCTCAGTTCGTGGCCGCCATGCGCGCGCTGATCGCTGAGGACAAGGGCGAGGTGACCGCACAGGTGACCGCCGCCAAATCCATGACCAAGGCTCAACAAGACAAACTTGCCAACGCTTTGAAAGCCACCATTGGCAAGGATGTGAACATCAACCTGGCCGTCGATGAATCGCTCATCGGTGGTCTTGTCGTCCAAGTGGGCTCGCGCATGATCGACACGTCGATCCGAGCGAAGCTCAACGCACTTCAGAATTCCATGAAAGAGGTCGGATAATGGGTATCCAAGCAGCAGAGATTTCTGCGATCCTGAAGGACCAGATCAAGAACTTTGGCCAAGACGCCGAAGTGGCCGAAGTTGGCCGCGTGTTGTCAGTGGGTGATGGTATCGCTCGCGTATATGGTCTTGATAAGGTCCAGGCTGGTGAAATGGTCGAATTCCCCGGTGGCATCCGCGGAATGGCCCTGAACCTTGAAGCCGACAACGTTGGTGTTGTTATCTTCGGTTCGGACCGCGACATTAAAGAAGGCGACACCGTCAAGCGCACGAACTCGATCGTGGACGTGCCAATCGGTGACGAGCTTCTGGGGCGCGTTGTCGACGGTCTGGGCAACCCGATCGATGGCAAAGGTCCGATCAACGCCAAGAAACGCGGCGTGGCCGACGTGAAGGCGCCGGGCATCATCCCGCGTAAATCGGTTCACGAACCGATGGCAACCGGCCTGAAATCGGTTGATGCGATGATCCCGATCGGCCGCGGCCAGCGAGAGCTGATCATTGGCGACCGCCAAACCGGTAAAACCGCCGTGGCGCTGGACGCGATTCTGAACCAGAAATCGTATAACGACGCGGCTGGCGACGACGAAGGCAAGAAACTGTACTGCGTTTATGTTGCCATCGGTCAGAAGCGTTCGACCGTTGCACAACTGGTGAAGAAACTGGAAGAAAGCGGCGCGATCGAGTATTCGATCGTCGTGGCGGCAACCGCATCCGACCCGGCCCCCATGCAGTTCCTGGCACCTTACGCCGCGACCGCTATGGCCGAACATTTCCGCGACAACGGTCGTCACGCCCTGATCATCTATGATGACCTTTCGAAACAGGCCGTATCTTATCGCCAGATGTCACTGCTTCTGCGCCGCCCGCCGGGCCGCGAAGCCTATCCGGGTGACGTTTTCTATCTTCACTCGCGCCTTTTGGAGCGTTCGGCCAAGCTGAACGAAGACTACGGTGCCGGTTCCTTGACCGCGCTGCCGGTGATCGAAACCCAGGGTGGCGACGTGTCCGCATTTATTCCGACCAACGTGATCTCGATCACCGACGGTCAGATCTTCCTGGAAACCGAGCTGTTCTATCAGGGTATCCGTCCCGCTGTGAATACCGGTCTTTCGGTGTCGCGTGTTGGCTCCTCGGCGCAAACCAAGGCGATGTCCTCGGTTGCCGGTCCGGTGAAACTGTCGCTGGCTCAGTATCGCGAGATGGCGGCCTTTGCCCAGTTTGGCTCTGACCTTGATGCCGCAACCCAACAACTTCTGAACCGTGGTGCGCGTCTGACCGAACTGATGAAACAGCCGCAGTATTCGCCGCTGACCAACGCTGAAATCGTGTGCGTGATTTATGCAGGCACCAACGGCTATCTGGACAAGATCGCGGTCAGCGAAGTCGGTCGCTTTGAGGCAGGCCTGCTGAACCACCTGCGTCAGAACAACGCCGATCTGCTTGCCGATATCACCAACAATGACCGCAAGGTCAAAGGTGAGCTTGAGGATAAAGTCAAAGCTGCGCTGGACGCGTTCGCCGCTGACTTCGCTTAAGGGGGCGTTGAACGATGCCCAACCTTAAGGACCTCAAAAATCGGATCGAGAGTGTCAAGAACACTCGGAAGATCACGAAGGCCATGCAGATGGTGGCCGCCGCAAAACTGCGGCGGGCACAAGACGCCGCTGAGTCAGGTCGGCCCTATGCAGAACGGTTCAATGCCGTTTTGGGTGGGTTGGCTGCTGCATCGACCGGTGGGGACAGCGCGCCCAGACTGCTTGCAGGTTCGGGTTCCGATCAGGTCCACCTGCTGGTGGTCATGACGGCCGAACGCGGGCTGTGCGGTGGCTTCAACTCGTCGATCGTGAAATTGGCCCGTGCCAAGGCGGAAGATCTGCTGGCACATGGCAAGACGGTGAAGATTCTGACCGTCGGCAAGAAGGGCCGCGAACAACTGAAGCGTGAGTATGGCGATCACATGATCGGTCATGTGGATCTGTCGGGTGTGCGCAACGTCGGCTATGACAACGCGCAGGCTATTGCAAACGACCTGATCCATCGCTTCAACGAAGATGAGTTCGATGTGGCGACGATCTTCTACAACACGTTCGAAAGCGTGATCACGCAGGTTCCGACCGCGAAACAGGTTATCCCGGCCAGTTTCGACGCCCCGGAAGAGGGTGCAAGCGCGTCGACGGTTTACGACTATGAACCGTCGGAAGAAGGTATTCTGAAAACGCTGCTGCCTTCGGGCGTGGCCACTCAGGTCTTCTCGGCGCTTCTGGAGAATGCTGCGTCCGAGCAAGGTGCGCGGATGGCCGCGATGGACAACGCAACCCGCAACGCTGGCGACATGATCGAGAAGCTGACCATTCAGTATAACCGCTCGCGTCAGGCCGTGATCACCAACGAGCTTATCGAAATTATTTCGGGCGCCGAGGCGCTCTAAGAAACCGGAGAAACAACAATGGCTAACGCTAAAGGTAAGATCACCCAGGTGATTGGCGCCGTTGTGGACGTTCAATTCGGAGATGACCTTCCGGCCATTCTGAACGCCCTGACCACGGACAACAACGGCAACAAACTTGTTCTGGAGGTGGCGCAGCACCTTGGTGAAAACACCGTCCGCTGTATCGCTATGGACGCAACCGAAGGTCTGGTGCGCGGTCAGGATGTGACCGACACAGGAGCCCCGATTGCGGTGCCGGTCGGCAATGCGACCCTGGGCCGTATCCTGAACGTTATCGGCGAACCCGTTGATGAAAAGGGCCCGGTGAAGTCGAAAGACAGCCGCCCGATCCACGGTGATGCGCCCGCGTTTGACGAACAGTCGACGGAAACCGAAATTCTGACCACCGGCATCAAGGTCATCGACCTGCTGGCCCCTTATACCAAGGGTGGTAAAATTGGTCTGTTCGGCGGTGCCGGTGTTGGTAAAACCGTTCTGATCATGGAACTGATCAACAACATCGCAAAAGTGCACTCGGGTGTGTCCGTGTTTGCGGGTGTTGGCGAGCGGACCCGTGAAGGCAACGATCTGTATCACGAGATGATTGAATCGGGCGTTATCGTTCCCGACGATCTGGAAAAGTCGAAAATTGCGCTGGTTTATGGCCAGATGAACGAACCTCCCGGAGCACGTATGCGTGTGGCCCTGTCGGGTCTGACACTGGCAGAACAGTTCCGTGACGACACCGGTTCCGACGTTCTGTTCTTCGTCGATAACATCTTCCGCTTTACCCAAGCTGGTTCGGAAGTTTCGGCCCTTCTTGGCCGTATTCCTTCGGCGGTTGGTTATCAGCCGACGCTGGCCACCGACATGGGTGCCATGCAGGAACGTATTTCGTCGACCAAATCGGGGTCCATTACGTCCGTGCAGGCCGTGTATGTTCCCGCGGATGACTTGACCGACCCCGCACCCGCAACATCGTTTGCCCACCTTGACGCCACGACCGTTCTGGATCGTGCGATTTCGGAAAAAGGCATCTATCCGGCTGTGGACCCGCTGGGTTCGACCTCGCGCCTGCTTGACCCGCTGATCATCGGGGAAGAGCACTATAAGGTTGCAACCGATGTTCAGCAGGTGCTTCAGCGTTACAAGTCGCTGCAAGACATCATCGCCATCCTTGGCATGGACGAACTGTCGGAAGAAGACAAACTGACCGTAGCCCGTGCGCGCAAGATCGAACGCTTCCTGTCGCAGCCCTTCGACGTGGCGAAAGTGTTCACCGGCTCGGACGGTGTTCAGGTGCCGCTGGAAGAAACGATATCATCGTTCAAGGCCGTCGTGGCAGGCGAGTATGATCACCTGCCTGAAGGCGCCTTCTACATGGTTGGCGGTATCGACGAAGTGCTTGCCAAAGCCGAAAAAATGGCGGCTGACGCCGCTTAAGGAGGCCCACTAATGGCTGATACGATGCAATTCGACCTGGTGTCGCCCGAACGAAGCCTTGCTTCGCTTCAGGCGACGGCGGTCCAGCTGCCGGGCACCGATGGCGATATGACGGCGATGCCGAACCACGCACCGACGATCACGACGTTGCGCCCTGGTATCGTTCGCGTCGAAGCGCCGGAAGGCAATGCCGAGTTTGCCGTGACCGGGGGCTTTGCCGAAGTCACCGCAACCGGCACCTCGGTTCTGGCCGAACGCGCTGTTCCGGTGGCCGAGATGACACAAGAGCTGTTGGACGGGTTCGTTTCTGACGCCGCCGCCGCGTCGGAAAATGCGACCACCGAAAACCTGGATGAACTGGCAAAGCGTACGGTAGATATTGCCGCGATGGCCAACGAGTTGGGATTGACGGTGAAAGCCTGATCCCCGCCTTCCCCCAGGAATACGAAAGCCCCGCCCGAAATGGCGGGGCTTTTTACATTTGCACGTGCCAGGCAATAGCGTCACTGATAACCGCATGACTGCCAGCCGCACGACATCCAACCAAGCCGCCATTTGGTTCATTCTGGCCACCATCCTGCTGGATGCGGTTGGCATTGGAATTGTGTTCCCGATCATGCCGGACCTGATGCTGCGTGTCGGGGCCACCGGCACCGCTGACGGAGCGTTCTGGGGCGGGATCCTGATGGCCTCGTATGCGGCGATGCAGTTCCTGTTTGCCCCCGTGATTGGCGGAATCTCGGACAGTCTGGGGCGCCGCCCGGTTCTACTTCTGGCCTTGGTGGCATTGACGATTGACTATGTGGTGATGGCCCTTGCGACGACCTTCTGGTGGTTGCTGATCGGGCGGGTTCTGGCAGGGATCGCGGGGGCGACCTATATCACCGCTACGGCCTACTTGGCTGACATTTCAAAGCCTGATGAGCGGGCTGCGAATTTTGGGCTTATTGGCGCCACTTTCGGCATCGGCTTCGTAATGGGGCCTGCCATCGGTGGTTTCGTGGCCAGCTTGCATCTGACCGCGCCGTTCTGGCTGGCCGCCGCATTTGCCGGGTTGAACGTGCTCTTGGGTCTTTTTGTGCTGCCCGAAAGCCTTGTGCCTGAGAAACGCCGCGTCTTCCGGCGGCGCGACCTGAACCCCTTTGGCTCGATCCTTGATGCGTTCAAGCTGCCGGGGTTGGGATTGCCGCTTGTTCTGATCTTCCTGTTCGAGCTCGCCAATATGGTTTACCCGACCCTGTGGGCTTTCTGGACGCGCGAAATTTTTGGGTGGAGCGCGGCGCTGATCGGTTTAACGCTGGCGGCCTATGGTATCGCGGTCGCGGTTTCGCAGGGCGTCGTCATGCGGTTGTTGATCCCGCGTCTGGGCGAGTTTCGCACACTCATATTTTCGGTCATTTGTGCCATCGCGGCCTTTGCGATCTTCGGCATGACGGCGAGCGTATATGTAATGTTCGCCGCCATCCTGATTGCAGCGCTGGCCGATATGGCACCGCCGACCATGACCGCGATGATGGCCAATATGGTCGCCGAGGATCGCCAGGGGCTGTTGCAGGGGGTTATTGCCAGTCTCGGCTCCATCGCAGCGGTGATTGGACCAATGATGGTAACTTGGATATTCCAGATGTTTGCGGATGCTAAAGGGACGATTTACCTGCCCGGCGCACCCTTCCTGTTTTCCGGGGGCCTGGTCTTGATATTGTTTCCGTTTTTCCTGCGCCTTCGACGTTAGGCATGGCTTGCCAGTTGGGCGCGTTTGGGGTCTGCTGGCACGACGAATATTTAACGGGGCCGTCGTCGATGCGCAGGATCAAGACCCATATGGTCGGGGTGGACCAAGGCAGTATGATACTGTTTTCGGATTTCGAGCATGATGGCGAGATGTGGACCGGCAGCGGCGCACGAAAGCTTGTGACACCGGTCGGATTTTCGGAACACTTCCTAAGTCCACCATCGGTGCATGTCAGCGTGTCGATGTGGGATCTGGACAAACGCACCAACGCGCGGGCGGATATTGCAGCCGATGCGATTACGGAAACCGGCTTTCAGATCATTTTTCGCACATGGGGTGATACACGCGTCGCCCGGATGCGGGTGAATTGGACCGCCATCGGTGAGGTTCGCGGGGATGACGATTGGGACGTTTGACGGACCGTCAGCCACCAAGACCAAAGCCACCGAGGCCCTTTGTCGCGTGCAGCTATGAATACAGGTTCTCGTAAAGCGGTTCCAACGTGTCGTGGTCGAACAGCGATGACACAGATGTGCCACCCCAGATGTTCAAGGTCGCTTGCGCAAACATCGGTGCAGTTGGCACGATGCGAATGTTGGGTGTGTTTTTCACCGCATCGGTCGGCTGGATCGAATCCGTGATCACCAGCGACTTCATGACAGATTTAGATACCCGTTCGACCGCAGGGCCTGACATGACGCCGTGGGTGATATAGGCGTGCACCTCTTGTGCGCCGTTCTCGATCAGCACTTCGGCCGCTTTGCACAGAGTGCCGGCGGTGTCACAGATATCGTCGATGATGATGCAGCGTTTGCCTTCGACATTGCCGATCACCGTCATCTCGGCAATCTCACCGGCTTTTTCACGGCGCTTATCGACAATGGCCAGCGGTGCGTTGATCCGCTTGGCAAGCTCGCGGGCGCGTGCCACGCCGCCCACGTCCGGCGAGATCACCATGACTTCGTCCATGCAATCCTTGAAGTGATGTTTGACGTCCAAAGCGAAGATCGGGCTGGCGTAAAGGTTATCCACCGGGATGTCGAAGAAACCTTGAATCTGTGCTGCGTGCAGGTCCATGGTCAATACCCGTTCGATCCCCGAACCGGCGATCATGTTGGCGACCAGTTTGGCAGAAATCGGTGTGCGAGCTTTGGTGCGACGGTCCTGACGGGCATAGCCGAAATAAGGAATCACGGCGGTGACGCGCGACGCAGAAGATCGTCGCAACGTGTCCGAAATGATCAAAAGCTCCATCAGGTTGTCGTTGGCCGGATTCGAGGTCGACTGGATGATGAACATATCCTCGCCGCGCACGTTCTCAAAAACTTCGACAAAAATCTCGCCATCGTTGAATCGTTCTACGCGGGCATCGACCAAACCGACAGAGGATCCGCGATGCATCGACATGCGCTTGGCAACGGCTTCGGCAAGTGGCCGATTGGAGTTGCCCGAGATAAGTTTCGGTTCGGTGATGGATGGCATGGCAGCTGTTCCCGGCGTGGTCTGTGTGGCAGAATCGTGACGTTGACACCCCTTAACATCGGGATAGATTCCTTGGAACAGTAATGGGGCAACAAGGGCAGGAAAAATGACGCAGATCGACTATTATTTCACAGTGTTGTCGCCATGGGCCTATTTGGCCGGATCGCGGCTGGAAGATATTGCGTCGCGTCATGGGGCGCAAATCACCTATAAGCCGATTGATATCGGGCAGTTGTTCGGCCGCACGGGGGGCACCCCGCCAAAAGACCGCCACCCGTCACGGATGGAATACCGGATGCAAGAGCTGAAGCGCTGGTCCAAGGCGCTGGACATGTCGATGAACCACAGCCCGGCACACTGGCCCACAAATGGTGCGCCTGCGTCCTATGCGATCATCGCAGCGCAGTCAGCGGGTGGAGGGAACATAGGCGCACTGGTTCATGGGATCATGCGGGCCTGCTGGGCGGAAGAAAAGGATATGGCGCAGGATGATGTGATCAAGGCCTGTCTTGCCGATGCCGGGTTTGACCCAAGCCTTGCCGATAGCGGCCTTCTGGCAGGGGCAGAAGCCTATGGCCGCAACCTTGAAGACGCGGTGAGCGCGGGCGTGTTCGGCTCGCCCTTCTATGTTTGTGATGATGACGAGAGGTTCTGGGGCCAAGACAGACTGGATGCGCTGGACACGCATCTTGGTGCCAAACACGGATGACCCTTCAGACACTTGCAGGTCACAAGACCTATTGGCACCGATCTGGCAATGGGTCGCGAGCCGCATTGATGGTGCATTGCTCGCTGGCGCATTCCGGTGCGTGGCGTGGACTTGAAAGACGCCTTTCCAACGAGCTGACCATGGTGGCGCTTGATCTGCCCGGCCATGGGCGCAGCGCAGACTGGGACGGGACAGGGGATTATCAGGACAGGGCGGTCCAGATCGCAGAGGCTCTGCTTGATCAGGAAGTTCCGGGTACCGTTGATCTGATCGGACATAGTTTTGGCGGCACGATTGCCCTGCGATTGGCGCAGTGTCACCCGGACCGGGTGCGCAGCCTGGCCCTTTTTGAACCGGTTCTGTTTGCCGCTGCCAAGGATCATCCGGCCTTCGCCGAGAACCTAGCTTATATGGACGGTCCGTTCATGGCGGCCTTGCAAGCTGGCGATCGGCTAGAGGCCGCGCGCCTGTTTAACATCATGTGGGGCCGAGATGCCGCATGGCGGGCTTTGCCACTGTCGCTGCGCGAGGATATGGCGCAACGCATTCACCTGATCCCGGCTGGAAACCCCGTCACCTACCAAGACGTCCACGATCAGGCTGCCCCCGGCGCGTTGGAAAATCTCGCGATACCGGTCCTGCTGATGGAGGGCGCGCGTTCGCCTGCCCTGGTGGCGGCGGTGCATGATGTGCTGGCGGCACGCCTGCCCAATGTGAAGCGGCACATATTCGAAGGTGCAGGGCACATGGGTCCGATCACCCATCCCGAAGACGTGGGCGATGTTATATCAGGGTTTCTGTCGCAGTCAGCGCCGATCACGCTTTAGCCGCGCACAAGCTCCAAGAACCTGTCGATATTGTCTTCACGTGTTGACCAGTCGGCAACCATGCGCGCGGTCAGCACTTTGTCCGGGTCCGTGCCATCCAGCACCCCTTCCCAGATGTAGTAGGTCGCACCCGAGTCATGCAGGCGCTGGTGGCCGGCACGGGACCAGCCAGCGAAGCTCATGTTGGCGTCAGGTTCATGCAGAAAGGTCACGCCCTCGATCTGCTTCAACCCGCGCACCAGCCGTGCATTGGCCGCGTTGGCCCGCCGGGCGAGGTCCAGCCAAAGGTCATCGGTCAGATAGGCGAGCATCTGGGCGGACAGGTAACGGTGCTTTGAAAACAGATGCGCACCGCGTTTGCGTCGCAACTCAAACTCCCACGCGTGTTTCGGATCAAAGAAGACCACCGCTTCGACTCCCATGCAGCCGTTTTTGGTGCCGCCAAAACTGACCGCGTCAATCCCGGCTTTCCACGTCATTTCCGCCGGCGTGCAGCCAAGTGCGACCAGCGCGTTTGCAAACCGCGCGCCGTCCAGATGGGTGGGCAGGTTGAAAGATTTCGCGACTTTGCACAATTCGGTCAACTCGGCGACGGAATAAATCGTGCCGCGTTCGGTTACGTTTGTGATCGAGACAGGGCCGCGTTGCGGGCCATGCACGCCTCGGCCTTCTTCAGCTTCGATGGCGCGGTGCAAGGCGGGCGGGGTCATCTTGGCGTGCTCAGACGGAACCAGTGTCAGCTTTGCGCCACCCGTGTAAAATTCAGGCGCGTTGCACTCATCTTCCTGGATGTGCGCCTCGGTCGCGCAAAAGATGGTGTCCCAAGGTTGGGACAGGGTGGCCAGGCTGATCGAATTTGCCGCCGTTCCGGTGGCCACCAGATAAACCGCAGCCTCAGGGGCTTCGAATATCTCTCGAATGCGGACGCGAACCTCGTCCATCAGCGCATCGGCGCCATAGGGCATGGCATAGCCTTCATTTGCGTGGACCAGTGCAGCCATCACCAATGGATGGGCCGGACCGGAATTGTCAGAGGCGAAAAACATCAATGTGGCTCCTCGATCAGGTGGTCTTCCCATTCGTCTTCGGGCACTTCGAACTCCGGCACGGTCCAGCCCTGCACACTGCACCCGGCCTTGTGCACGCTGTCGGGGTCGTTCGAGATCAGCGGGTGCCAATCATGAAGCGGTTTCCCTTCGTGGCGCAGGCGATAGGCGCAGGAAGCGGGCATGAAATACGCGGTTTCGCCAATATTCTCGGGCGTCAGGACGATGCATTCCGGCACGAATTGCAGGCGAATATCATATTGTGAACAGCGGCAGGTGTCGCCATCCAGCAATCGGCAGGCCACGCGTGTGAACACAATTTCGCCAGTGTCTTCGTCTTCCAGCTTGTTCAGGCAGCATTTGCCGCATCCATCGCACAGCGCTTCCCATTCTGGCCCGGTCAGGCTGTCCAGTGGACGTTCCCAGAACTTCTTTCGCAATCCCTTGGTCATGCGCTTGCCTCGAAATCCGCTGCGACCCGCAACTCGCGCAAAGGGCGCACGCGCGCGATGGATTGCTGATACAACGGATGCGCCTTATAGGCAGCAAGCTGGTCTTCGTCCGCAAATTCGCCATAAACAACCACATCAGGCGATGGGCCGGGGATCGGGTCCGTCGCGAGATTCACGGCAACCTCAAGGCGCAGGCTGTGCGGGATGTCTTTCAAAAGCTCCAGCCCGGCGCGAATGGTCTCGCGATCTTCGGGGCGTTTGGCAGTAAAAAATACGATGTGGCGGATCATGTTGCGGCCTCATACCTTCGCCAGAATGTCGCGCGCGCGGGCGCAATCTGCATCCATCTGAGAGATCAGGGCATCCAGCCCATCAAACACCTGTTCGGGACGCAGATAGTCGATCAGGGCGACCGAAACCTGCTCGCCATAGATGTCGCCCTTGAAGTCGAAGAGGAAACTTTCAAGGTTGGGGCGGTTTTCGCCGAACATCGGGCGGGTGCCCATCGACGCAGCGCCGCCATAGCTTCCCTTATGCGGTCCGGTCAGAATATCGACCTCGACGACATAGACGCCGAATTTCGGCGGGTGCAGCCCGGCGATGGACATATTCGCGGTGGGATAGCCCAAATCACGCCCGCGTTGGTCGCCGCGAATTACCTCGCCTTCGATCCGGTGCCAGTGGCCCAGCATGCGCGCGGCGTCGCGTGGCCGGCCGTCGGTCAGCGCGTCGCGGATGGCGGTGGAACTCACTTCGCCAACTTCATCCGACATCAAGGGGGCGACGGTCACGCCAAATCCAAGCTGATCACCCAAGGCGACCATGTCGCTTGACTTGCCCGCGCGACCTTTGCCGAAATGGAAGTCCTCGCCTATGACCACGTGGCTCAGGGCCAGCCCATCGACGATCACGCGTTGGGCAAACTCTCCGGGGGCAAGGGCGGACAATGTATCGTTGAAACTGAGTTCATAGAGCCGCTCCACCTTCAGCTTTTCCAACCTGTGGGCGCGGGCATCCGCACTCATCAACCGGAAGGGGGGGCTTTTCGGCGCGAAATACTGGCGCGGATGTGGTTCGAATGTCATGACGCCCAGCGGGGTCTTGCTGGCCTTTGCCTGCGCACGCGCAATGTCGATCACGTATTGATGGCCAAGATGTACGCCGTCAAAATTTCCGATCGCGGCGGACGCCCCGCGATCTGTTTCTTCGACAAACTGGTAATCTCGAATGATCCGCATGTGGTGGCATTATCGCCCCGCGCGAACAGGTGCAAGCCCAGCGGCGCAGCGCGATCGGTTTTCCGGTTTGCGGAGGGGTCAGTCGAACTTGGCCGACGGCGCCAGAACCTTGGCTTCACCTTTCAGAACCGGTTTTCCATCGACAAGGCATTCGGTCTTCAGCGTCACGCGCCGCTTGGCGTGGTCAATGTCCAGCACCGTGACTTCTGCGCGCACGGTGTCGCCGGGGCGCACAGGGGCGAGAAAAGTCAGGCTTTGACCCATATAGATGGTGCCGTGGCCCGGAAGCTGTTCGCCGATCACCGCAGAAATCAGGCCTGCGGTCAGCATGCCATGAGCAATCCGCCCTTCAAAGATCGTGTCATTGGCATAGTCGTCGTCCAGATGCACCGGGTTCCGATCGGTCGAGATTTCGGCGAACATCTCGATATCCCGGTCGGTGACTTCCTTGGTGACATGTCGCGACATGCCGATTTCCAGCTCTTCAATGCAGATCGTGCCGCGCGGGAAATTGTCCAACATCAGGATCCTCCGGGTCATAAAAAGACGATTAATCGTCTGGATTGGCAATAATATTACTTTGCAGTTGCAGAAAATCAAGCGGAAATGTAATCCGGGATGATCGCATCTGTCGGGCTGGATAAATCCAACGCAAAAGAGATCAAGCCCCACCTATGTCGTGAAAGTCCTTTTTCATAAGGTCTTATTGGGTTGGATCCTAACGCAGAAACCCGATCGCATAGGTCGGCGTGACCATTTCTGCCGCGACAAACCGCCCAAGCGCATCCGCGTCCGGTTGCCGGTCTGTCTGTGTTTCGTCCCGTGCCAATCCGCCTGTGATGAACAGAGAATCAATATCTTCGCCCTGCGCGCCCTTGATATCGGTCAAGATGCCATCACCGATGGCAAGGATGCGGGAGTTATCCACCGAACGACCTTCAGCGATCATGCGGCGGCGCGCCAGATCATAGATCGGTGGGTGGGGCTTTCCGAAATAAAGGCTTTCGCCCCCCATCTCGGTGTAAAGCTGGGCGATGGCACCGGCGCACCATTCGCGGGTCTCGCCTCGATCCACCACGATATCCGGGTTGGCACAGAGCAGTTTCAGCCCGTTCTGCTTGGCCAGCAGAAGTTGCGGGCGCAGTGTGTCAGGGTGGGCAAGCGGGTCAAACGGGCCGCAGCAGACAATTCCCTCGGCGTCTTTCAATTCGACCTCTTCAATATCGACCGGGTCGTCGATGATGGCCATCGGGTCAAAAAAGGACCGGTCGTGCGCCTCGCCCATGAACCAGACCTTATTGCCCACCGCGCCCGTGAACATCGCCGCCCGCGCGCTATCGCCCGAGGTGGCAATCGTGTCCCAGCAGTCGCGCGGCACGCCGATCTGGTCCAACTGCCCCTCGACCGATGTCCGGTGCCGCGGTGCGTTGGTGACAAGAACGACAAATCCGCCGTTCGCGCGAACTTCGCGCAATGCCGCGACCGCGTCGTCAAAGGGATGCACCCCGTCGTGCACGCAGCCCCAGAGGTCCACGAAGAAGGCGTCGTAGTTGGCGGAAATCTCGCTGAGGTTTTCGATGATGCGGGTCATGGTGGGTCTCCTGCTTGAAAGGAAGATATGGCAGAGGGGGAGGGAGGTGGCTAGGGGGGAGCATACAAACGAAGTGAGGCTAAGCATGGCTTTTGTGGTCAAGCGCCATTCAGAACGCCGTTAGAAACTTGAAGTATCTACTTTTTTGGTTAGGTTCTACCCTAGATGGTTTCAAGGTTTGGTATGACGATGGAAGATGTGAAGAAAAGACTAACTAAAGCTATTGTGATTTCGATGACGCTGTTCAGCCCTACGTTGGCTTCCAGCCAGAACCTATCAGGTCCGCAAAAGAACGCGGTTCGATCCGCTGAAAGCTATCTGAGCTTTCAGGGGTTTTCGCGGCAAGGGCTAATCGAGCAATTGTCGTCAGATTATGGAGAAGGCTATGAGATCAATGACGCAACAGTCGCTGTCGATAGTCTTTCGGTCGATTGGGGCCAGCAGGCCGTAAGGGTCGCGAAAGACTATCTGAGTTTACAGGGTTTTTCGTGTAAAGGACTCATCGACCAACTTTCTTCAGACGCTGGAGAAAAGTTTACGGAAAGCCAAGCGCAGCGCGGTGCTCAGGAAGCCGGGGCGTGCTGACAACATTAGAGACTACTCATGGCACTATTGTGGACGAACTGACGCAGGCCCGCTAATGGCGCGGGCCTGTTTATAGTTTGACGCAGCCCCAGTTTACACAGCCAAGTGCGGAATTATCTGCTTCTTCCGGCTCATCACACCCGGCAGGACAACCACGTCACCGTCAACCTTCGCGCCGAAGCTCTTTTCAGCCACGGTTTTCACCAGATCGTTGGGGACCAGCAGGGTTGCTTCCTCTTTCAGGATGTCCACGACGAACAGAAGCACCTGATCGACGCCGTCCTCGGCCTCGACGGTTTTGAATGTCTCCATCAGGCTGGCCTTGCGGTTCAGCGGGATTTCCGGCGCGGTGGTTTCCAGAACGCTGACGCGGAATTTCTTGCCGGCGACTTCGTATTCTTTCGAGTCCATGCGGATCAACTCGGCGTCCGAGAACTCCGACACGTCCGACTTGGCGGCGAACATCTCGGCGGCATAGTCGGACACGTTAACGCCAAGATCAGCGGCCAGCGCGGCCACGACTTCGCGGTCGCGGTCGGTGGTGGTGGGCGAGCGGAATTCAAGCGTGTCAGACAGGATGCAGGTCAGGGCCGCCCCTTTGATGTTGTCGGGCATCTTGGCCGCGTCATCGCCCATCAGGTCATACATGATGGTCGCGGTGCAGGCGAGCGGACGGATGGTGATGTCAATCGGGCCTTTGGTTTCCAGGCCGCCGACCAGCTTGTGGTGGTCGATGATTGCCTGCACGTCTGCGCCATTGATGTTGGCAGGCAGTTCGGCCGGGTTGTTGGTGTCGACGATGACGCAGGGCTGGTCGTCAGCCACGTCCTCGATAATATCAAGCATGTCAAAGTCCCAGCGCTTCAACATGAAGGCGGCTTCGGTGTTGGGCTGGCCCAGCAATACTGGCTTGGCGTCCACGCCTCGTACCTCATTCAGATACCAGGCCCAGACCAGCGGCGAGCCGGTCGAGTCGGTGTCGGGCGATTTGTGGCCGAAAACAAGAGTGGTCATTTTGGTTTATCCGTCTTTGATTCAAAGCTGTTTGCGCGACTTATAAGAGCGAGGTAGCGGCTTGTCACGGGTTGTTCGCCCCGGCGTTTTGTCGCTAAGGTTTGCGTATGTCGAAACCTGCCGAAACCGATCTGTATGCGCCTGTGAAAGCTTGGCTGGAAGGGGTGGGTTATGAGGTGAAATCCGAGGTCGGGCCAGCGGATGTGATGGCGATCCGTGATGGCGAGCCGCCGGTGATTGTCGAACTGAAAGCCGGGTTTTCCCTGACTTTGCTGCAACAGGCTGTCGCACGGCAGGCTGTCACCGATCTGGTCTATGTGGCCGTTCCGCGCTGGTCGGGGAAACCTGGATGGCGGTCGTTCAAAGGCAATCTGGGGCTGTGTCGGCGGCTTGGGTTGGGGGTTCTGTCGGTGCGCCTGAAAGAAGGGCTGGTGCAGGTCCATGCTGATCCCGGCCCGTTTCAGCCACGAAAATCCAAGGTCAAGACGGCTCGCTTGCTGTCCGAGTTCGCCCGCCGCGATGGTGATCCCAACATGGGTGGCACAAACGGAAAGCTGGTGACGGCCTATCGGCAGGACGCCGAGAAACTGGCCGCCTGTCTTGCGAAAGAGGGGCCGATGAAAGGGGCTGCTCTTGCCAAGGCAACCGGCGTCACAACTGCGACGCGTATGATGGCAATCAATCACTATGGCTGGTTCGAGCGGGTCGAGCGCGGCATTTACGGTTTGACCGACGAAGGGCGCGCGGCGCTTCAAAATTAATCCGACTTTTTTGATCGGGATCAATTCCCATCCCTCTGATTCTCGATTAACAGCGGATCGGAATGATCAGGAGCTTTGTTCATGCGCGTGTTTCTAACCTTGGTTCTTATGGTCGGGCTGGTGTCACCTGCCGCCGCTTTCGACAGCCTTGAAGACTTGGGCGAAGCGTTGTTTTTCGATGTGAACCTGTCAAAGAACCGGACGCAATCCTGCGCGACGTGCCATGACCCGGAATACGGCTTTGTCGATCCGCGCGAGACAGATGCCGGGCGTGCGGTGTCGTTGGGGGATGACGGTGAAAGCCTTGGCGACCGTTCCGCTCCGACGGCGGCCTATGCAAAGTTCACGCCTGAGTTTGAGCAGTTGGACAAAAAGGCCTGGCGCGGCGGCATGTTCTGGGATGGGCGCGCCGCCGGGCTTGCAGGGCAGGCGGGTGGGCCGCCCCTTAACCCGATCGAGATGGGGATGCCGGACGAGGCATCGGTCGTCGCGCGGCTGTCTGAGAATGCGGATTATGTTACATCGTTCATATCGCTGTTCGGTGACGCGATCTGGGATGATGATAGCGCCGCGTATGACGCCATGACCCAAGCTATCGCGTCGTTTGAACGCACGGATCTCTTTTCGCCGTTCGACAGCAAGTATGATCGTTTTCTGCGCGGTGAGGCGGAATTGACGGATCAAGAGGAACTAGGACGCGTATTGTTCTTTTCCGAGCAGTTCACCAATTGCAACCTGTGTCACCAGTTGCGTCCCTCGCCCATCGCCGAGGATGAGACCTTCACCAACTATGAATACCATAACATCGGGACACCCGTGAACGCCGATGTGCGCGCTGCGAATGGTGTTGAGGGACCGGATCTTGGCTTGTTGGCGAACCCCGCTATCGACACCGCTGATGCGGGTGGGCGCTACAAGGTGCCGACGCTGCGCAATGTCGCAGTTACCGGACCATACATGCACAATGGCGTGTTCAAGGACCTACGCACCGTTGTTCTGTTCTACAACAAGTACAACACGCTGGACAAAGACCGGCAGATCAACCCCGAGACCGGTAAACCTTGGGTGATGCCGGAAATTCCGCAGAATCTGGCGGTGACAGAGTTGATCCATGGACCCGCGCTGGACGACAAACGCATTGATGCGCTGGTCGCGTTTATGAAGACGCTGACAGATGCCCGGTATGAACATTTGCTGGAAGAGTAAGCCAAGTGAAACCGGTCAATTGGTTGCTCATGTCGGCTGACTGTGTAATTGGCTGTGCAATGTCGATCCAAATTTCTGATCCGACTGCTTGACAGCCCGAGGATGACTCCCTAACTCTGCGCCGTTAGCACTCGCATCCGGTGAGTGCTAAGAGAACTGAAACTGAGCTTAGGGAGTCTCAGCAAATGGCATTTACACCACTGCATGACCGCGTGTTGGTCCGCCGCGTCGAAAGCGACGAGAAAACAGCAGGCGGCCTGATCATTCCGGAAAGCGCCAAAGAAAAACCGGCCGAAGGTCTGGTTATTGCCGTAGGCGCTGGCGCCAAAGACGACGACGGTGATCGTATCGCCATGGACGTCAAGGAAGGCGACAAAATCCTTTTCGGCAAATGGTCCGGCACCGAAGTCACCATCGACGGTGAAGAGCTGCTGATCATGAAAGAATCCGACATCATGGGCATCATTGCCTGATCGTCTGACCGATTTACACGTATTTCCAGGAGTAAGCTAAATGGCTGCTAAGGACGTAAAGTTCGACACCGATGCCCGCAACGCAATGCTGCGTGGCGTCAATATCCTCGCTGACGCTGTCAAAGTGACCCTTGGCCCGAAAGGCCGCAACGTGGTTCTTGACAAATCGTTCGGCGCCCCCCGCATCACCAAAGACGGTGTGACGGTCGCCAAAGAAATCGAGCTTGAGGACAAGTTCGAAAACATGGGCGCGCAAATGGTGAAAGAAGTCGCCAGCCGCACAAATGACGAAGCCGGTGACGGCACCACCACGGCCACCGTTCTGACCCAAGCGATTGTTCGCGAAGGTCTGAAGCAGGTTGCCGCTGGTCTGAACCCGATGGACCTGAAGCGCGGTATTGATACTGCTGTTGCCAAGGTTGTTTCGAGCCTGAAAGAGATGGCTCGCGAAGTTAAAGACTCCGACGAAGTGGCACAGGTTGGCACCATCTCGGCCAACGGCGAAGCTGAAATCGGCCGTCAGATCGCAGACGCGATGCAGAAAGTCGGCAACGAAGGCGTGATCACGGTCGAGGAAAACAAAGGCCTCGAAACCGAAACCACAGTTGTTGAAGGTATGCAGTTTGACCGTGGCTACCTGTCGCCCTATTTCGTCACCAACCCTGACAAGATGATCGCCGAGTTGGACGACTGCCTTGTTCTGCTGCACGAAAAGAAACTGTCTTCGCTTCAGCCTATGGTGCCGTTGCTTGAATCGGTCATTCAGTCGCAAAAACCGCTGCTGATCATCGCTGAAGATGTTGAAGGCGAAGCGCTGGCAACCCTGGTCGTCAACAAGCTGCGTGGTGGCCTGAAAATCGCTGCTGTCAAAGCGCCGGGCTTCGGTGATCGCCGCAAGGCCATGCTGCAAGACATCGCGATCCTGACCGGTGGTCAAGTGATCTCGGAAGATCTGGGCATGAAGCTTGAAAGCGTGACCATGGACATGCTGGGTTCGGCCAAGAAAATCCAGATCACCAAAGACGAAACGACCATCGTCGACGGTGCTGGCGAGAAGGCCGAGATCGCAGCGCGTGTCGCTCAGATCCGCACCCAAGCCGAAGAAACCACGTCGGACTACGACCGTGAGAAGCTGCAAGAGCGCGTTGCCAAGCTGGCAGGCGGTGTTGCCGTGATCCGCGTGGGTGGCATGACCGAAGTAGAAGTGAAAGAGCGCAAAGACCGCGTTGACGATGCCCTGAACGCGACCCGTGCGGCCGTGCAAGAAGGCGTGATCGTTGGGGGTGGTGTTGCTCTGGTGCAGGCTGGCAAGACGCTGAAAGGTCTGAAAGGCGAGAACGCCGATCAGGACGCAGGTATCAGCATTGTCCAGCGCGCTTTGGAAGCTCCGCTGCGCCAGATCGCTGAGAACGCGGGAGTTGACGGTGCCGTGGTTGCTGGCAAAGTCCGTGAAAGCGACGATGTGACCTTCGGTTTCAACGCCCAGACCGAGGAATATGGCGACATGTTCAAGTTCGGTGTCATTGACCCGGCCAAAGTCACACGCACCGCGTTGGAAGACGCCGGCTCGATCGCTGGTTTGCTGATCACCACCGAAGCCATGGTGGCCGACAAGCCGCAAAAAGAAGGCCAGGGTGGTGGCGGAATGCCCGACATGGGCGGCATGGGCGGCATGATGTAAATCGAATTCCGCTAGGAATTCGATTGCGACAGGCGATTGGCCGCAAGGCCAATCTGCCGAAAGCTACCCGGCGACAGGTGATTGGCCGCAAGGCCAATCTGTTGAATGCCAACCATGATATTTGAAGGGCGCTCGTTTCGGGCGCCCTTTTCTTTGTGGTGGAATTTTCATGCTGACCCCTTACAAAAGGTTGAAGCACCCTGTATGTTAATGGGTGTAACATAACCATTTGGCGGGGACTGCCATGCTTCGATCCTTCATCCTTCTTTTCGTGACCCTTCTGGCTGTGCCTGCCACCGCGCAAGAGGTTTATCGCTTCGGCAACGACGCCTATATGGCCGGGGACAACGTGACCCTGACAGGTGACGCGGTGGACGACGTGTTCATCGCAGGCAACACGGTTGTGGTGTCCGCACCGATTGAAGGCAGCGCCCATGCCGGTGGCCGCTCGGTGTCAATCTCGGGACCCGTGGGGAACAGTCTTTATGCCGCCGGGATGAACGTAAATGTTTCCGGCGGTGTCGGCGGTGACGCGCACCTGCTGGGCGATACGGTTCTGGTCAATGATGATGTCGCAGGCGACCTGCGCGCCGCCGCCCAACGGATTGAGATCAACGGAGCCGTTGGCGACAGCGCCTTGGTGGCGGCCGAAAACATCCTGTTGACAGGCGTGATTGCTGGTGACGCCAGCTTCTCGGTTGATAACATCAGCTTTGGAGATGATGCCCGGATAGAAGGCACGCTTTACCTGTATTCCGATGATCCGAACGGCATTGAAATCCCAGACAGCGTGGCCCCCGAAGACCGGATCGAGCGGCACAATGTCGACGAGTTTGACGCCAGCGCTGATCCCGAAGGCGGGGCTACGATTGAGAGATCCGGCTCTGGCTGGGGGGCATGGCTGGGTGGCAAGATCACGGCAATCCTGATTCTGACAGCGGTGGTTACTCTGATTGCGGCACTCGCACCGACATTCCTTCTTGCGTTGCGGTTGCGCACTTTGGAAACACCTGCCCGCGCGCTTTGGATGGGCTTTCTGACCATTTCGGCGCTGGCCGGATCCCTGTTCCTGCTTGCCATGACTGGGTTCGGTATCCTGTTGATTCCCGTCTCCATCGTCTTGGCAATCCTCTTGGGCATCGCAGGCTATGTGATTGGCACCTATATTCTTGGCGTTGGGATGTTGGGCGCAGCCAACCGCCCGCTTCCGGAAACACTGGGGGAACGCGCAGTCGCGGCACTTGTGGGCGCGGTGTCGATCACGATCCTGGCTATGATCCCGTTTATCGGTTGGATCGCCGCACTGGCTGTCTCCGTTACCGGGGCCGGGGCGTTAATTATCCGCTGGTTTGCGCCGGGCTTCTATACCGAAGTGCGCTGACCTGATCTGAAACTGACAACGCCCCTGACAGTGCAAGTTGCCGGGGGCGTTTCTTATCTGACAATGGCTTCCAAAGCGTCATAAGATGGAGCGACCTGTGCATCGCCCCAAGCCAGATCAGGCAAGGATAGCGGGCGGACGTGCAGCCCAGCGATCTGATCCCGGCTGACCCATTTTCGGTCCGTCACGATCGCCTCTGGGTCTTGCCATGCAGGATCGAGACGCCCGCATTTTAACTGACAGTGAAAGACAATCTCAACCTGGTGGAAACCGGTGCCGGGGTCATGAAACTCGTTCACCAGCGCGGGGGCGTCGACAGAAATGGTCAGACCGGTTTCCTCATGCACTTCGCGGATCAGGTTGTCTGGCAGGCTCGCACCCGGCTCGACCCCGCCTCCGGGCAGGCACAGCAGGTCTGACACGCCGCCGCCGTAGGCATTGACCATCAACAGGCGGTTCTCATGCAGGATCAGGCCGCGCACAGCCAATCGGGGCGTTTTGAACGAAATCGACATGCGCCAAGATTTGCTTATCCACCTCCCTGTGACAAGCCGCCTCTCGCATCCTGCCGGTGTGATGCGTATTTATCCGATATGATCAGAACATTGACCCTTGCCCTTGGATTTGCCACCGCGCTTGCCGCGCCCGCGCGGGCGGAGTGCGTTATCCTTTTGCACGGTCTCGCGCGAACGCCGTCATCCTTGTGGGTGATGGAAGAAAGCCTGCGCGTTGCGGGCTATGACGTGGTCAATTTGGGCTACCCGTCGACCAAGGCTGAAATTGGGGTGTTGGTCGAAGCCGCTATCCCGCCTGCGTTGGAGGCCTGTGGCGATCAGAAAGTGAATTTCGTGACCCATTCGATGGGTGGTATCCTTGCGCGCGTCTGGTTGCAGGATAATCGCCCTGCCAATATGGGACGTGTGGTGATGATGGCCCCGCCCAATCAGGGGTCGCAACTGGTCGATGCATTTGGAGATCTTGAGCCATTTGAATGGTTGAACGGGCCAGCGGGGTTGCAACTTGGCACCGGCGAGGATTCGGTGCCCAACCGCACCGGCTATGCAGCCTTCGAACTGGGTGTTATCGCAGGCAATCGGTCCCTGAACCCGATCTATTCAGCGGTGATCGACGGCGAAGATGATGGCAAAGTGTCGGTGGACAATACGCGGATCAGCGGCATGAACGACCATATCGTTCTGCCCGTGACACATACGTTCATGATGGTGAACCCTTTGGTGATCGCGCAGGTCACGGAATTCTTGAAGAACGGCAAGTTCGATCACGACCTGACCTTGGCGCAGGTGTTGGATGACATCGCCACCGAAGCGGGATACCGCAACCGCACCCTGCGCAAGGACCGTTAGTGCAGGGCGATCAAACCGCCTGGCTGTGGCCGCTTTCATTCATCTCGTAATCATCGAAATGCCGTGCGATCATGCGGGCGACAGGGCGTGCTTCGGGCCGAATGGAAAGCATGGTTCCGTCAAGGACGGTGGTGCCCGGCATCGCCTGTTCCAATCCATCGACCATGGACAGAAAGTCATCGACAGGGCGGGCAAATTCTTCCGCCAGTTTGGCGAAATTGACGCGGAAATAGCACAGTAGCTCTTCGATTACGCGACCACGGGCAAGGTCATCCTTGGTAAAGACGTGGCCTTTTGCGCCCGCCAAGCGACCGTCACGCACGGCGGCTTGATATTTCGACGTGGCAGGCTCGTTTTGTGCATAACCTTGCGGATAACGCGCGATCGAGCTGGCACCCACACCGATCATCACCTTTGACACATCTTCGGTATAGCCTTGGAAGTTCCGCTTCATGGTTCCGGCCTTATGGGCCTTGGCCAGACCGTCCGAGGGCAGGGCGAAGTGGTCGATGCCAATCTCGTCATAACCGGCGGCAATGAACAGATCGCGGGCGGTGTTGTAAAGCTCTAGCCGTTCTTCGGCGGATGGCAATGCCTCGGTCGGAATAAGGGTCTGACGACGTGCCACCCATGGGACGTGGGCATAGCCGAACAGTGCCACCCGGTCGGGGCCAAGGCTGATCAGCTTTTCGACCGAATCCGTGATACGCGCCGTGTTTTGGTGCGGCAAACCATACAGGATATCCATGTTCAGGCTGTTGATGCCACGCGCGCGCAGGCCGTCCACGGCCTGTTTGGTGATTTCATAGCTTTGTGGGCGGCCGATAACCTCTTGAATCATCGGGTCGAAATCCTGCACCCCGATCGAGGCCCGGTTCATCCCCGCCGCCGCCAGCGCATCCAACCTTGCGTCATCAATCTCGGACGGGTCGATCTCGACCGAGAATTGCGCACCGGGCGCCAGTGGCGCGGTGGTCAGAATCGCATTGGTCAGATCGCTGATCATCTCGGGCTGCAACAGGGTCGGTGTCCCGCCGCCCCAATGCAGATGCTCCAGTTTGATCCCGTCGGCGAGCAGATCTTTGATCGTCGCAAGCTCTTGTTTCAGACTGTTCACATAGGCCGCGACCGGCTCTGCTGTGGTTGTGCCTTGGGTGCGGCAAGCACAGAACCAGCACAGACGCCGGCAGAACGGAACATGCACGTATAGCGATACTGCCTCATTCGCGGGGATTGCGCTGATCCAGTCTGACAGGGTTTCAGCGCCGATTCCCGCCTTGAAATGCGGGGCGGTCGGGTAGCTGGTGTAGCGGGGCACGCGCGCGTCAAAAAGACCGAGGCGTTTGAGTTGCGTAGTGGTCTGCATTCGCATAGGTTTGGATGACAAACGCGCGCCCAACTTTGATCAGGATCAAACAAGACACATCTCTTGTTGAAATAATAATGAACGAACTCCGCTTTAACACCCGTGATTGTGGCAGTTGCCCAATTCGCCACCGCGCCGTGTGCGCGCGGTGCCAACCTGACGAATTGGAGCAGCTTGACGCGATCAAATATTATCGAACCTTCGAAGCGGGTCAGCCGGTGATCTGGTCCGGTGATCCGATGGAGTTCGTGTCCAGCGTTGTCAGTGGTATTGCGACGCTTAGCCAGACCATGGAGGACGGGCGCACGCAGATGGTCGGCCTGTTGCTTCCCTCGGATTTCATCGGGCGGCCGGGTCGTGATGCGGCCCCTTTCGATGTTGTGGCTGTCACGGATCTGACGCTGTGCTGTTTCCGCAAAAAACCGTTTGAAGATATGATGGAGAAGACACCGGCCATTGGCACGCGTCTGTTGCAGATGACGTTGGACGAGTTGGACAGCGCGCGTGAATGGATGCTGGTGCTGGGTCGCAAGACGGCGCGCGAAAAGATTGCCAGTTTGCTGGCCATTCTGGCGCGCAGGGATGCCTCTTTGTATAAGAAGCCGCCGCATGATGGGATGAGCTTTGAATTACCACTGACGCGCGAATCGATGGCGGATTACCTTGGTCTGACTCTGGAAACCGTGAGTCGTCAGGTGTCGGCGTTGAAAAAATCCGGAGTAATCGAGCTTCAGGGCAAGCGCAGGGTCATTATTCCCGATCTACAGGCGCTTATCGCCGAGACTGGCGACGATGTGGATGGTGCCCCGATCACCTGAGACTTGACGCGACGAACAGGTCGAAAACATCAAGGGCGCCGATGCCGGCACCCTTTTCTTTGTCGATGATGTTAGTGGGCGAGGACGATCGGCAGATCGGCCACTTCCAGCATGTGACGTGTCGCACCACCTAAGATCGACTCGCGGAACCGCGAATGCCCATAGGCCCCCATGACGATCATATCCGCATCGCGGTCACGCGCATGTCTGTTCAGGACATCCGAGATGCGTGGCATGGTCTTGGCCAGCACGCAGACCTCGGCCCGCACGCCATGCCGCGCAAGCAATTGGCTGAGTGCCCCGCCGGGATCAGACCGCTCTGGCCCGTGCTGCGGCGGGTCGATGATGGCGATGGAGACCGAGTCGGCCTGACGCAGGAACGGCAGCGCCTGGCGTACCGCCCGCAAGGCTTCCGGACTTTCGTTCCATGCGACTACGACATTGCCGACGGCTTGCGGAAATTCCGCGTTGTCGGGCATCACCAGCACCGGAACATTGCCATCAAACAACGCAGCTTCGACAATGGCTTCGGCGTCGTGACCCCGACCTTCGCCATAAGGCCGCGGCATGACGACGAGATCTGAAAACCGCGTCCGATGTGCGATGGCACCATTCAGTGCCACCATCTGTGCAGTCAGCGCATCACTTGACCAGGGCAAGGGATGAGCGGTCAGTGACCGGCGGGCAAACGTCTCAAGCTCCATGGCGTCTTCGCGGGCTTGCGCCAGATTGTCCTGCACAACCATGGCCGAGGCCCCCGCGTAATAGAAACCCTGTTGGGACCGGTCGATACCAAGACACAGCACCTCAAGATGGGCATCGTGCTGAATGGCGACCGCCTTGGCGGCTTCGAGTGATCCTTTGCAATGGGTGGTGTCAGTGACGATAGTGGTCACGGTTCGGTAATTCATCAGTTTGCCCTCCGATTTGGCCTGATGCGCAGCGTGCCCCTGTCGCGCCTGCGACGCTTTGACATGGGTCAATCAGGGTTTTTCTGCGGTGAGTGGGTTGTTTTGATATGGATCAAAGCAGGCTTGAAGGGATAGGTCCAAACCCACAAAAGTCGAACAGTGCCCCCATCCGGTCGTGGGAGGGGGGTAGGACATAAGACGAAGGGACGCAAAATGTGGGATTATCTCAAATTGGCGATCTACGGCCTCATCGCAGTGTTGGCCGCGATTGCTGCAAGTTATGCCCGCGACATCGCCTATCAGGTACACGCAATCCTGGTAGTGTTGATCGCGGCGGGCCTGTTTGTCTTTTCACTCCGCACGGTGGGTGAAAAGAAGGCGGTCGCAACCGGCTATATGGATGGCCCCGTGCGCGTGGGCGTCGCGTTGACCGCCTTCTGGGGCGCGGTTGGCTTTCTGGTTGGGACGTTTATCGCGTTTCAGTTGGCCTTTCCAAGCCTTAACTTCGGCTGGGCCGAAGGGTATCTGAACTTCGGACGCGTGCGGCCGCTGCATACGTCAGCGGTGATTTTCGCGTTTGGTGGGACAGCCTTGATCACATCGTCGTTTTATGTCGTTCAGCGAACGTCAGGTGCGCGCCTTTGGGGCGGCAATCTGGCGTGGTTTGTGTTCTGGGGATACCAGTTGTTCATCGTGCTGGCGGCCTCCGGATATCTTTTGGGGGCGACCCAATCAAAAGAATATGCGGAACCTGAATGGTATGTTGATATCTGGCTGACAATTGTCTGGGTGAGCTATTTGCTCGTGTTCTTGGGGACGCTGATGAAGCGCAAAGAACCGCATATTTATGTGGCCAACTGGTTCTACCTTGCGTTCATTGTCACCATTGCCCTGTTGCATGTCATGAATAACCTGTCGATCCCGGTGTCGATTTTCGGTGCAAAATCTGTTCAGTTGTTTTCAGGTGTTCAAGACGCCATGGTTCAGTGGTGGTATGGGCACAACGCTGTGGGCTTCCTCCTGACGGCGGGGTTCCTGGGGATGATGTATTATTTCGTGCCGAAACAGGCCGAGCGGCCGGTGTTCAGCTATAAACTGTCGATCATCCACTTCTGGGCGTTGATCTTCCTGTATATCTGGGCGGGTCCGCACCACTTGCACTATACCGCGTTGCCGGATTGGGCATCGACCCTTGGTATGGTGTTCTCGGTTATCCTGTGGATGCCCAGCTGGGGTGGCATGATCAACGGCCTGATGACCTTGTCGGGCGCTTGGGACAAGCTGCGCACCGACCCGGTCATCCGCATGATGGTTGTGTCGATCGGCTTTTACGGCATGTCGACCTTCGAAGGTCCGATGATGTCGATCCGCGCCGTGAACTCGCTGTCACACTACACAGACTGGACCATTGGTCACGTGCACTCTGGCGCGTTGGGCTGGAACGGGATGATCACCTTCGGGATGCTCTATTTCCTGGTCCCCAAACTGTGGAACCGCGCCGGTCTTTACAGCCTGAAATTGGTCAGCTGGCACTTCTGGCTCGCCACCATCGGTATCGTGCTCTACGCCGCGTCGATGTGGGTGACTGGTATCATGGAAGGTCTGATGTGGCGAGAAGTTGACGCACAAGGCTTCCTTGTGAACTCGTTCGCCGACACCGTTGCCGCCAAGTTCCCGATGTATGTGGTGCGCGCGATGGGAGGGGTTCTGTTCCTCTCGGGTTCCCTGATCATGTGCTACAACCTTTGGATGACCGTTAAGCGTTCGCCGGCAGCGGAAACTGCCAGTGACGCTCAAACGGCTCCGGCAGAATAAGGAGGGAAGGACCCATGGGAATTCTCGACAAACACGTCGTTCTGGAAAAGAACGCAACACTTCTTCTGGTCGGTAGCCTTCTGGTTGTCTCCGTGGGTGGTATCGTAGAGATCGCACCGCTTTTCTACCTCGAGAACACGATCGAGGACGTAGAGGGCATGCGCCCCTACTCGCCGCTCGAACTTGAGGGTCGGAACATCTATATCCGCGAAGGCTGCTATGTCTGCCACTCGCAGATGATCCGCCCGATGCGCGACGAAGTAGAGCGTTATGGTAACTACTCGCTGGCTGCTGAAAGTCAGTATGACCACCCGTTCCAGTGGGGATCAAAGCGGACCGGGCCTGATCTTGCGCGCGTCGGCGGCCGTTACTCGGACGAATGGCATGTGGATCACCTGAAAGATCCACAGTCGGTCGTGCCTGAATCGGTCATGCCGAAATATGCCTTCTTGGCCGATCGTTTGATCGAGCCGACATATATCGAGGACCTGATGAGAGCCAATCAGATCGTTGGTGTGCCTTACACCGACGAGCAGATGGAAAACGCCGCAGCCGATTGGCTGGCGCAGGCCGACCCTGACAGCGACTACGATGGCCTTCTGGCACGTTATCCGAAGGCGCAAGTGCGCAACTTCGATGGTGCGCCCGGTGTTTCGGAAATGGACGCCCTGATCGCCTATATGCAAATGTTGGGCACGTTGGTCGATTTCTCGACCTTCACGCCTGACCCGAGCCGGTAAGGAGCTGGGATGATGGACACCTATTCTGTGCTCCGCCAATTCGCTGACAGCTGGGTGCTTTTGGCCATGTTCATCTTTTTCCTTGGTGTTGTTGTCTGGGCGTTTCGTCCAGGCGGCCGCAAGGTTCATCATGATACGGCCAACATCCCCTTCCGCCACGAAGACAAACCTGCCGGTGACCGGGACACATCCGGGAGCTCAGCTCAAAGGGAGTTGCGGCAATGAGTAAAAAACCTGTTGAAAAGAAAGAGGTCGAGACGACCGGCCACGAATGGGACGGTATCCAGGAGTTCAACAACCCACTGCCACGTTGGTGGGTCTGGGTGTTCTATCTGACCATCATCTGGGGTGTTTGGTATACCATCGCCTATCCTGCCTGGCCGCTGATCAAAGGGGCCACCGCGGGTTATCTGGGTTATTCTACGCGTGCGGAAGTCGCAGCCGAAATCGACCGCTTCAAGGCCATGAACAGTGAGTTGGAAACCCAGTTGGCTTCGGTTGACCTGACTACGTTGGAACAAGGCACCGATCTGCACAACTATGCAATTCAGTCCGGTCGAGCGACATTC
This sequence comes from Aliiroseovarius sp. B-4, assembly GCF_056857795.1. NCBI lineage: Bacteria > Pseudomonadati > Pseudomonadota > Alphaproteobacteria > Rhodobacterales > Paracoccaceae > Aliiroseovarius > Aliiroseovarius sp. B-4. The sequence goes on from NZ_JBSXNV010000035.1 coordinate 151,319, forward strand.
ACAACCTTCTGTTCGCAATGTCACGGCTCGGGTGCTGCCGGCAACGTCGGCTATCCCAACCTGTTGGATAATGACTGGCTTTGGGGTGGCACGATCGAAGATATTCAACTGACCCTTCAGCACGGCATTCGCTCGGAAGATGACGAAGACACCCGGTATTCCGAGATGCCCGCCTTCGGTGACGATTATCTGAGCGATGAAGAAATCACGCAGGTGGTCAACTATGTGATGTCGCTGTCGCCCGTTACCAAGCCCGATGCCGATATGGCACTGGCGGCGGGTGGGGAAACCTTGTTCGCCGACAACTGTTCCGCTTGCCACAAGGACGACGGCACCGGCGATCGCACCCAAGGGGCACCCAACCTGACGGATGCCATCTGGCTGTATGGCGACAGCGAAGAAGCGATTACCGAGGTCGTGGCCACCGGCCCGTTCGGTGTGATGCCTGCCTGGAGCGGCAAGCTGAGTCAAAGTCAGATCAACGCGGTATCCGCGTATGTTCACCAGTTGGGCGGCGGCGAGTAAGCCATCGGCCAACTAAAAGTTCCGGGGCCTCACTCCCCGGTCAACGGCACCGACCCCTGATCCTGTTCGCGCGTTTCTCCGGGGTCGGTGCCACCTTATCGAAAGCCCGGTTGCCTGAAAGCGACCGGGCTTTTTCATGCGTGCGGGATCGTTTCAAAGGCAACGGGCCGCAGCAGGTTGCATTCTGGGTGCGGCCAATTGACCGGCTGCGACGGGATGGCGCTGTGACATTATGGAAACTTGATAATAATCAATGACTAATCACATAACCCATGAACGGCCCGGTCAAAATCTTTGATCCACATCAAGGCTGCAATGTAGAATAGTTCTTAGTTCCAAGATCAACCCGAAAATCAGGATTGGAATCCGTCCATGTCTGACGCCCCCGAACAGCTTTACGCCCCGCGCGAGCCAATTTTCCCAAAGCGGGTGAAGGGCGCGTTTCGCAGTTTGAAATGGTGGATCATGGGGATCACACTGGGTATCTATTACCTGACGCCATGGATACGTTGGGACCGTGGGCCGAACCTGCCTGATCAGGCGGTATTGGTGGATATGGCCAACCGCCGGTTCTATTTCTTCTGGATCGAGATTTGGCCGCACGAGTTCTATTTCATCGCGGGCCTTTTGATCATGGCAGGGCTTGGGTTGTTCCTGTTCACGTCAGCCGCCGGGCGTGTCTGGTGCGGCTACGCCTGTCCGCAAACGGTATGGACCGATCTGTTCATCCTTGTTGAACGCTGGGTCGAAGGCGATCGCAACGCACGCCTGCGCCTGCATCGTCAGAACTGGAACGCCGAGAAAATTCGCAAACGTCTGATCAAGTTCACCCTCTGGATCATGATCGCGGTCGCGACCGGCGGGGCATGGGTGTTCTATTTCGCGGACGCGCCGACGCTTTTGGTCGATCTGGTCTCTGGGAATGCACATCCGTTGGCCTATTCCACGGTGCTGGTGCTGACCCTGACCACGTTTGTTTTCGGCGGTATCGCACGCGAGCAGATTTGCATCTATGCTTGCCCCTGGCCGCGCATTCAGGCGGCGATGATGGACGAGGATACGATCACGATTGCCTATCGCGACTGGCGCGGTGAGCCGCGCGGGAAGGGCAAGGATCGCGAAGATCTGGGCGACTGTATTGATTGCTATGCCTGCGTGAACGTCTGCCCGATGGGCATCGACATCCGCGATGGGCAGCAGATGGAGTGCATCACTTGCGGCCTGTGCATCGATGCTTGTGACGAGATGATGGATAAAGTGGGCAAACCACGCGGCCTGATCGACTATCTGGCCCTGAAAGACGAGGCTTATGAACGTGCCGGGAACGAGAAAATCCCGGTTATCAAACACCTGCTGCGCCCGCGCACGATCCTTTACACCTCGCTTTGGGCACTGGTCGGCATCGCCCTGACCGTGGCGTTGTTCGTTCGCCCGAAAGTGGACGTGACGGTGCGCCCGGTCCGCAATCCGACGTATGTCACGCTGTCCGACGGGGCGATCCGCAACACCTATGACGTGGGTGTGCGCAACCGGCATGGCGAAGAATGGCCATACTACTTCTCGCTTGCCGATGGCAATGATATGGTGATCGAGTTGGAAGGTAGCGACAAACTGGTTCTGGTTGCACCTCCCGACACCGAAGCGAAACAACGGGTCTATGTGGTTGCACCTCCGGGGTCCGAAGCGGCACGCACGGCGCGCACCGAATTGCGCCTTTGGATTGTCGATGGCATCACCGGGGACCGCGTGTCTGTGGACACAGTATTCAACGGCAGGGGGCGCTAGGCGATGGCCAATCCAAAGGACAAGAAAGAGTTCGAACTGACCGGCAAGCATGTTCTGGCCATCGTGGTCTCGGCCTTTGCTGTGATCATTGGTGTGAACCTCTTCATGGCATACTCGGCCATTGCCACCTTTCCGGGGCTGGAGACCAAGAACTCTTACGTCGCCAGCCAGAAATTCGATGTCCAGAAAGCGGCCCAAGAGGCCTTGGGCTGGAACGTGTCAGCCGAAATGGACGGAGAGGTTCTTGTGTTGGATATCAAGGATCGGGCAGGTGACGCTGTCACCGTCAAGTCCGTCTATGGTCTTTTGGGGCGCGCGACGCACGTAAAAGAGGATCGGGAACCAACCTTCGATCAAGGGTCAAGCGGCGCCTATCTGGCGCAGGTTGGTAAGCTGGGCGAGGGCAACTGGAACCTGCGCCTGAACGTGATTGCCGAAGACGGCACCAGCTTTCAACGTCGCATTCCGATCTTTGTCTCGGCCAGATAGGCCCGACTGACTGCGGACAAGGAACTTCACCCATGGCCACCCCGATCTCTGCCTGCCCAGCCTGCGCTGCGGCCCCGCTTGCGGAAGAACAAGCAGGTGAAGGCTATCGCGGCAACGGGAACGAGGCGCAGCGCGTCATGTTGTCTTTGCCACAAATCTATTGTGCAGCCTGTATTGCCGGAGTCGAACGCGGCCTTGTCGCGCAGCCGGGTGTGCGCGCGGCCCGTGTGAACCTGACGCTGAAGCGCGCCACAGTCGATGTCGATTCGGGCGTTGAGGCGCAGTCGCTGGCGGATTATCTGACCGGGATCGGGTTCGAAGCCTATGAACTGGATCCGGGACAATTGACCTCGACCGCGACAGACAAGCAGGGCAAGGACTTGCTGATGCGGCTGGGTGTGGCGGGTTTTGCCATGATGAACGTCATGCTGCTGAGCGTTGCTGTCTGGTCTGGGGCCACCGACGCCACCCGTGACCTGTTCCACTGGATCAGCGCGGCCATTGCGATTCCGACCATCGGTTTTTCCAGCCAGGTCTTTTTTCGTTCGGCGTGGTCGGCGTTGCGGGTGGGGCGTCTGAACATGGACGTGCCGATCTCGCTGGCGATCCTGTTGGCGCTGGGCATGTCTCTGTATGAGACAATGCATTCGGGCGAGCACGCTTATTTCGACGCCGCCCTGTCGCTGACCTTCTTTCTGTTGGCGGGCCGGTATCTGGATTATCGCACCCGTGCGGTTGCACGATCAGCGGCGGAAGAACTGGCCGCCCTTGAAGTGCCACGTGCCGCCCGCGTGGCTAAAGGGCAGGCGGATGAGCAGGTGGCCGTGTCCGATCTGACACCCGGCGACATCGTGCGCGTGGTGCCCGGCGCCCGCGTGCCGGTGGATGGGATCGTCGTGACAGGAGAAAGCGAGCTGGACCGTTCTTTGTTGACCGGGGAAAGCCTGCCGGTTGCAGCCGCGCCTGAAACCATCGTCTCGGCGGGCGAGGTGAACCTGACCGGCCCCCTGACCGTGCGCGTGACAGCGGCCGGCCGTGACAGCTCTTTGCACCGGATGGCCGATCTGGTGGCCATCGCGGAAACCGCGCGCAACAAATATACGTCGCTCGCAGACAAGGCGGCGGCGGTCTATGCGCCCGTCGTGCACCTGCTGGCCTTTGCGGCGTTCCTGTTCTGGTTCTGGTATTCCGGTGACTGGCGCATGGCGATGAACATTGCAGTGGCGACCCTGATCATCACCTGCCCCTGCGCGTTGGGCCTTGCCGTGCCCGCCGTGACCACAGCGGCGTCGGGACGTCTGTTCAAGCAAGGCATGCTGCTGAAATCCGCCACTGCAATGGAACGACTGGCCGAAGTCGATCACGTGGTGTTCGACAAGACCGGCACATTGACCGAGGGCAAGCCTGCATTGGGCGATCTGTCCCGCCACAAGTCCTGCGATCTGGAAATCGCATTGGCGCTTGCCGAAGGGTCCAGCCACCCCTTGGCGCAATCTCTGGTGCAGGCGGTGCGTGCTGCGGGTGTGCAACCCGCCCAGGTGACAGCGATGCAAGAAGTGCCCGGTCGTGGTGTCGAAGGCAATTGGCAGGGTAAAATCGTGCGTCTGGGCCGTGCGGAATGGCTGGGTGCCAACGCGGTTGGGCAGACGGCAACCTACCTGTCCGTCTCGGGCGCGCATCCGGTCGCCTTCACCTTTACCGACGCGTTACGACCGGGGGTGGCTGACGCCATCACCGCCCTGAAAGCCAAGGGGATGGGTATCACACTGATTTCCGGTGACGTGCCTGCTGCCGTTGCCGATATCGCGGGCCGCGTCGGCATCGCAGACTGGAAAGCCGACACATTGCCTGAAGACAAGGCAGAATATGTCGCGCGTCTGGGTAAGGCGGGCAAGAAGGTCCTGATGGTTGGCGACGGGTTGAATGATACCGCTGCACTGGCAGCTGCCCATGTCTCGATCTCGCCAGCCTCGGCGTTGGAAGCGGCGCGCGTGGTGTCGGATATTGTTCTGTTGGGCAAATCGATGGAACCGCTGTCCAGCGCGATCGACATGTCAAAAGCCGCAACGCGCCGGATCAAGGAAAACTTTGCCATCGCGGCGGGTTACAACGCCATTGCGATCCCGATTGCCCTGATCGGGCTGGCAACCCCATTGGCGGCGGCGCTTGCCATGTCAACCTCGTCCGTGACAGTGTCATTGAACGCCCTGCGGCTGAAGAAAGGCTGATCGATGAACGTGCTGGTCTACCTTATCCCTGTCTCGCTTCTGTTGGGCGGCCTGGGGCTGGCTGCGTTTTTCTGGACGTTGAAAAGCGAGCAGTATGAAGACCCGGAGGGCGACAGCCACCGCATTCTAAGCGACCGTTGGGATGACGCACCGCCCGAGGATTAAGGGCGGTTCATACCATTCCGCGATCCCGCGCGATCATTGCTGCATGGGTGCGATTTCGAGCACCGAGTTTTCGGATTACCGACCGCATATGCATTTTCACCGTCACTTCCTGAATGCCGAATGTATGCGCGATTTCCTTGTTCTGCTGACCGTCACATAAAAGCGCCAATATTTGCTCTTCGCGCCGCGACAACAGGTTTTCTTTGTCGGGTTTCAACATGCTACCCTGTGGCAGGACGATCAGATCATTGTGTCCTTTGGCCAAACTCAGGGCCGCTTTCAGGTCTGCATTCGACAAAAAGGCCGGGATGCAGGCGGTCACACCAAGGCGCAATGCCTGCCGTGCAATGGTCAGGGATGGCGTGTGCATCAACAGGACCACCCTCGCATTTGCGCGGGCTTTGATCAGACGGGTAATTGCTTTCAACCCGCCAAGACCCGGCGTGCCAAAATCCACTGCCAGGACTTGCAGGTCAGTGATGCGAGGCAGCAGCGTTTCGGCCTCTTGTATCGTCGTGCAGACGCGCAACGGGACGTCACCGCCCAGTTTCAAAACAGATGTGAACCTGCGCTGGATGGCAAGGTCCTCTGTCACCAACAGGATTGTCACAGCGGCGCTCCGCTTCGCGATTTGTGGCCGTCATGGCCACGACCGGTTTTGGGGCGCAACATTCGCACAGCGAACGGGTGACGAACAGGTGTCACTAGGGATAGGTTTTCGGGCCAAAACCTGTCTGAAAGTGAGGTCTTGCAGACAGCACCGCGCAATGTGCAACAGATCGCGGCTGTGTTGACAGTTGGTCAGGACGCCATGAGACTAGGGCAGAATGTCCAAAACCACCGGTCCCAACGCGTCAACGATCAAGGAAACACCTTGGGCGGTTGGGTGTAACCCATCCTCTTGCAAATATTGAAGCGCGCCATTTGCGGACCCGGCGGCATCGGTCAGACCGGCCAGAAAACTGGGGTACAGCGGAATATCATATTTCTGCGCCAGCCGCTTGAACACCTGTTCGAACTCGGTTTTATACTCCGCGCCGAAATTGGCCGGACCGGGCATGCCGATCAGCAAGCAGGGCAGATCGCGCGCCGACAGCTCGGACAGGATGGCATCGAGATTGGCATAAGTCGTCTGTGGATCGGTCCCCCGCAGCATGTCATTGGCCCCCAACGCCACCAGAACCACGTCGATGTCGTCCGTCAAAACCCATCCCAGCCGCGCCGCGCCGCCTGCCGTGGTGTCGCCGGAAACGCCACCGTTTATGATGGTCGCGTCTGCGCCACGATCGTTCAGCCATGCCTCAAGCTGGGGCACGAACCCGTCTTGCTGGGGCAACCCATATCCGGCGGTCAGACTGTCACCAAACGCAAGGATCGTGACATCACTGGCGCGCGCCGTCCCCGACAGCAACACGATTGCGGCCAAGCACTTGAGAAACCGGGTCAAAACCCCATATCCACGTGATATCACCATGTTTTGCCCCTTACAGGATTTCCAATGCCAGAGCCGATCATTTCCCTGACCGACGCCCGCCTTACGCTTGGCCATAATGCCGGACGGACCGAGATCCTCAAGGGCATAGACATGTCTGTTACCGCGGGCGAGACATTGGGGCTGACGGGTCCGTCGGGGTCGGGCAAATCATCTCTCCTTATGGTGCTGGGCGGGTTGGAGCAGGCCAGCGGCGGCGGGGTAAACGTTCTGGGTCAGAATCTGAGTGCGATGGGCGAGGACGATCTTGCCCGGTTCCGCAGAGATCATATGGGGGTGGTGTTCCAATCTTTCCACCTGATCCCGACAATGACCGCGCTGGAAAACGTGGCGACCCCATTGGAACTGGCCGGTGCGCCGGACGCGTTTGAGCGCGCAACGGAAGAATTGAACGCGGTTGGATTGTCTCACCGGCTGGACCACTACCCAAGCCAGATGTCTGGTGGCGAACAGCAGCGTGTGGCACTGGCCCGCGCTGCCGCCCCGCGCCCCCAAATCCTGTTGGCGGACGAGCCAACAGGAAACCTGGACGGAAAAACCGGCGCGGCGATCATGGATCTGTTGTTTGGCCTGCGGGATCGCCATGGTGCGACGCTGATCCTGGTGACACATGCGCCAGAGCTTGCCGAACGCTGTGACCGCATCCTTCAGATACAAGACGGGGTGCTTGTATGATGCAGACGCTGACCATGGCCTTGCGTCTGGCCCGACGCGAGATGCGTGGCGGGATGCGTGGGTTCCGCATTTTCCTGGCCTGCCTCGTGCTGGGTGTCGCGGCGATTGCCGGTGTGGGCAGCGTGCGCGAAGGACTTCGGGCGGGACTGGCCTCGCAAGGGGCGGTTTTGCTGGGGGGCGATGCGTCGGTGTCGTTCACCTATCGATTTGCCGAGGACACGGAAGCTGCGTTGCTGGCATCAGAAAGCGCTGCAATGACCGTGATGGCCGACTTTCGATCCATGGCGGTTGTGGGGGACGAGCGGGCCCTGACCCAGATCAAAGCGGTCGATGACGCCTATCCGTTGGTTGGATCGGTCGAATTGGACCCTCCGATAGCCTTGTCCGCCGCGCTGGACGGGCAGCGGGGGTTGCCCGGAGCCGTGATGGACAATCTTTTGATCGAACGGCTGGGCTTGTCTTTGGGGGATGCTTTCCAACTTGGCGATGCCGAGTTTGTCTTGACAGCCGAACTGGTCACGGAGCCCGACAATGCCAGTGGCGGTTTTGGTCTTGGCCCGCGCACCATCGTGCGTCGCATCGCATTGGATGGATCGGGTCTGTTGACTGAAGGCACGTTGTTCAACAGCCATTACAAGATGCGCCTAAAGGCAGAGCAAAACCTTGATGGGCTTTACGCCGCCACGATGCCGACGCTGGAATCGAAAGGTGCACGCTGGCAGGATGCGCGCAACGGCGCGCCGGGAATGCGACGGTTGGTGGATCAACTTGGAGCGTTCCTAGTGCTGGTCGGACTTGCCGGGTTAGCGGTTGGCGGGGTCGGTATTTCGGCGGCAGTGCGCGCCTATCTGGACGGTAAAACCAGCACTATTGCGATCTTACGAGCGCTGGGGGCATCCAAATTAACGATCTTTCTGACATATTTCCTACAAATCGGCTTGTTAACCGTAATTGGGCTGTCTTTGGGGCTTCTGCTAGGGGCTGTCGTGCCGTTGGCCTTGGCTCCGGTGATCTCGGCAGTGCTGCCCATCACGGCCGAGATCACGATCTATGCCCGACCTTTGGCCGAGGCTGCATTATACGGTGTTTTGGCCGCATTGTTGTTCACACTGTGGCCACTGGCGCGAACCGAGGATGTGAAGGCGGCGGCGTTGTTTCGGGATGCCGCACTGGGCCGCGCCCGCCTGCCGCGCCCGTTGTTCATCGGGGTGTGTTTGACCATCCTTGCGCTGCTGATCTGGTCTGCCTCGGTCCTGTCCGGGATGCCCCGCCTTGCGATGTGGAGCTTTATTGGATTGGCGGGAGCATTTGCCGCGCTGGTTCTGACCGGGTTGGCGGTGCGCTGGGCGGCCCGATGGGTTGGGCATCGAAAGGCTATGCGTGGCTGGCCGACCCTGCGAATGGCGCTTGGCGCTGTGGGTGGGCCGGGGGGCGAAGCGGGTGCAGTCGTTCTGTCGCTAGGGTTGGGTTTGGCTGTTCTGGCTGCTGTGGGGCAGATCGACAACAACCTGCGCGGTGCGATTGCACGTGACCTGCCAGATGTGGCTCCCAGCTTTTTCGTAGTCGACATCCAACCCGACCAGATTGATGGCGTGAAAGCCCGATTGGAGGGCGACCCGCTGGTCACTCGGATCGATACCGCCCCAATGCTGCGGGGAGTGATTACCAAGATCAACGACCGTCCTGCGCGCGAAGTCGCGGGCGGACATTGGGTTGTGCACGGGGATCGCGGTCTGACCTATTCCGACACGCCCACCCGCTCCACGGTGGTGGACGGGGAATGGTGGCCCGAAGACTATCAAGGCACGCCCCAGATCAGCTTTGCTGCTGAAGAGGCCGAGGAGATGGGGATCGGTATCGGCGACAGCCTGACCGTCAACATTCTGGGTCGTGACATAACCGGCAAAATTACCAGCCTGCGCGAGGTCGATTTCAGCCAAGCCGGGATGGGCTTTGTAATGACCATGAACCCATCGGCGTTGGCGGGCGCACCGCACAGCTATATCGCGACAATCTATTCCCAAGCCGCCGGAGAGGCGGCAATCCTGCGCGACCTTGGCCGGGCGTATCCGAACATCACATTGATCTCGGTGCGCGATGCGATCACGCAGGTGACGGGGATCATGGGGCAGGTGGCTGCCGCGATCACTTATGGGGCGCTGGCCACGTTGCTGACTGGGTTTGTCGTGCTGATGGGTGCCGCCGCGGCGGGCGAACGCGCGCGGACATACGAGGCCGCGGTGATGAAAACCCTTGGGGCAACCCGGCCCGTTATCTTGGCAAACTTCGCGATCCGGTCTGCGGTGTTGGGTGCGGCGGCGGGGGCGGTCGCAGTGCTGGCGGGCGGATTGGCGGGGTGGGCCGTGACGTATTACATCATGGAAGAACGGTTCGTCTTCGATGCCGCCAATGCCATCGCAATTGTTTCGGGCGGCGTGGTTGCCACGGTGCTTGCTGGATTGTTCTATGCTTGGCGACCACTGTCTGCGCGTCCCGCGCGGGTGCTTCGCGCGCGAGAATGAACCTTAACCGTGCGTCGCACGATGCTTCTTGCGAATAACCAGTTTCAGGCCGGACCAGATGTCGTCCACCGCGCAGACTTTTACGTCCACCAGCGTTGTTTGCAGCGCGATTTCCCGGATTACATCCTCGGTCATGTCGGTGGGAACATTTGACGTTTTCTTGGGCCAAGAGACCCAGATCATTCCATCCTTGTCCAGTGTGACGAGCAATTTCGGCAACGCGGTCTCGAACGCTTTGCGGCTGTCTGTAAACATATGGATCACGTCATACGGGCCGCTTAAGGCCTCGGTTGAGACGGCTCGCGCACTCCTAAAGGCGCAGCTGGTGACAAGGTGGTCATGCGCGGCAGGGCGATCCAGCCATGCTACGCGTTGGCCATCCTTCAGGCCGAGCTTCTTCGCCAGAGGTGTATCGGAAGACCTTGTCATAGAGTCAGGATATGTCCGCCCAACCCGAATGCGAAACCCATAATTGCCCCCAGGGGCGGGGACCAATGTCGTTCCACTGGCACTTGCGGGGCGATGTCCTGAAACATCAAGTAAAGAATGCCACCCGCCGAGAACAGCATCAGAACGCCCAGCAGTGCGGGCCATCCGGCGAACATCGTGATGCCCAGAACCGCGGAAAGTGGCCCGGCTGGCACCAAGGCGAGAAACAATAACAGGCGCTTGCTGCGCGGTGTCTTGGACGAGGCTGCCAATTCGCGATCTGCATTGAACCCTTCCGGCAGGTTCTGCGCGCCGATCAGGATGGCCAGCAGCACCGCCAGTCCGGGATCGGCTGTCAGGATTGCGCCCATGGCGATGGCTTCCGGGATGAAATCCATCAGCATCGCCATGAACTGCGCCTTGGAACCTCCTCGATGCGCCATTGCAATATCCGATACCAGTGCCGCAATTGCCCCTGCAAGCAATGGCAGAAGGGCCAACAGGCCGGGCACGCGGTCGATCCCCTCGGGGATCAGAACAAGGGCGACCGCCGACAACAACGCGCCTGCGCCAAACGCCATGATCCAGTGGTTGGCTTCGTTGCGCAGAGGGCCGGGCAGAATGCGGTCGAACCTTGCCAGCCACGCCCCCAAAGGAATGGCCGCCCCGGCGAGGGCGGCCAATAGGGTCGCATAAACGATGGCGCCCATCAGAGCGTGCGTTCGACCATCATCTTCTTGATCGAAGCGATCGCCTTGGCCGGGTTCAGACCTTTCGGGCAGGTCTTGGCGCAATTCATGATGGTGTGGCAGCGATAAAGTTTGAACGGGTCTTCCAACTCGTCCAGACGCTCGCCTGTGGCTTCGTCGCGGCTGTCAATGATCCAGCGATAGGCGTGCAGAAGCGCGGCCGGGCCAAGATACCGATCACCGTTCCACCAATAGCTGGGGCAGGCGGTCGAGCAGCTTGCGCACATGACGCATTCATAGAGACCATCCAGTTTCTTGCGATCTTCGATGGACTGCTTCCACTCTTTCGCGGGGCGGTTGGTCTTGGTTTCCAGCCACGGCATGATCGAAGCATGCTGCGCATAGAAATGCGTCAGATCCGGGATCAGGTCGCGCACCACCGGCATGTGCGGCAAGGGATAGATTTTCACATCGCCCTTGATTTCGTCCATGCCATAGATGCAGGCCAGCGTATTGATCCCGTCGATATTCATCGCGCAGGACCCGCAGATGCCTTCGCGGCAGGACCGGCGGAAGGTCAGTGTCGGGTCAATCTCGTTCTTGATCTTGATCAGCGCGTCCAGAACCATCGGCCCGCATTTGTCCATGTCGACGAAATAGGTATCGACGCTCGGGTTCTGCCCGTCATCCGGTGTCCAGCGATAAATCTGGAACTTGCGGACATTGGTCGCGCCCTCGGGTTTGGGCCAGGTCTTGCCGGTGCGGATGGTCGAGTTCTTCGGAAGTCTGAATTGAACCATATCGTGTCCTCCTTAGAACGTCCGCGCTTTGGGCGCGATTTTCTTGAGACTGATGCCACCTTCGGTCTCGGTGGTCAGCGGATCGGTGATGACAGGACGATAGCTTAGATCGACCTTGTTGCCATCGACGCGGCTGACAGTGTGAACGCGCCACTTCTTGTCGTCGCGCTTGGGGAAGTCCTCGTGGGCGTGGGCGCCACGGCTTTCCTCGCGCGCTTCAGCCCCGTGGATGGTGGCCAGAGCGTTCGGCATCAGGTTGGTCAGTTCCAGCGTTTCCATCAGGTCCGAGTTCCAGACCAGCGAACGGTCGGTAACGGCCAGGTCATCCAGCTTGGCGGCGACATTGGTCATCTTCTTGACACCTTCCTTCAGCGTCTTGGCCGTGCGGAAGACGGCGGCGTCGGCCTGCATGGTCTTCTGCATCTCAAGCCGCAGCTCGGCGGTTGGAACGGAACCATTGGCGTTGCGCAATCCGTCGAAACGGTCAAACGCCTTGTCAACCGAGCCTTGGTTCAGAACCGGATTGGCGCTGTCAGCATCGACAATCTTACCGGCGCGGATCGCGGCGGCACGGCCAAAGACCACCAGGTCAATGAGCGAGTTCGACCCGAGGCGGTTCGCCCCATGCACCGAGGCGCAGCCCGCTTCGCCGACGGCCATCAGGCCTGGCACGACAGCGGTTGGGTCGTCTTTGGTGGGGTTTAGCACTTCGCCCCAATAGTTGGTCGGAATGCCGCCCATGTTATAATGGACCGTGGGCAGAACCGGGATCGGTTCTTTGGTCACATCGACGCCTGCGAAAATCTTTGCGCTTTCGGAAATGCCAGGCAGGCGTTCGGCCAAAGCCTCAGATGGCAGGTGATCGAGGTGCAGATAGATGTGGTCCTTTTCTTCGCCCACACCGCGCCCTTCGCGGATTTCCATGGTCATCGAGCGAGAGACATAATCACGCGGGGCAAGGTCCTTATACTGGGGCGCATAACGCTCCATAAACCGTTCGCCTTCGCTGTTCACCAGATAACCGCCTTCGCCCCGCGCACCTTCAGTGATCAGGCAGCCAGAGCCGTAGATGCCGGTTGGGTGGAACTGGACGAACTCCATGTCCTGCAAAGCCAGCCCCGCGCGCGCCACCATGCCGCCACCGTCGCCCGTACAAGTGTGGGCCGAGGTCGCCGAGAAAAAGGCGCGTCCGTAACCGCCGGTCGCCAGCACAACCATCTTCGCGTTGAAGACATGCATGGTGCCGTCATCGAGCTTCCAGCAGACAACGCCCTGACACTGACCGTCTTCGGACATGATCAGGTCGATGGCGAAATACTCGACATAGAACTCCGCATTGTTTTTCAGAGACTGACCATAGAGTGTGTGCAGGATGGCGTGGCCGGTCCGGTCCGCGGCGGCACAGGTCCGCTGCACGGGGGGGCCGTCACCAAACTCGGTGGTGTGGCCGCCGAAGGGGCGCTGGTAAATCTTGCCTTCCTCGGTGCGCGAGAAAGGAACGCCGTAATGCTCCAACTCATACACCGCTTTGGGCGCTTCACGGGCCAGATATTCCATCGCGTCGGTATCACCCAGCCAGTCCGAGCCTTTCACGGTGTCATACATGTGCCACTGCCAATTGTCCGGGCCCATGTTGGATAGGGACGCGGCGATGCCGCCCTGGGCTGCGACAGTGTGCGAGCGGGTCGGGAAAACTTTGGTTACACAGGCCGTGCGCAGACCTTGTTCGGCCATGCCAAGTGTGGCCCGCAGACCAGCGCCACCGGCACCGACCACGACCACGTCATATTCGTGCGTTTCGTATTCGTAAGCTGCCATTTGGGTTGCTCTCCGGTCTTAAAAGGCGATGCTGCCGAGGCCATAAAGCCCGATCGCGAGTGTTGTGTAGGCAAGTGCCGTGCAGAAGATCACCAGGACCTTCTTGGTCACGCCGCGCGAATAATCCTCGATCACCACCTGGATACCATGACGGAAGTGAACCATGGCGGTCACAAGTGTCATCGCGGCGATGATGGCGGGGAAGGGGCGTTGATAATATGCGATGGCTTCCTCGTAAGGCAGCCCAAGCGCACAGCCGAAAGTCAGCGCGAACAACGGCATCAGGATCAGCAGGCCAACAGCCGAAATAGCCTGACCCCAGAAGTTTTCGGTGCCAGAGCCTGACGCCCCTTTACCCACGGCGCGTTTGCGGTCGGTCAGATAGTGCATGTCCGTCCCCCTTACACGATGATGGCGACGATGATCGCCAGAATAACGGAACCGAAGATGACGCCCAGGCCCATCTTTTCTGCGGTAGGAACATCAAGGCCGATGCCAATGTCCCAGATCAGGTGCCGAAGACCGGACAGCGCGTGGTAGCACAAAGCCCAAAGCGCGAGGAACATGATCACGTCCCCGATGAACGAGGTCATCAGACCGTTTACAAAATCATAATATCCCGGACCCATCGCGGCAGCGATAAACCACCAGACGACCAGAATGGCGGCCCCGATCAGGGCCACGCCGGTGATCCGTGCGAAAATCGAGGTCATGGAGGTCAGCTGCGGGCGGTAAATCTGCAGATGCGGGGATAGTGGGCGATTGCCCCTATTCACGTCGGCCATGGCGGCCTCCTTCTGTCTGTTGCGACTGTTGGGACAGGAATAGCGTCATTTACCGTGCAGAGTCACGCGTTATGGAAGGGGAATTCGGCGGAAATTGCGCTAACAAGGACTAAAATTCGACCTTGTGATCACAGAATTATTTTTTGTGATCACATATATTTAGCCGTTATATCCGACTGAATATATAAGGCAAACTGGTTGATATGCTGCTTCGCGGCGTAATTGGCCCGTAGCGATATGGGGTGCCTCGATGGCTATTTTGGCATCAGCGCCCAATAGTCGAGGTCCAGCATGACATCGGGGTGATACTTGCCATCCGCGCCTTTCAGGGAAAACTCCGGCGCGCCATGTTTTACCGCAACCAGACGCAACCTTATCGCGCCAACACCCGGCGCATCTGTGTCGGCTTTGTCCAAAACCTCGGACCAGGCGCGGATCGTGTCGCCCGCAAAACAGGGGTTGGCATGCGCACCGCCGTTCAGGCCGACGATCATCTGCGCGTTGGCCAGCCCGTTGAACGACAAGGCCCGCGCCACCGAGATCACGTGGCCGCCATAGATCAACCGCTTCCCGTCCGGACGGAATGTGGCGTCGAAATGAACCTTGGCGGTGTTCTGCCACAGACGCGTCGCCAGCATGTGCTCGGCTTCTTCGACGGTCACGCCATCGACATGGTCGATCTTTTCCCCGATCTCATAGTCGCCCCAACGGTGCGGTTCACCGGCCAGATTGAAATCGTAGTCTTCGAGCGATAGTCCGGCAGGGATCACCAGATCCTCGGCGTCCAACGTGGCTTTCAGATCAGGGATAACCGTGTCGGGCGCGGGTGCATCCAGATCGCCTTTGCGCACCATCACCCAGCGCACATATTCCAGCACCGGCTCGTCCATCTGGTTCACACCGCGCGTGCGCACCCAGACCACGCCGGACTTGCCGCTGGAGTTCTGTTTCAGCCCGATCACCTCCGAGGATGAGCGCAGCGTATCGCCGGGATAAACGGGCTTCAGCCAACGCCCTTCGGCATAGCCAAGGTTGGCCACAGCGTTCAGGGAAATGTCGGGCACGGTCTTGCCGAACACGATGTGGAACGCGATCAGGTCATCCAGCGGCGACCCTTCCAGCCCGCAATTGCCCGCAAATTCATCCGAGGAGTAAAGCGCATGCCGGGCAGGATAGAGCGCGTGATAGAGCGCGCGTTCGCCTTCTGCCGCGGTGCGTGGCACCGCATGCCCTATCACTTCGCCCAGCTTGTAATCTTCGAAAAAGCGGCCGGGATTGGTTTTCGCCATCAGTGTTCTCCCAGTTTTGTGTCGGGCGTGTAATCGCCGGGAACCACCTTCACCACCGCTTGCGCACAGCGCATCTTACCGGTGGCGGCGTCATGGGCATAGGCCGGGTCGCCATGCAGTTCCCACCCTTTGTTCAGTGCTGCGGTGACTTTGTGGCAGAAGGCCGACGTGTCTTCTTCGGTCAGCAGGCGATAGAGCTTCATGGCTTACATTCCAAACGGTGAGGGGCCGATCAGCCCGTGGATAACGCCGATGATCACTGTCAGAACCACCGCCGCAGCAAGAAACATGCCGTCCTTGGCAATCGTGCCTTTCGGATGTGGGGTCCATGTCGGCTCGACCCGGTTGATCACGATGATCTCGGCCACAGCCCAGAGTGTCAGGGCACCGAACAGAATGATCGAGGCAATATCCGGGTTCACCACGATATGCGCCACGCTCCAGATGATGAAGCCGGTCAGCATCGGGTGACGCATCCGATAAAACAGCGCGCCTTTCGATGGGCCGGGGCTCATGAAGTAGATCGCGAAGACGATCGCCAGGTTGTTGATGTGTTTCAGGAAGGCCGGATAAGCGATCAGGTCATAGCTGTCCACACTACGATAGCCGATCACCATAAGGACGATGCCCACAAGAAGGATCAGCGCCGAGACAGCTTTCGCCTTGTCCCCTATCGCAGCGTGGCGCGCGGGCAAGGCGCGTTTCCAGAAATGCCCGGCATACCAAAGGGCGATGCCGATAATCAGGATGGTCATGTGTGTTCTCCGCGTTAGCCGGCCATTTTGGTGATAGCGTCCGCCTTGGCCAGAATTCCTTTTGCCGTCACAACATGCAGGTTTTCGACGATCTTACCATCCACAACCGCGACGCCCAGGCCGGAAGCTTTCGCTTTCTCGAACGCCGCGATCTGGCGTTGGGCAAGGTCGATTTCGTCCTTCGACGGGGCGAAAGCCGTGTTGGCGATGTCCAATTGAGCCGGATGGATCAGGGTTTTGCCGTCCATGCCCATGTCACGGCCCTGTTCGCATTCGGCCTTCAACCCCTCGTTATCCTTGAAGGCATTATAGACCCCATCAATGATCACCACACCGTGGGCCTTCGCTGCCAGCAGGCACATATGCAGACCGCCCATCATCGGCAGGCGATCGGCGCGAAAACGGGTGTTGAGCTCCTTGGCAAGGTCATTGGTTCCCATCACGAACCCCTTCAGGCGCGGGTGGGCGGCAATCTCGGCAGCGTTCAGCATGCCCAGCGGGGTTTCCATCATCGCCCAGAGGTCCACGTCCGGGATCAGGGCTGCCAGTTCGTCCAGTTGGGCCGCGCTGTCCACTTTCGGCATCAGGACCGCGTCGATATCCGCCCCAACAAACGCGGCCACATCGTCCTTGCCCCACGCGGTGTCAAAACCGTTGATCCGCACGATTTTCGCGCGATTGCCGTAACCGCCCTTGTCCAGTTCATCCTTCAGAGTTGCACGGGCTTCAATTTTTGCATCGGGGGCGACCGCATCTTCCAGATCGAAGATAATCGCGTCGGCAGAAAGGCTGCGCGCCTTTTCCAACGCGCGCTCTTTCGAGCCGGGGATATAAAGGACGGAACGATAAGGACGAGTCGACATGATTCTGGACCTCCGCAATATTGTTGCGCAAGGGACCACATCTGCGCACCATTTCGCAAGGGGGGATTTGCCGCGTCGCAGAAATTTCTTATTTCCTCAGTGCAGCGTTCGTCAGGTCAGACCTTCCCAAATCAGCTTCGTGCCGGTGATGATCAGGAACAGATAGGTGAAGGCAAAAAAGCCCCGCTCTGACAGGCGGTGGTGCATGTGGACGCCGATCCAGACACCGATCACCGCAAACGGGATCAGGAACAGGTCAGCCCGGGCGGTTTGCCACGTGAAAATTCCCAAAGCGAAGTAGGGGATGAATTTCAAAAGATTGATTGCCCAGAAACTGATCACAGTCGTCGCCTGAAACGTGGTCTTGTCCAACCGCCGCGACAACAGGAACACCGCGGCCGGAGGGCCGCCCGCATGGCTGATGAAGCTGGTAAACCCGGCAATCAGTCCCCAAAACCCGCCCAGACCGGCGGACATCGGGTGGGCCGCGGGCGTAATCAGTCCGCGTGCACGTGCGGCCTGAAACGCGACGAAGCCCACAGCGATCAGACCGATCAACAAGCGGAAGATGTCCGGGTCGGCGATGGAATATAACAATGCGCCAACCGCAACGCCCGGCACCGCGCCCAGAACCAGCGCCTTGGCCGATGGCGTATCCCACTTGCGCCAATAGGGTTTCAGCGCGGTTACATCCATCAGCATCAACAGCGGCAACATCAACCCGATGGCCGCGCCCGGCTCCAGAATCAGCGCCAGCAAAGGTGTTGCCGCAAAAGCCGCGCCAGACCCAAAACCGCCCTTGGAAATGCCTGCAAAGATCACGGCGGGGATCGCAAAGGCAAAGAATGTGAGGTCAAGAACCTCGGGCATGGTGTATCCCCCAAACCGCTGGAAAACGAGTGTTTTAGCGCTATCGCGAATGCTGCACAGGGGCAAGCATCGCTTTATGCCGCAGCGCGGCACCCTTGCACGAACGCCATAATCGGACTACGCATGCGCCCGAAAACAACTGATCGGAGATCAACCCCATGGCCAGACCAAAGATTGCGCTTATCGGTAGCGGCATGATCGGTGGCACCCTTGCCCACCTTGCTGCACTGAAAGAAATGGGCGACGTCGTTCTTTTTGATATTGCCGACGGCATCCCGCAAGGCAAGGCGCTGGATATCGCGGAAAGCGGTCCCGTCGAAGGGTTCGACGCGAGCCTGTCGGGCACCACATCCTATGAAGATATCGCAGGTGCTGACGTGTGCATTGTGACCGCCGGTGTGCCGCGTAAGCCGGGCATGAGCCGTGATGACCTGCTGGGCATCAACCTGAAAGTGATGAAATCGGTCGGTGAAGGCATCAAGGAACATGCCCCGAACGCGTTCGTGATCTGCATCACCAACCCGCTGGACGCCATGGTTTGGGCGCTGCGCGAATTTTCGGGCCTGCCCCACAACAAGGTGGTCGGCATGGCTGGCGTTCTGGACTCGGCTCGCTTCCGCCACTTCCTGTCGGTCGAATTTGACGTGTCGATGCGCGACGTGACGGCGTTTGTTCTGGGCGGCCACGGTGACACCATGGTGCCGCTGACCCGCTATTCGACCGTTGGTGGCATCCCGTTGCCCGATCTGGTCGAGATGGGTTGGACTAGCCAGGAAAAACTGGACGCGATCGTTCAGCGCACCCGCGATGGTGGGGCCGAGATCGTAGGGCTTTTGAAAACCGGGTCGGCTTACTATGCGCCTGCGGCTTCGGCGATTGAGATGGCGCAAGCCTATCTGAACGACCAAAAACGCGTCCTGCCCTGCGCGGCATATGTGGACGGCGCTTATGGCTTGGACGGCTTTTATGTTGGTGTGCCGACCGTCATCGGTGCCAACGGCATCGAGAAGGTGATCGACATCAAGCTCAGCAAAGACGAGCAGGCGATGTTCGACAAATCCGTCGATGCCGTGAAGGGTCTGGTTGAAGCCTGTAAAGGGATCGACAACTCTCTGGCCTGATATCATCAGTCAAACAGAATCGGGGCGTCCCATTCAGGGGCGCCTTTTTTCATGTGACCGAAGCGCCTTTAGAATCACGAGATTTCTGTGTTTCTGCGCAGGTGAAGACTTTTTGTGATCACAGCATTTTCGCGTGTGATCACAAAAAAGCAGGTTTAGCGCAAAAATCCACCAATTCAGCAGAAAGTGTTTTCGACACTTCCGCCAGTTGTGCATGGTGTCCCCGACCAAATGGACCAACTGGATAGGATGACTTCATGAACATTCATGAATACCAGGCGAAGGCCCTTCTGAAATCCTACGGTGCCCCCGTTTCTGACGGGCGCGCTGTTCTGAGAGCAGAAGAAGCCAAGACCGCCGCAGGTGAACTCGACGGCCCCCTTTGGGTGGTGAAAGCACAAATCCACGCAGGTGGCCGTGGCAAGGGTTCGTTCAAGGAAGCTGGCGCTGGCGAAAAGGGCGGTGTCCGCCTGACCAAATCGGTCGAAGAAGCCGCCGAGGAAGCCAAAAAGATGCTGGGCCGCACGTTGGTCACACACCAGACCGGCCCGGCGGGCAAGCAAGTCAACCGCATCTATATCGAGGCCGGTTCCGGTATCGAGCGTGAACTTTACCTCGCTCTGCTGGTTGATCGCCAAACCTCGCGCATTTCGTTCGTATGCTCGACCGAAGGCGGCATGGACATCGAAGAGGTTGCAGCCGCAACCCCCGAAAAGATCCTGAGCTTCTCGGTCGACCCCGCGACAGGCTACCAAGGCTTCCACGGCCGCCGCATCGCGTTTTCGCTGGGCCTTGAAGGCGCGCAGATCAAGCAGTGCGTCAAACTGATGGGCCAGCTTTACCAAGCCTTCGTCGAGAAGGACATGGAGATGCTGGAGATCAACCCGCTGATCGTGTCCGACAGCGGTGATCTGAAAGTGCTGGATGCGAAAGTCAGCTTCGACGGCAACGCGATTTACCGTCACCCGGATGTTGCCGAACTGCGCGACACCACCGAAGAAGACCCGAAAGAGCTGGAAGCGTCGAAATACGACCTGAACTATATCGCTCTGGACGGTGAAATCGGCTGCATGGTGAACGGTGCCGGTCTGGCAATGGCCACGATGGACATCATCAAGCTTTATGGCGCTGAACCGGCCAACTTCCTTGACGTCGGCGGCGGCGCCACCAAAGAGAAAGTGACCGAGGCCTTCAAGATCATCACCTCTGACCCGCAGGTCAAAGGCATCCTGGTCAACATCTTCGGCGGCATCATGCGCTGTGACGTCATCGCCGAAGGCGTAGTTGCAGCTGTGAAAGAGGTCGGTCTGCAAGTTCCGCTGGTCGTGCGTCTGGAAGGCACCAACGTGGATGAGGGCAAAGCCATCATCAACGGTTCCGGTTTGAATGTCATCGCGGCAGACAACCTATCCGACGGCGCAGAGAAAATCGTGAAAGCGGTGAAGGGGTAAGACAATGGCAGTTCTCATCGACGAAAACACCAAGGTCATCTGTCAGGGCTTCACCGGCTCGCAGGGGACCTTTCACTCGGAACAGGCCATTGCGTATGGCACCAAGATGGTCGGCGGTGTGACGCCGGGCAAAGGGGGGCAGACGCATCTGGACCTTCCGGTCTTCAACTCGGTGCACGAGGCTAAGCACGTCACCGAGGCTAACGCTTCTGTGATCTATGTGCCACCGCCCTTCGCAGCGGACTCGATCCTTGAAGCGATCGACGCCGGGATGGAACTGATCGTTTGCATCACCGAAGGCATTCCGGTGCTGGACATGATGCGGGTGCAGCGTGCGCTGGACGGTTCGAAAAGCCGTCTGATCGGGCCGAATTGCCCCGGTGTCATCACGCCCGACGCCTGCAAGATCGGCATCATGCCCGGCCACATCCACAAGCGCGGCTCGGTCGGTGTTGTGTCGCGGTCCGGCACCCTGACCTATGAGGCTGTGAAGCAGACCTCGGATATCGGTTTGGGCCAGTCGACTGCGGTTGGCATCGGTGGCGACCCCATCAAAGGCACCGAGCATATCGACGTTTTGGACATGTTCCTGGATGACGACGAAACGCAGTCGATCATCATGATCGGTGAAATCGGTGGTTCGGCAGAAGAAGAAGCCGCCGAGTTCCTGGCCGAACAGAAGAAGAAAGGCCGCTGGAAGCCGGTTGCGGGCTTCATCGCGGGCCGCACGGCACCTCCGGGTCGTCGGATGGGTCATGCGGGTGCCATCGTCGCTGGCGGCAAAGGTGGCGCCGAAGACAAGATCGAAGCCATGCGTGCCGCTGGCATCGTGGTTGCCGACAGCCCAGCCACGCTGGGCGAGGCCGTGCTGGAAGCGATCGGCAAATAAACATCAAGGCGCGCGCCCCTGGACGCAGGGGCGCGTGTTTTCCAATTTTCAGGTGAACCCATGACGGATCAGAGCCCCAACGACCTTTTTCATGCATCAAGTTTCATGCAAGGTCACAATGCCGAGTATCTTGAACAGCTTTACGCCCAATATGCGCGCGATCCCAACGCGGTGGATGCCGCGTGGCAGGCGTTTTTCACCGAGCTTGGGGATGACGGCGGTGATGTGACAGCCGAGGCGGCGGGACCGTCCTGGGCGCGGGCGGATTGGCCGCCGATGCCGACCGGCGACCGGGTTCACGGGCTGGACGGGCAGTGGCCCGAAGAACCGGTGGTCGAGGTCAAATCCGCAGGCAAGAAGATCGAAGCCAAGGCGGTTGAGAAAGGTGTTCAACTGTCCGACGATCAGGTCAAGCGCGCCGTGCTGGACAGCATTCGCGCCCTGATGATCATCCGCGCCTATCGGATCCGGGGCCACCTGGCCGCCAATCTTGATCCGCTCGGGATGCGCGAGGCGTCGGATCATCCCGAGCTTGATCCGGCCTCCTACGGGTTCACCGAAGCCGATATGGATCGTCCGATCTTCATCGACAATGTGCTTGGGCTGGAAGTCGCCTCGATGCGGCAAATTCTGGCGATTGTGAAAAGCACCTATTGCGGCACGTTCGCGCTGCAATACATGCATATCTCGGACCCGGTTCAATCGGCGTGGCTGAAGGAACGGATCGAAGGGTTTGATCGCGAGATCAAGTTCACCCGCGAGGGCCGCAAAGCCATCCTGAACAAGCTGGTCGAGGCCGAGGGTTTCGAGAAGTTCCTGCATGTCAAATACATGGGCACCAAACGGTTCGGTCTGGACGGTGGCGAAGCACTGATCCCCGCGATGGAGCAGATCATCAAGCGTGGTGGTCAGCTTGGCCTGAAAGACATCGTAGTCGGGATGCCGCACCGTGGTCGCCTATCGGTTTTGGCCAACGTGCTGCAAAAACCCTATCGCGCGATCTTCAACGAATTTCAGGGTGGCAGCTTCAAACCGGAAGAGGTCGATGGCTCGGGCGATGTGAAATACCACCTTGGCGCGAGTTCGGACCGCGAGTTTGATGGCAATATCGTGCACCTGTCGCTGACCGCGAACCCGTCCCACCTTGAGGCCGTGAACCCGGTGGTGCTGGGCAAGGTGCGCGCCAAGCAGGAACAGATGAACGACAAGGACCGCGATCAGGTTCTGCCGATCCTTCTGCACGGCGACGCGGCCTTTGCCGGTCAGGGTGTTGTGGCCGAAGGCTTTGGTCTGTCGGGTCTGGTCGGTCACAAGACCGGCGGCACGATGCATATCGTGGTGAACAACCAGATCGGGTTCACCACCGCGCCGCACTTCAGCCGTTCGTCACCCTATCCGACGGATATCGCGCTGATGGTGGAAGCCCCGATCTTCCACGTGAACGGGGATGACCCCGAAGCCGTGGTGCACGCGGCCCGCGTCGCGATTGAGTTCCGCCAGAAGTTCCACAAGGATGTGGTTCTGGACATTTTCTGCTATCGCCGCTTCGGTCACAACGAAGGCGACGAGCCGATGTTCACCAACCCGCTGATGTACAAGCGGATCAAGAAACACCAGACCACGCTTCAGATCTATACTGATCGTTTGGTGAAAGACGGGTTGATCCCGGCTGGCGAGATTGAAGATATGAAAGCTGCGTTCCAGGCCAAGATGAACGAGGAGTTCGAGGCCGGGAAGGACTACAAACCCAACAAGGCCGATTGGCTGGATGGGCGATGGTCGCATCTGGACAAGGAAAGCGACGAATATCAGCGTGGCAAGACCGAGATTTCGTCGGACACGCTGGCCGAGATCGGCAAGGCGCTGACCACGGTGCCGGAAGGTTTCCCTCTGCACAGAACCGTGGGCCGGTTGCTGGACGCCAAGAAAGAGATGTTCGACAGCGGCAAAGGGTTTGACTGGGCCACTGGCGAGGCGATTGCCTTCGGCTCGCTGGTGACGGAAGGGTTCCCGGTCCGCCTGTCGGGGCAGGACGCCACGCGTGGCACGTTCAGCCAGCGCCATTCCGGCCTGATCAATCAGGACACGGAAGAACGCTATTATCCGCTGAACCACGTGCGCGAAGGTCAGGCACGTTACGAGGTCATCGACTCGATGCTGTCGGAATACGCGGTTCTTGGGTTCGAATATGGTTATTCGCTGGCCGAACCCAACGCGCTGGTGATGTGGGAAGCGCAGTTCGGCGACTTTGCCAACGGCGCGCAGATCATGTTCGACCAGTTCATCTCGTCCGGCGAGTCGAAATGGCTTCGGATGTCCGGCCTGACGGTTCTTCTGCCGCATGGTTATGAAGGGCAGGGGCCGGAACACAGTTCGTCCCGGCTGGAACGCTTCCTGCAAATGTGTGGCGGTGACAACTGGATCGTCGCCAACTGCACCACGCCCGCCAACTATTGTCACATTCTGCGCCGTCAGTTGCATCGCGGCTATCGCAAGCCGCTGATCCTGATGACGCCGAAGTCGCTGCTGCGTCACAAGCTTGCGGTGTCGAACGCGAAAGACTTCACCGAAGGGTCCAGTTTCCACCGCGTGTTGTGGGATGATGGCGACCGTGACAACGGCACAGGTCGGTCCGAGGCCAAGCTTGTCACGGACAAGAAGATCAAGCGCGTCGTGATGTGTTCGGGCAAGGTCTATTACGACCTGCTGGAGGAACGTGACCGTCGCGGCATCGAAGACGTCTATCTGCTGCGCCTTGAGCAGTTCTATCCCTTCCCCGCCATGTCGCTGGTGAAGGAGTTGGAACGTTTCAAAGGGGCGGAAATCGTCTGGTGCCAGGAAGAGCCCAAGAACCAGGGTGCCTGGTTCTTCGTTGAACCGAATATCGAATGGGTGCTGACCCGGATCGGGGCCAAGCACACGCGGCCCGTCTATGCCGGTCGCCCGGCATCGGCATCGCCTGCCACCGGTCTGGCATCTCAGCACAAAGCACAACAAGAGGCGCTCGTGGACGCGGCGCTGAACCTGGAAGGGAAATAAGCCATGAGCATCGAAGTAAGGGTCCCAACATTGGGCGAAAGCGTCACCGAAGCCACGGTCGCCACATGGTTCAAGAAACCCGGTGATGCCGTGGCGGTGGACGAAATGCTCTGCGAGCTTGAAACCGACAAGGTGACGGTCGAAGTGCCGTCGCCCACCGCCGGTGTGATGGGTGAGATTGTCGCCGCCGAAGGTGAAACCGTGGGTGTCGACGCGCTTCTGGCAACCATCAGCGAAGGCGAAGGGGCGGCCCCGGCACCTGCACCCGAGAAGAAAGCCGACACCGCGCCCGCCGCCTCTGGCGATGATGCGCCTGCCGTCGATGTCATGGTGCCCAGCCTTGGCGAAAGCGTGACCGAGGCGACCGTGTCAAGCTGGTTCAAACAGGTTGGCGATACCGTGGCACAGGATGAAATGCTGTGCGAACTGGAAACCGACAAGGTGTCGGTCGAAGTCCCAGCCCCTGCCGGTGGTGTGCTGACCGAAATTCTTGCCGCCGAAGGCACCACCGTCGATGCCTCGGCCAAGCTGGCGGTGATCAGCGGCAGCGCAGATGGGGCTGTCGAACCCGCCCCCAAACCCGCCGCGGCACAGGCATCCACAACGACCGGCAAGGACGTGGAAGATGCCCCATCGGCCAAGAAAGCCATGGCCGAAGCCGGTCTGAAACCGGGCGACGTGCAAGGCACGGGGCGCGATGGTCGCGTGATGAAGCATGACGTCGCTGCCGCCGTGGCCGCTCCGAAAGCTGCCCCTGCGCCTGCTGCCGCGCCCGCCGCACCGCGTGCCGCTGGGGACCCCGCCCGCGAAGAACGCGTGAAAATGACGCGCCTGCGCCAGACCATCGCGCGCCGCCTGAAAGACAGCCAGAACACCGCCGCCATGCTGACCACCTATAACGAGGTCGACATGACCGAGGTGATGGCGCTGCGCAACGAATACAAAGCCGAGTTCGAAAAGAAACACGGCGTGCGCCTGGGCTTCATGTCCTTCTTCACCAAGGCCTGCTGTCACGCGCTGAAAGAGGTGCCCGAGGTGAACGCCGAGATTGACGGCACCGACATTGTTTACAAGAACTACGTGAACATGGGCGTCGCTGCGGGCACGCCCACGGGTCTGGTCGTGCCGGTGATCAATGACGCCGATGCGATGTCCTTCGCCGCGATCGAAAAAGCCATTGCCGAAAAGGGCCGCCGCGCCCGTGATGGCAAGCTGTCGATGGACGAAATGCAGGGCGGCACCTTCACCATCTCGAACGGCGGTGTCTATGGCTCGCTTATGTCTTCGCCCATCCTGAACCCGCCGCAATCGGGCATCCTTGGTATGCACAAAATTCAGGACCGCCCGATGGCGATCAACGGAGAGGTCGTGATCCGCCCGATGATGTATCTGGCACTGTCCTATGACCACCGCATCGTTGACGGCAAGGGTGCCGTGACCTTCCTTGTGCGCGTGAAAGAAGCACTGGAAGATCCGCGTCGGTTGTTGATGGATTTGTAATTATGACCACAACAGAGGGCGGTGCGCGGACCTCGGGGTGGGTGCGAAGCGCCCTCCCCATGGGGGAGGTCCGGGCGCTGCCCGTGCGAGCACGGGCTTAAGAAAATGAACGTTTGGCTGTCACTTTTTACTGCCGCGGGCTTGGGTTCAATTCTTACCAGTCTACTCCAGCATATTTTGAATCATCGAGCAGAAAGAAGGTCGGTCTTGAGAACCGATCGGAAACTAGCCTACGTCGGCCTTCTCAATGCGTGGAAAGAACAAGATCAACTGGGGATCACAAACGAGAATCGGTATGAAGTTGGACATTGGCTCTTTCAGTGCCAGATCGTCGGTTCTGATCAACTGTGTCAAAGCCTTGACCAACGGGAGGCCGCTGAACGAGGTTCACGTGCGAGACACGACGCGTGGAAAGCAGTCAAAGCTGCAATGCGCAGTGACTTAGGTATATAGGAACGCATACATGACCCCCGAACTCACCATCCTCGCCCTCGCAGGCCTGCTGCAAGTGGTCCAGTTCTGCATCTACTCCGTTCTGGCGCAGATGCAGGTGGGGTCGAAATACGCGGCCTCGCCCCGTGACAAGCCGCGGGAGCTGACGGGCATCGCAGGTCGGGCGCAGCGGGCGTTGAACAACCATTTCGAAGGGCTGATCCTGTTCACGGCGGCAGTCGTGGTCGTCACGCTCTCGGGCCGGTCCACCGCGACGACGGCGACATGCGGCTATGTCTATCTGGGCGCTCGGCTGTTGTATCTTCCCGCCTACCTGTTTGGCTGGGCGCCATGGCGCTCGCTGATCTGGTTCGTGGGCTTCCTTGCGACGACCGTGATGTTGATCTCGGCGCTCATATGAATATCACTAGGCAAGAATGCTCCGGGGTGAGCGGGACGATGGCGGACATACGCCACGCCCAGACCCCAAATGAAAGGAACAAGACACATGGCAGACTATGACGTAATCATCATCGGCGGCGGTCCGGGCGGCTATGTCTGCGCGATACGCTGTGCACAGCTTGGCCTGAAAACCGCGTGCGTCGAAGGGCGCGAGACCTTGGGCGGCACCTGCCTGAACGTCGGCTGCATTCCGTCCAAGGCGCTTTTGCACGCATCGCACAGCCTGCACGAGGCCGAACACAACTTCGCCAAGATGGGTCTGAAGGGCAAAAGCCCTTCGGTCGATTGGAAGCAGATGCTGGCCTATAAGGATGACGTCATCGGCCAGAACACAAAGGGCATCGAGTTTCTGTTCAAGAAAAACAAGGTCGACTGGATCAAGGGCTGGGCGTCGATCCCCGCCGCCGGTCAGGTCAAGGTCGGCGACGAAGTCCACAACGCCAAGAACATCGTAATTGCCTCCGGGTCCGAGCCGTCGACCCTGCCCGGGGTCGAGGTGGACGAGAAAATCGTCGTGACCTCGACCGGTGCGCTTGAATTGCCGAAGGTTCCCAAGAAGATGGTTGTGATCGGGGCCGGTGTGATCGGGCTTGAGATGGGGTCGGTTTATGCACGTCTGGGCACCGAGGTTACGGTCGTTGAATTCCTTGACGCCATCACACCAGGGATGGACAGCGATCTGGCCAAGACCTTCCAGCGTGCGCTGAAAAAGCAGGGGCTGAGCTTTGTCATGGGCGCGGCTGTTCAGAATGTGGACGCCAAGAAAACGAAGGCGACTGTGAACTACAAGCTGCGCAAGGATGACAGCGAGCACGCGATTGATGCCGATGTGGTGCTGGTTGCCACAGGCCGCCGTCCTTATGTCGAAGGGTTGGGTCTGGACGCGCTGGGTATGAAAATGACCGAACGCGGGCAGATCGCGACCGATCATTGGAAAACCTCCGTGTCGGGTGTCTGGGCCATTGGCGATGTCATCGAAGGCCCGATGCTGGCTCACAAAGCGGAAGACGAGGGCATTGCGGTGGCCGAGGCGATTGCCGGCCAGGCGGGCCATGTGAACTATGATGTCATTCCGGGCGTCGTCTATACAGCGCCTGAAGTGGCCTCTGTCGGCAAGACCGAGGAACAGTTGAAGGAAGAGGGCCGCGGCTACAAGGTCGGCAAGTTTAGCTTCATGGGCAATGCCCGCGCCAAGGCCGTGTTCCAGGGCGAGGGCTTTGTAAAAATTCTGGCTGACAAGGACACCGACCGCGTTCTGGGCGTCCACATCATGGGCCCAGCGGCGGGCGAATTGATCCACGAGGCTTGCGTGCTGATGGAATTCGGCGGATCAGCCGAAGACCTGGCCCGCACCTGTCACGCCCATCCGACTTTCTCGGAAGCTGTGCGCGAGGCCGCGCTGGCTTGTGGCGATGGCGCGATCCACGCGTAATCCCTCGTAGACACGCATGAAAAAAAGCCACCGGATCGCTCCGGTGGCTTTCGTCTTTTATGACACATCTCTGTGTCCGGTGTCATCTCATTCGAATTTCCGAATCTCGCCCGACTTGAGGCGCGACAGGTAGCTGTCCAACTCGCGCTTCACGACGGGCATCAGGAAATACAGCGCCAGGATGTTCACGACCGCCATGGCAAAGATCGCCGCGTCCGAGAAGTCGATCACCGGACCAAGGTTGGCCGAGGCACCGATCACCACGAAGATGCAGAAGATCACCTTGAAGGTCAGTTCTTTCCTTTGGCCTTCGCCGAACAGGAAAGTCCACGCCTTGAGGCCATAGTAGGACCAGCTGATCATGGTCGAGAAAGCGAACAGGATCACCGCGATGGCGAGGACATATTTGAACCAACCGAACGAGGCCGAGAATGCAGCCGACGTCAGCGCAACCCCCTTGTTGCCGTCAATGGTCTGAATCGTCGCCCCGCCTTCATCCAGCAGATACATACCGGTTGCAGGATCGCTGATCAATTGGCCCGTGATGATGATCACAAGCGCCGTCATGGTGCAGATCACGACGGTATCGATGAACGGCTCAAGCAGGGACACAAAGCCCTCGGTGATCGGTTCCTTGGTGCGCACGGCCGAGTGGGCAATCGCAGCCGACCCAACGCCGGCTTCGTTCGAGAACGCCGCCCGTTTGAAGCCTTGGATCAGTGCACCAACCATACCGCCAGCAACACCAAGACCGGTGAAAGCGCCTGCGAAGATCTGGCCGAACGCCCAGCCGATCATGTCTGCGTTTATCAGCAGGATGATCAAGGCGGTCAACACGTAGAGCACACCCATGAACGGCACAACTTTTTCAGTCACGCTGGCGATGGATTTCAGACCGCCGACGATCACCGCAAAAACGATGCCAGCGAAGATGATACCGGTGATCCAGCCCGGAAAATCTCCGACCACATTTGTGATTTGTGCATGTGCCTGATTGGCCTGGAACATATTCCCGCCGCCCAATGCGCCCAAGATACAGAAGATCGAGAACAAGACTGCCATGAATTTGCCAGCGGGCAGGCCGCGCTCTGCAAAGCCCTTGGTCATGTAATACATCGGGCCACCCGACACGGTGCCATCCTCGTATTCGTTACGGTATTTCACACCCAACGTACATTCGGTAAACTTCGACGCCATGCCCAACAGGCCCGCAAGGATCATCCAGAAGGTGGCACCCGGCCCTCCGATGCCGACCGCGACGGCCACACCTGCGATGTTGCCAAGCCCGACCGTGCCTGAAAGGGCGGTTGCCAAGGCTTGGAAGTGGCTGACCTCACCGGCGTCATTGGGGTCAGAGTAATCGCCTTTCACAAGCGCGATCGAATGCGGGAAGGCCCGGAATTGGATCAAGCCGAAATAGATTGTGAAGACCGTTGCCGCAACAACCAGCCAAGCAACGATCCACGGGAAGGACGTGCCGGGGAAAGGGCTGAAGATGAAGTTGACGAACCAGCCGGTTGAACTGGCAAATATGTCGTTGATTTTCTGGTCCATGGATTGGGCCATCGCGGGCGCTGTCGCCGCCAGCATGGCCGGTGCGGCCCATGCCGCTGCCTTGATTGTGTAATTCATAACTATCCCTGTTCGCATTGTTTTTTTAAGGAACGATGGTGACGGGCACCGGCGAGATCTGCGCCAATGTGCCCGCGACCGAGCCGAAGATGCGTGATGACAGGCCCGAATTGCCGGTGCGGCCAACGATCACTTGCGTGGCACCCTCGGCTTTCACGATGTCGCACAGCGTATCAGCGATGCCGCCGTATTTCAGGGCGGTCGAGACCTTGACCCCGCTGTCGGCCAGACCCTTGACGACGGGCGTCAGCACTGCCTTTTCCGCGCGCTCCAACTCCTCACCGCGCCGTTTGTGACGCTCTTCCAGCTCATTTGGTGTCAGGAATGAATACGGCGACCATTCCAGCACATGCGCAACCACGATGGCCGCGCCCTGCGATTTGGCCAGCCCGATCGCGAAATCCAGCGTCGCTTTCGAACTGTCGCTGCCATCGTATCCGACGACGATCTTATTGGACATTTTCTTCCTCCCTTGGGTGAACGTGTCACGTGTTAAGCAACTGTAGCCTAGCAGCGGTTGATCTGAAAAGGTTCCTTAATTTCTTGCAATGAAGGATTATTTACGTAAAAACTATCGAACATACCTAATTAATCGGAAAATTTACGATGGATAAGCTGGACACAAGAATTCTTTCCATCCTTCAAAAGGACGGCTCGATTTCAATGTCGAAGCTTTCAGACAAGGTGGGTCTGTCGATCTCGGCCTGCCATCGGCGGGTCAAATTGTTGGAGGCGGACGGGTTCATCACCAATTACGCGGCGCGTCTGAACCGCAAGGCCATCGGCTTGGAAATTCAGGTGTTTATCGAGGCGAAGCTGGTCAGTCAGCGGCGTGAGGACATTCAGGCCTTCGAGGCGGCAATTCTTGAAATGCCAGAGGTGCTGGAATGTCATCTGATCTCAGGCGAGTTTGATTACTTGCTGCGAGTCGCGGCCAGAAACACCGAGGATTACGAGAAACTATATCGCGAAAGGCTGACTTCCATTCCGTCGTTCGCGCAGATGAAAACACTGCTCAGCTTGTCGACGGTGAAAGAGTTTCGGGGGTTTCATCTGGGTTGACTGCGGTCCGTGATCAATCGGCCACCAGCATTTTCAAACCTTGCGTCACGTCCGTGCGCACCGCCAGTCGCAGGGCGGGTTCGTCACCGGCTGACAGAGCGGACAAGATCATCCGGTGGTGGCGTTGCAGATCGGTGCGTTGGCGACGCGCATAAAGGGCACGCATGGTCGGGCCGAGTTGCAGCCACACCGTTTCAGCCACAGCAAGGATCGCCGGCGCCTGTGCCCGAAGATAGAGCGTTCGGTGAAATTCCAGATTGGTACGCAGATAGCCGACCGCGTCTTGCTTGGTGACGCATTCCGACACCCGTACGTTGATGGCGCGCAGCCTGTCGATAAGCGCCATATGGGCGCGGGGCAGGGCGCGGGCCGCCAGCTCGGGTTCCAGCAGCGAGCGCAGCGCGGCCAACTCTTCGATCCGTTCGGCGGTTAGGTCGGGTGCTGACACTCGTCCGGAACTGGACAGTGTCAACGCGCCCTCGGCGGCCAGT
Organism: Aliiroseovarius sp. B-4; assembly: GCF_056857795.1. NCBI lineage: Bacteria > Pseudomonadati > Pseudomonadota > Alphaproteobacteria > Rhodobacterales > Paracoccaceae > Aliiroseovarius > Aliiroseovarius sp. B-4. The sequence goes on from NZ_JBSXNV010000035.1 coordinate 183,009, forward strand.
CTGCGCACCGCTTCGCGGGCAGGGGTCATCGAGACGTCGTATTCCTTGCCGATCCCGCGGATTGTCAGGCTTTGGCCGGGGTCCAGCTCTCCGTGCATGATCCGCGCACGCAGGCTGCGATAGACGCGCTCATGGGCGCTGGACGTATCGGATGGTGAACGGGTTTGAGCCTGCATGTCGTAACTGTGATCACAAATTGGCGTGGCGTCAACACGCCCATGCGTTCAGTCGCGAAAGCGATAGCGATGCAGACCTGCGCCATGGTCGCGCAGCCACTGTCGGGGTGTTTGATAGGCCGGGCAAATGGCTTCAACCTGCGCCCAGAATGCAGCCGAGTGATCCATATGCACCAGATGCGCAACCTCATGCGCCGCGACATAGTCCAACACCGCTTCGGGCGCCATCACCAACCGCCAGGAATACATCAGGTTGCCCGTCGAACTGCAGGATCCCCAGCGCGAGCGCGTGTCGCGCAGCGTCAGGCGACCGAAATTGCGGCCAACCATGTCTGCATAGTGATCACTTGCCTTCGCCAGCCGGTCGCGCGCTTCGCGTTTCAAAAGCGCCTCAAGTCGGGCGGCGGTCTTGCGGGCGTCACCGGGTGGCAGAATGAATTTGCCATCGCGGACGCGTGCGGCCCGTATTGGTGCCTCGGTGATCTGATGAGACTGGCCAAGAAATGGTAGGGTAGAGCCAAGGGCCGGACGCTTTTCTGGCATCGCATCTGCCAGATGCTTGCGAATCCAATCGGCGCGTTCCGAGACAAATCGCACTGCCTCGTGGCGCGACGCCCCGTGTGGGACGGTCAAAGTCACGCGGCCATCCAGTTTGGAAACTCGCAAAGACAATCGCCGCGCCCGCACCGAAGGGCGCAACAAAACAGTAACGTCTGGTGTGCCTGCCAGATCAATGTGTTCAGCTTCGGTCAGCCTGCTTGCCTGTTTTGACCAGAACATATGGTCCCTTTTTTCCTTACAATTGCCACGGTATCCGCCCATAAGGGGAAAAGCCTTTGACACCTCTGCACACATGTGGCAGTTGGCGGCAAATCTCGCACGACTTAGACAGAACGGAAAGGGTTTTACATGCCCAAGGAAGAATGGGGCGTCAAACGCGTCTGCCCGACCACCGGTAAACGCTTTTATGACCTGAATGCCAATCCGGTGGTCAGCCCCTATACGGGTGAGGTTGTGAACCTCGAAACTGGCAAAGCATCGCGCACTATGGTTGCCGACAAAGAAGACAAAGCCGCAATGAAGGACGATCTGGTCGATGACGCAGATGCGGTTCTTGAAGACGATGAAGATGTCGATGTCGATCTGGGCGATGACGTTCTGGAAGACGACGATGAAGATGAAGTCTCGCTGGACGACATCGCCGACGTCGCCGCAGATGACGACGACTAAGCGGCACTGAATTTTTAGCAAAGGCGACTTTTAGGCTTGAACCCTAATGCGCCTTTGCATAAATACCGCGCATTGACGGCGGAAACGCCTTCGGATGGGGCCTTAGCTCAGTTGGTAGAGCGCTTGCATGGCATGCAAGAGGTCAGCGGTTCGACCCCGCTAGGCTCCACCAAATTCTCCATGTGAATGGCCACATAGTTTGACCCCTATGGACAGCACTTTGACCCCTATGGCCACATAGATTGTCTTTTTCTGGCAGCACCACTGACCCTATCTGGTGATAGCGGACCTTCAGTCAGAGCGCGGCGAAAGAGGAAAAAGAGCCCTTGGTGGCAAATGCTGCGCAACGATTGAATCACCGCTCGCGGGAAATACGCAATTCTCAGCTAGAACATGTCCCTCGTGGCGAGACCCACAGGACGGTTAAGTACTTAGAGCCAACGCCGCCTTTAATTCAGCATAGATTTCGACAGCAATTTCTTGGACCTGATCCGCCAAAGAACGTGCCTCGTCCTCTTTGAGCCCCGTCGTTGGAATCGGTGCGCCAAAACGAATAAGTATCTTTCCAGCGCGCGCGCGCATTGAACCAAGCGGCATTACTTGGTGGCCACCGCAGAATACAAGGGGAATTATGGGAACTTGCGCCCGTATTGCGATTAGACTTCCTCCGACCTTGAACCTTCCAACCGCGTCCTGGCCTTGCAGCCGACCCTCACCACCCCAAGCCAGCCGCTCTCCGCGTTTCAGGGCGGCCACTATTTTATGAAGCAAGCGTTCAGTGGCCTGACGATTCCCTCTTGGAACCAATTCGATCCCCGCCTTGCGAGCGGCCGAGCGTCCAAAAGGAAGATAACCGTAGAGTTCCGCTGCCGCCGCGCGATCAATATGGCCCCACAAAGATGAACCATAGGCCATCACGTCGGCGAACGATGTTTCATTGTAGTTCAGAACGCAACCTTTGCCCGGGCTGGGTGGCTCACCATGCATCTCAACGTTAACGCGGCAGGTTGCGAGGAACTTAGCGCATTGACTTGCCATGAGCATGCGCGCCTGTTCCTTGTTCATCGTGGAAAGTGCAATACGCGCGTTCACGATCGGAGCTTCAGACAACCAAACTAGTGAAGCGCGTGTGCCGCGCCAGGTCTCTGCAATCTTATCCATCCGTCTATACTCGGAGAAAGCGGACATTTAGTCTACCTCTGCGAACTAAGGCTTTGTCCGCACCTGAAACATTGAAGTGGTCCCACCTTTTAGGACAGGTTTGCAGCGTTTCTAAGGTGTATCAGGTTTAGATTTCATGCTGCTTTTTGCTCTTCTAAGCCCGCCCAATATGCGTCGTCCGGCGTCTGCCGATCAAGTGCGGAATGGGAGCGCTTGTGATTGTAGAACTCCAACCACTTTCTGATCCCTGCCTTTGCCTCTGATCCGGTTTCCCCGGCATGTAGGTAGACGCATTCATACTTCAGGGATCGCCAGAGCCTTTCGACGAAGATATTATCGGGAAACCGGCCTTTTCCGTCCATGGGGACGCTCACGCCGGATCGCCGCAAACGGTCTGTCCAAGCAAAGGACGTGAACTGGCTGGTTTCGATGATTTCGGCAGGGGCAGAGACAAGCTAGCAGGGGCAGAGACAAGCTAGTTATCAAAAACGGGTCAATCAGGAGCTTCATTCGGTTTTCGAGCGGGTCAAAGGGTGGTCAGCGATCTGCGCGCGCTGTCTCCATTGTGTATGCAGTCGGGTTTCCCCATCTTGTCACCCGAAATGTGATGCACAGATGTTGCGAGCGATGGTGTGCAAGGCTTGGACGCGATAAGAACCTTCTATGACAATACCTGAAGCAATTATTTTCGATCTGGACGGCACCTTGGTCCATTCGGCACCGGATTTGCAGGCCGCAACCAATGTGGTTTTGGCTGCACTAGACCGCGCGCCTCTCGATCTGCAGACCATTATCTCATTCATCGGTGATGGCGTCGAAAAATTGGTTGAACGGAGCTTGAAGGCAACGGGCGAGTTTAACGACAGTCTGCAAGCAGAAGCCTTGACGCTTTTTCTGGAAAACTATGAGCAGAATATGACGACATTGACCCGCCCGTACCCGGGCGTGGTTGAATGTCTTGAACAGTTGTGCGCGTCTGACGTGCCGTTGGGTGTTTGTACGAACAAGCCGACTGAGCCTGCTCGAAGAATTTGCGCAGAACTTGGTCTTACACGGTATTTCAACGTGATCGTGGGTGCCGAACCCAATGTGGCGAAGAAGCCTGACCCAGCGCCATTGCATGGCTGTATCTCTGGTCTTGGGACAACCCCGGATAGATCGGTTTATGTCGGTGACAGTGCTATTGATTTTCAAACTGCGCGAAATGCAGCGGTTCCGTTCCGGCTGTTTTCGGGCGGCTATCTGAATGGAAAGATACTGGATGTTCCGACGGAAAACTGTTTCAGAGATTGGACCGAAGCAGACTTTCTCAACCGTTGATAGCAGTCGAATTATTTCTTGCTTGTTAGCGCTATTCCGCTCTAGCCTCACCGTCTAGGGAGGATATTTTCATGAAAGTAATGACCACACTTCTGTCCGGAGCCGCTTTGGTATTTAGCCTTTCGCTGGCCGGGCCTGCCGCTGCACAAGACTGCCCGCGGGGCACTTTGGACGAAAGGTTTTGTGACGTTGACGGGGATCTGCTGGCAGACACACCCACAGACCCAGCCGAGCAAATTGACCCTGACACCCTGATTTTTGCCTATACGCCCGTTGAAGACCCGGCGGTTTACAAAGAGGCTTGGTCTGATTTCCTGACGCATCTGGAAAATGAAACTGGCAAGCCGGTCATGTTTTTCCCTGTGCAAAGCAACGCCGCACAGATTGAAGCAATGCGGTCAGGACGGCTGCATATTGCAGGGTTCAACACCGGGTCGAACCCCTTGGCTGTGAATTGTGCAGGTTTCAATCCGTTCACTATCATGGCGTCATTGGACGGCAATTTTGGATATGAGATGGAGATCATCACCTATCCTGGCTCTGGTATTGAAAAGGTTGAGGACATCAAGGGCAAGCAATTGGCCTTCACGTCGCCAACTTCGAACTCGGGTTTCAAAGCGCCTTCTGCTATCCTGAAGGGCGATTTCGATATGTTGCCTGATCGCGATTTCGAACCTGTCTTTTCGGGCAAGCACGACAACTCGATCCTTGGTGTGGCCAACAAAGACTATGTGGCGGCCTCCATCGCCAACTCGGTCAAGTCGCGCATGATCAGCCGGGATGTCATCAAAGAAGACGACGTCAAAGTGATCTATAAATCGCAGACGTTTCCAACCACCGGGTTTGGCACGGTCTACAACCTTAAACCTGAGCTGAAGGAAAAGATACGTAACGCGTTCTTTAGCTTCGAATGGGAGGGCACGTCGCTACAGGCTGAGTTTGAGAAATCAAATGAGGGTCAATTCCTGGAAATGACCTACAAGGAATTTTGGGATGTGATCCGCAAGATCGATACAGCCAATGGCGTAAGCTACGCTTGCGAATAAATATCGTTGGGGCGGACCAGAAGGTTCGCCCCATCCAACAACAAGAACTGGGGCGGGGAGGCTTTCATGCTGCGGCTTGAGAAGCTTGTAAAGACGTACAAGACCGGGGATCAGGCGCTGAAAGCGGTCGACCTGGATATCCCAGAAGGTCAGGTTCTGGCGTTGATCGGCCCATCTGGCGCGGGGAAGTCGACGCTAATCCGATGTATCAACAGGTTGGTTGAGCCAACGTCGGGCAAAGTTTACCTGGCTGATACGGAATTGACTGGGTTGTCGGCTGGCGCTCTGCGAAAAGAACGTCGGCGCATGGGAATGATTTTTCAGGAATATGCGCTCGTCGAAAGACTGACGGTGATGGAAAATGTGCTGTCTGGTCGATTGGGTTATGTCGGGTTCTGGCGCAGCTTTATGCGCAAGTTCCCTCAGTCCGACGTGGACGAAGCGTTCCGCCTGCTTGACCGTGTCGGGCTTGCACATATGGCTGACAAACGTGCGGATGAACTGTCGGGCGGGCAACGCCAAAGGGTGGGTATTTGCAGGGCCCTGATCCAAGATCCTGCGCTTCTGCTGGTCGATGAACCGACTGCATCGCTTGATCCAAAAACATCCCGTCAAATCATGCGATTGATCTGCGAGCTTTGCAAAGAACGCGGATTGGCGGCGATTATCAACATCCATGACGTGGCACTGGCGCAGATGTTTGTGCAGCGCGTCATCGGATTGCGCGTCGGCGCTGTCGAATTTGATGGCCCGCCCGAAGGTTTGACGCCCGACGTGCTGACGACGATTTATGGCGAAGAGGACTGGGAAGCCACGATTGAAGCGGTCGATGACGACGAAGAGGCCGTCGGATGAATACGGAACTCGAAACGATCTTGGGCAAGCCGTGGAAGAAAAAGCCGTTCGTTCAACGCGCTTGGTTGCGTTGGCTTTTGCTTATCGGATTTGTGGCATACCTGATTGCCGCCTACATGACGATCGAGATCAACTGGTCTCGGGTATACGAGGGGCTGGAACGTGGCAAGCAGTTCGTGTTGGCCTTCACGAGCCCTGATTTCACGTCGCGATCGGCCGATATTTGGGGCGGGATGATCGAAAGCATCATTATGACGGTCGCATCATCCGTGGTCGGCATCTTGATTTCCATTCCCATTGCGCTTGGTGCGGCCCGCAATGTGGCGCCTTTGCCGATCTATTTCATTTGCCGCGGTATCATCGCAGTGTCGCGCGCCTTGCAAGAAATCATCGTCGCGATCCTGTTGGTCGCGATCTTTGGATTTGGACCGCTTGCCGGATTTCTGACACTTAGCTTCGCGACCATCGGATTCTTGTCAAAACTGCTGGCAGAAGACATCGAAAGCATGGACCGCGTGCAAGCCGAAGCCATCAAGGCGTCTGGTGCGAAATGGATGCAGTGGATCAACTACGGTGTGCAGCCTCAGGTCATGCCCCGCCTTATTGGGCTTTCGATGTATCGCCTCGACATCAATTTTCGTGAAAGTGCCATTCTGGGGTTGGTTGGTGCGGGCGGCATTGGCGCGACTCTTAACACTGCGTTCGATCGGTATGAATACGACACCGCAGCGGCCATTTTAATGATGATCATCATCATTGTCATGGCACTGGAATACCTGTCCGGTTTGATCCGGGCGAGGGTGCAATAATGCCGGTGCGCGAATACAATGAACTGAAGCTTTGGCAACGTCGCACCGGGCGTGAAAGCTTGTTTCATTGGTTGCTTTGGCTGACCGGTGTGGCGATCTTTGCCTATTCGTGGCAGCAGATTTCCGCCGCGACCACATGGTTTTTCGTTTGGGATGCACCCCGGATTGCCAGTGATATCTGGACCCGTGCAACGCCGCCAAGGTGGTCATATATTTCACAACTGGGCAAACCCATCTGGGATACACTTAACATCGCGACACTTGGCACGATTATTGCGCTGATCCTTGCGGTGCCTGTGGCGTTCGCAGCTGCCCGAAACACCACGCCGTCAAAATTGTTTATCAGACCAGTTGCATTGTTGATCATCGTCTCAACGCGTTCGATCAATTCGTTGATCTGGGCATTGTTGCTGATTGCGATTATCGGCCCCGGCGTCTTCGCGGGCGTTGTTGCCATCGCAATTCGCTCAATCGGGTTCTGTGCGAAACTTCTTTACGAAGCGATTGAAGAGATTGACGAAACCCAAGTCGAGGCTATTTCCGCAACGGGCGCCAGCCGCTGGCAAATCATGGCATATGGTATCGTGCCGCAGATCCTGCCTGCTTTTGCCGGCATTGCAGTCTTCCGTTGGGACATCAATATTCGTGAAAGCACCGTGCTGGGGCTGGTGGGCGCGGGTGGAATCGGGCTGCAATTGTCGTCTTCGCTTAATGTGCTGGCGTGGCCGCAAGTCTCGCTGATCCTTTTGGTTATTTTGCTTGCAGTTGTGATTTCCGAATGGGTGTCAGCCAAAGTCAGAGGCGCGATCATTTGAACTTGCCCGAGGCTTTTGCTGCTTACGAAGCGGTTCGACATCGCTTGCCGGCGGTGCGACGCAAAGGGGCAAGCCAACGGTTGCCTGACCTTGATGCGTTAAGCGACACCATCGACACCTTCCTTTTGGACGCATTTGGGGTGCTGAACATCGGCGAGACTGCGATTGAAGGGGTGCCCGAACGCGTGGCGGGCCTGCAAAAGACAGGAAAACGCGTGGTCGTGGTTTCGAATGCAGCTGGATATCCTCACTCAACGCTGATGAAGAAATACAAGCGGCTGGGCTATGACTTCGCGCCAGAGGACGTGATCACAAGCCGAAAGACTGTGCTTCACGCCTTGTCATCCGAACCCGAAAGGCGCTGGGGTGTGATTGCACAGGAGAGCTTTGGGTGCGAAGGCCTGGAGCACCTTGATACGACCTTTCTGGCCGATGACGCATCGGACTATGACGCGGTTGACGGGTTCTTGATGCTCGGCAGTTCTAACTGGACTGAGGAAAGACAAGTGCTTTTGGAAGCCTCACTTGCCCATACTGCGCGCCCGGTATTAGTGGGAAACCCTGATATTGTTGCACCGCGCGAGCATGGTTTTTCCACGGAACCAGGCCATTTTGCCCATCGACTTGCGAACCGGACGGGAACTGAACCTCAGTTCTTCGGCAAACCATTTATGAATATTTTTGAACTGGCGTTTGCGCAGCTTGGTGGATGTGACGCGATCCGCACCGTCATGGTGGGCGACAGTCTGCACACAGACATACTGGGTGCACAGACAGCAGGAATAAAATCGGCTTTGATTTCAGGTTTCGGGTTCTTTGACGGCCACGACCCGCATCGGCTGATCGAGTTGTCGGGCATTGTTCCGGATTTCATTCTGGTACGGCCCTAGGCTTAAGCAAGAGGGTAGCGGTTCGACCTGGCTAGGCTCTCCACCATTTCCCACCCCTGTCAGTGTTACAGAACGCGGCGGGGCGCTTTAGGGGCGTCAGCACTGCGTGGTGTCACTGAAACACCGACAGATCAACAAAGGACCCAATCGCGCTGGCCAGGATCGGCGAGGCGATGGCAAGGATGGATTTGAATGCCTCCATACTTGCGATACGCCTTATGTCGAAGCCTTCAAGCGTGCTGCCCAGCTTGGTTTCTCCGACCGCTTCGCTTGCCTGTTTGAACCGCTCGATCCGCACCTTCAGGATCAGGCTGACCGGCATATAGAATGACAGAATCAGCACCGTATAGGTCACGCCGCGAAACATGGACAAAGAACTGACAACACTGTCATGTGCGTTGCGCAGAATCGGGTCTGCGATCAAGGCACCGGGCCATTTCATCCAGGACAGCACAAGCACCATCCCGGTCGTCAGCAAGACACCGGCACAATAGAGATAACGCTGGGTGCTTTCCTGCGCGTTTTGCAGTGCCGTGGCCTCGGAAATCAGTGCGTTCTTGTTGCTGCGATCAATGCCAACAGGGTCGGCCAGTGACAGAACCATTCCCGCTATGATCGCCGCTGCCGCCAGTGAGGTCAGGATGTTGACGCGATCCAGCAGGTATTTCATCGCAAAGTATGCCCCCATATTCTCGCAAGGCCCTGTTAGTGCGCCGCCGGGGTCGCAGCCGGGCAGATTGCCGATGCCAAGCGCTGTGCGAAACAGGTTTTCGCCCAGCAAGGCTTGCGATTCAAAACTCGCGGGCATCCAGTCCGGCTCAAAAGTTGAAAAGCTGAGCGTCACCATGATGACCCCGACAATGCCGACCAGCGTATAGCAGATCGACTTTTTCGTGTGGCGGGCATAAAGCTCGAATGAAAACATGGCGATAAGGGTGATGGTCACGGCCACGAATAAAAACAGGGCGGCAAGAAACTTGTAACGGCCGTCCAGCTCGATCAGCGGCGCCATCGGCGCAAGTTCGATCCCCTGCACCTGTAACGACGTATCACCGAACGTGCCCAGCAAATATTCTGAAGCAGTCAGCACCGCGACCGGCAAGAGAAGGATCAACAGATAGCGCGGTGCGATCTGTAGCTTTCCCGCAGTGACCGGTCGTGGCAACGGCACGGCGTCACTGTCGAGTGGTGGAGGCGCGTTTTCCTGTGTCATCCGACGTCGATATCCGCAATCAGGGTTTTGCGCGTGTCCGCCAGCTTATCGCGAATGATCTCGCGTATATCGGCGTAGATCGTCGGGCTAAGGACGACTTTCTGCGCGGACAGCCAGTAGTCAAGTTCGTTCTTGCCCCATGACACAAACAGGATGTTCTGCTTTTTGTCTTTGAAATTGAAGTTGAACGCGCCCAAAGCCATCGAGATTACGTCACCCGATGCCTCGGCGCTTCCGATCTGGAAATTGCCACCGGTCGAAGTGGAGGTTTCGAAATCAAACAGCTTGATTTTGCCGTCATCCGCTGCCAGCCCGCGCAGCGCCTCCATCGCGCTTTCGACGATCTTGAACTGGTTGCCGGTCGCGACCTGGGCAAGTGTGGCCAGGACGACCTTATCGAAGCTGCCATTGCCTTTCATCTTCTGGCTGGCCTCGAAAGGCGCGGCCTCGCGGGTCCATCCCATAAGGCTGAGCATATCCATATAGGTTGTGTGCCACAGCTCACGTTCCTTCACCGGGTCGGCCTTTGCGTCCGCCGCCCGCTGGGCAAACAGCGTTGACAAAAGCACGTCCTCTTTCTGGCTGGGGGTCAGGTTCTCGACGAACGAGATCACGCTGGATGCGCTGACCGCTGCTTGTAGCGATTGCTGGTGTGCTGCATTTTCAGACGTTGGGTCGAAATCGTCGCTCGACCGGCTGACCGGGTCCGCGAAGGCCGAACTGCGGGATTTCGCACCCGGTGCCGATCTGGGCTTGGCCAACATAGTTGCAATCAGAATTGCGATCCGTTCCGCAAGATCGCGCGGCTCGCGTTTTTTCAGGGGCGACGAGCCGGACAGCTTCATGTCTCGGAATGCCGGTGGCCATGTGGCGTTGACGCCGCGCGTGTCGATATGGGTGAAGCTGCTATAGCGGCCGATCCCGCCGGTGAAGAACCCCTCTTTGTCACGCAGCCAGCGCAGGGCTTTTGCCGCCTCGGGGGCAGACATTCCAGAGACCTTGAAATCCAAGGCGCAGAACTTCATGTGCTGGCTTTGTTTGGCCCCACCAATACAAGCGTTATACGCCGGGCCACGATACGCGTTGGTGATGGCGATGGGTTTACCGATCCGGTCGCGGAAATGGTCCAGCGCCTGCGCGGTCTTGGCGATATTGGTCCACAAGCCGCGCGGTGGATAGGTGTTCTTGCCCTGACATTTCCCGCCGGGGGTCGAGTGCCCTCCACCCAGGATCAGGAACTCATCCGTGCCGAAATTTTTCAGCCCAAGTGACCGGATAAATCCGTCGAAGTCCGCATAGTCTGGCCACTCAAGCGCCGCCGTGGCGCTGCGGAAGCCCGCCCCACGTGTCTTGGCTGACAGGATCGCATCAAGCTCGGCATCAGGCAGAAGGTCATTTTCGTCTCCTTCATCCTCGGTCATCGGATCGACTGATGCAGAGAATGATTTGGCCGCCACTGTGCCCGTTCCGGATGAAATACCGGCAGGTTGCAAGGTGAAGGGCCGATCAAGAACGAAATTCGGCTGTTTCAGCAACCGTTCAAACAGTTGCGGAGTTTGGCTGTCGCTGCCGATCTCGGCGTCGATTGCGGCACGGAAGGCGCGGTAGTCGCCGGTGAAGCGTCCGCCGTTCCAGACGTTCAGAAGGGCACCGGTGAAGGCCCCGTTTTGCGGCCCGTCCATCGCATATTGCGTATCCTTGCACGCCCCAAGGTTCAGGACAGACGCCTGAATGGGGCTGCTGAGCGGCGCGGTCATGACGCTTTCTTTCATCGCGCTGTAAGACTTCGACGCAGTGCGATAGGCGGCTTCGTTGGCCCGCCAGACTCGATCTTCAACATAAAGCGGCATGGCCCGGATGCGCGGGTCTTGCGGGATGACGCGCCCAAACAACTCGGCCGGGGCGGTGGGACCAAACCGCGCCATCGACCCGGAATGGCAAGTGTCCGGCATGATCAGCACGCGAACCCCATCGCGGAACAGGGTCCAGAGCATATAAAGCTCGTCATCCGCGATCTGGAAATCATACAGGCATAAGGTTTCGTCCATCCGCTGGCTGTCGTCGTCATGGTCTTCGTCCTGATTGAAATCGGGCACCCGCCCGCCATGGCTGGACACGGTAAAAAGGAACATGTCACCCGGGGAAAGGTCTTTTGCAGCGCGCTTTATTTCGTCCACCACGTTCTGGCGGGTGGCGTCACTGGTCAACACAAGCTGCGGTTTGAACCCCTCGCTTTCAGCGATACCCTGCATCGCAAGAGCGTCGGCTTCGCAGGCGGCCAGTTGACCATCCCAGCCGTCATAATGTGTCGGATCCACGGAGTTGATACCGACATGCAAGGACATGCCTTTTGCCGGGCCTCCAGCGATGACCGGGGGCGCTTGCAAGGCGCGTGACAACTCGACGGCCGAGCCAAACGGGCCGCTCACAACAACAGGCGGTCCGCTGCGGGCGTTGGCGATGCGATTGATCTCGAGCTGGAATTTGCGCGCGACATCGCCATAGCCTTCGCCTGTCGGGTGCAGCCCGTCGAACCAACGATTATTGCCCACCACACCCCGGCAATCAATATAGGTGACATTGGGCATCGACCGGGACAGGCGGCGCAGGCGTCGGTTGAACTGGTCCATCATCTCGGCGGCGATGGCCATTTGCAGCGCGCGGTCGCGAATGCCCCGCGATTCCATCGGTTGGCCAAGCCACTTATCCTTGTTGGGCACGGGATAGTCATAGCCGTGGCACAGGATGTTGACATGGGGGAACCTTTGCTGCACCTGCCGGAACATCCGCCCATAATGCCCGAGCGCGTCATCGAGCAGCGCCTGGAAGGATGGCAGCAGGTAATCAGCAGGGGCGAGTTCGGGGTCGAAAGCCTCTAGATGGGAGGCCAGAGCGCCGCCAGCGACCAGATCGTTGCCGCCTCCTGACAGAAGCAATATCTCGGCGCCTGTTTCTTCCAGCGCGCGGATATATTCCTGTTTGTCCGCCATACGTTTCAGCAGATCGCCTGCGGCGCCCAGCGAATAGATCGCATAGCTGGCCATCAAGTGGTCGATCGTGTCGCGCAGGCGGATGGGATACTGAAACCAACTGTCCCCTTCGGACACGATGATCGGGCCGTCATAGCCCTGTGCCAGTTTCTTCTGAAACGCGCTTTTGCGGTTCATCCGTGCAAACCAGTTGGCCGAGTTCATCAACGCCGCCGTGCGTTGGGCGGCGTTGGCGCCGCGAGGGATCTGAACGGTCGCAGGGTTCAGCTTGAACTTGGGGGAGAATGGACCTGATCGTTCCTCATCAAGTATGAAATACTCTGAGAGTTCGGATTCATCGGCGTTCAGATCCGACATTTTCGACATCAGTTGTTCAACAGTGATCTTGGTCAATGGTCTTCTCCTTGATGGCGTTCAGTGTCCCTTTTCCTGAAATCCTCTTATGCATTCGAAAATGCTGTTGGTGATGGTGGGGTCGTCGTTCAGGGCAGACTGCGGGATGCGGTCCAGATTGTGTTTCTGCGCGGCAATACAGTTCAGCCGGAACACCGCATTTTGCACCGGGATTGTGGGATCATCCACGACACCCGACATGCCAAGAAACGGTCGAGGGCGCAGAAGATAGGGGGCCGAGGTGTCGTCGGCGTCTTGTGGCAAGGGGTATCGATCTTCGAATGCGCGCGAGACGAGATGGAGGATGGATTTGCCATAGGCACCGAACTTCACGCGCTCCTCAAGTTCGGGCGTTGGGACGTAAATCCGCGCACGCGGAGGTGTCGTGTATTCCAGGTATTCCTGCACCACCGGCTTGCGCGATGACGACTTGCGTTTCTTTTTGCCCGCAACAGGACCGTTCATTACGTTGATCAGCGGGATCAGGCGTTTCTTGGCGCGTGGCATCCCAATAGCCGGATGGACCAGATGCAGCGTGTCAAACCGGTCCATCCCCCGCGGTTTCAAGGAAGCCGGATCGAACCAGCGTGTCTTGTGCTCCAGCAGCGACAGCATTTCGTGCACCACCAGAGCACCGGCCCCTTCGGCGACGATGTGAAGTTCACAACCCGTTTCTTTTCTTAACTCCAACAGGTCAAACAACAGATCGCCGACAAAGCCGGTCTTGATCTTGTCAAGTTCGTCACTTTCGAAATCTTCATATGGCAGTTCTTCGGTGCCCCGCAGCGCGCGTCGGGCACTCAGTTCGATATCCCGCCAGAAAGCGCGACCCACGCCACGCACGCGGTTTTCGATCAGTTCGTCAAGATGGGCGGCATTTTCCCCAGCTTGTTCTTCGCAACTGTCAAACAGGCTTTGCAGCACCTCAAGTGATTTTTCGACGAAGCCGTTGCACCAGAAAATCGTATAGGGATACAGGCCCAGATCCTTGATCAGGGTCTTACGCCCGACCGCGTCGGCAAAGGCGGGCTTTATTCCCTCAAGACTGCCGGGGATCCAGATCAGGACGCCGCGATACTGGTTGTCCTTATTGGCGGGATCGGCCTTGGGGTCCAGCCGTTCTGAAAGGTATTTGCGGGTTCGTGTCCAGCCATCCTTGAAAGACGGATAAGACCCGGTGGCCACGTGATATCCATCATCCAGGTTCATGTAATGGCCGACAAGTTCAAAACTGGGGGTGGAGCCGGACTGGATGGGGCCGGCGTCGCCCTTGGTGCCTTTTTCGCCAACAGACGCGCCGAAGGCAGAGGGGGCGAACACGCCCAGTCGCAGGACCCAGCTGTCCACCACGTTCTGCGCCCAATCGGTGTAAGACCACAAGCCCACCCCTGCTTGCCCGTTATATCCGCCCCATTTCGGCCCCCAAGAGTTCAGGATGTGAAATCCCATTTCATCATAGCCGATGACAACGAAAGCATGCGTGCCGGTCTTTCCAAGCGCGGGCGGCCAGGTGATCAGACCTCCTTTGTCGGGCAAAGCCTCAAGCCAGCCGTCATGAATATTCGCCGTGGTCAGGATCGCCTCGGCATCGTTCAGCGCCGCGTGAAAATGGTTCAGGATCGAGGCCAGGCGGAAATAGGCGCCAAGCCCGATCTCGCGCGCTTTCTTGGCCTGACCGACCGTGGTGAACTTACGCGCTTTGTCTGGCCCGTCCGCCAAATAGCATTCGCTTTGCCAGCGCCCCTCATCGGTGGTCGGTTCGCCAAAGGGCCAATCGCGACAGACGCCATGATGATAGAAGCCCTTGATCGCAGATCGTAATGTCAGGATCCCTTCTTCTGCCAGCACTTCACCGTTTTCAAGCTCGGGATAGCGGTCATGGAAGGACGCCATGCGATACAGCATGTCTGCACTGACGATATCTTCCTGCACCTTTGACAGATCGGGTTCGGGATGATCGCTAGTGCTGGGCGTACGGCGCAGGGTTTGCAGAAGTCGTTGGATGTCGATCAGATTGGCCAGCGCAAAGCCGACACACCGACCGCTGCTGCCTTGATTGCGCGCACCAAAGACTGGCACCTGCAACCCGGTGGCGGGATCAGGGGTCAAGAGTTTCGGGTTCAGGGAAACCGTGTCACGCAGCACCGCCAGATTGGGGATATAATCCTGATCGCGCAGGTCCACCCAATCGGCGCGCACGCCGGTATCCTTGATCAAGGATCGCGCAAAGCTGGCCATCGAAATAACCGTCCCTTACAAAACAATAGGTATTCAAAATCAACTAATCTGAGAAATAATAGTATTTTACTCTATCAGAAAACTGTCCCGAATACAAAAACACTCTGTTTCTGAGTCAGAGTCCACCCGGTTGAACCTTGGTGAAGACCACCCGGTCGATGCCGGGAGCCGCATTTTTGAATGTTATCCTGGCCGAGATGGCGATAGGTTTTCCTTCGATTGAAACCGCTTGCCGGGGCACATGTGACACAGCGTGATCCAAAACGATGCCCGCCCGATGGCCCGGTCATTTGCTCTGCCGGGGTGGATGGCATCCTTGTCCGTTTCGCCGAAACGCTAAGCGAGGCCGCCAACCGCGCTGCCTTGGCCTTTCGCGCCGCAATAGAAGCCGCCGGGTGGGCGGCAGTCGAGGAGACATCCTCTTCGTTGGTGTCCGTCTATCTGCGCTTCGATCCGCTCCATCTGGATCACGTGACGCTGCGCGGCCAGATCCGGGGGCTGCTCGACAGTCGTGACTGGTATGCGGCAAACCTACCGGATGGGCGGCGTCTTTGGCGTATTCCTGCCGTGTTCGGCACCGATCTTGCCCCACAGCTTGCGCAGGCCGCCACGCAAGCCGGGCTGTCTGAGGACACGGCGATCGCATCCCTGACCTCGACTCGCTTGCGGGTTCAGACCATCGGGTTCGCACCCGGACAGCCCTATCTCGGCACGCTGCCCAAGGCATGGGACATTCCGCGCCAAAGCCAGCTGACCGCGCGGGTGCCGGAAGGGGCCATCGCGGTGGCGATCCGACAACTTGTGCTGTTTTCGGTGCCCACACCGACCGGTTGGCAGCATGTCGGACAGACCGCGATGCGTCTGTTTCAACCCGATGCCGACGAGCCGTTCCTGTTGCGGGCTGGTGACGAGGTGCAGTTTGTGACCACAGAGCCCGACACGCTGGATCGTCTGCGCCGTGACCCGATGGGCGGCGCGACCGTCGCGGTGATCAGATGAGCGGGAATATGAAAGTTCTGCGGGCTGGACCGGGTGTAACCTTGCAAGACAAGGGACGTCCCGGATGGTTGGATTCGGGACTTTCCCGTGGCGGGGCTGTCGATCTTTTGGCGCTGACCGAAGGGGCCGTGTTGCTGGGCCAGTCCGATCATCTGCCCGCGGTTGAGATGGCGGGAATGGGCGGAGAGTTCGAAGCGGAGTCCGATCTGCGCATCGCCCTGACCGGCGCGCCAATGCGGGCAATGCTGGATGGGATGAAACTGGCGTGGAATGCCAGTCACAGATGGCCTGCGGGCACGCGGCTGTCCATCGGTGGTCCGGTGGCGGGCAGCTATGGCTATCTGCATGTGGGCGGCGGCTTCGAAGGCAGCTCGCGGCTGGGCGCATGCTCGGCGCATTTGGCGGCAGGGATTGGCAGTGCGGTGAAGGTGGGCGATCACCTAGGGGTCTCTGATGATCCGGGTGGGCAGGCAGGCATGACGTTGGACGTTGATGACCGCTTCAGCGGCGGCACCGTGCGGATCGTCGAAAGCCTCCAGACCAATCTTTTTCCTCAGGCCGAACGTGACAGGTTCACAACCACAACCTTTCATCGGGACGTGCGGGGCAACCGGATGGGCGCGCGGCTGGTGCCACCGGAGGAAGGGTTCCACACCGAGGGCGGCCGCACGGTCTTGTCCGAGGTGGTCGTGCCGGGCGACATCCAGATCACCGGCGATGGCACGCCCTTCGTGCTGCTGTGCGAGTGTCAGACCACCGGCGGCTATCCTCGTATCGGCACTGTGCTGCCCTGCGATCTGCCGATCATCGCGCAAGCCCCGGCGGGCGCGCCGCTGCGGTTCCAATTCATCGAACTGGACCACGCGGTTGAAGTCGAACGGAAGGCCGCGATCGCACGCAAAGCGCTTGCGCAGAGCATCATCCCGCTGATCCGTGATCCCCATTCCATCCCTGACCTGCTATCCTATCAGTTGATCAGCGGGGTCACGGCAGGTGGTGACAGGACAGATGAGGACCAGAGGTAGAAGATGCCACAGACAATCGATCTGAACGCGGATATGGGTGAGGGGTTTGGCCCTTGGCAGATGGGGGATGATGCGGCGCTGCTTGATATCGTGACATCGGCCAATATTGCCTGCGGGCTGCACGCAGGCGATTGGGACGTCATGGCCGCAACGATGAAAAATGCGGTTGCCAAGGGGGTTGGCATCGGCGCGCATCCGGGGTTTGCCGACCTGCACGGCTTCGGGCGGCGACGGATGGAGCTTCCCCGCGGAACGCTGCAAAACCTGGTGCGCTATCAACTGGGCGCGGCGCAGGCGATGGCGGCGGCGGAAGGAGGACAGGTGCGGCATCTGAAACTGCACGGCGCAATGGCGAACATGGCCGCAGAGGATGCAGATTTGGCGCGCGCCTGCTATGACGCGGCGCTTTCGATCGCGCCCGAATTGATCATCATGGTGCTGGCAGGCACCGCCCAGCAAGATGCAGCCCGTGCTCTGGGATGCGCCACAGCCTGCGAGATTTTTGCCGACCGCGCCTATAATGATGACGCAACACTGGTGGATCGCCGCCTGCCGGGTGCGGTGATCCACGACCCGGACGCGGCAGGCGCACGGATGGCTCAGATGGTCCGCGAGGGTGCGATCATCACCGAAAGCGGTCAGCGCATCCCGACACGGATCGACACGATCTGCCTGCATGGCGACACACCCAGCGCCGTGGTGATTGCCACCAAGGTGCGGCAGGCGCTTGAAGACAGCGGGATAGAACTCGCTCCATTCACGGGTGCCCGCGTCTAGCCGGTGCGGGTCATCATGCCGGTTGCGCCGCCCCCCTGGCCACCGCCCGTGCCGCACGTTTTTCGCCCAGAACCAGCATCGAAGGCGTGACGATCAGGGTTAGCACCGTCGCGAAGACCAAGCCGCCTGCAATGGCGCTGGACAATTCGGTCCACCACTGGGTCGATGGCGCGCCATAGACGATTTCACGCGTGAAAAAGTTGATGTTCAACCCGATCACCATCGGCATCAGACCCAGCGCGGTCGTGACCGAGGTCAGCACAACCGGGCGCAGACGCTGCGCGCCGGTGCGCAACGCCGCCTCGTAGGGCGACGCACCCGCTGCTTTCAGCTCGTTATAGGTGTCGATCAACACGATGTTGTTGTTCACCACGATACCCGCCAGCGCGATCACACCGATCCCACCCATGACGACACCAAAAGGCCGCCCGGTGATCATCAGGCCCAGCAGCACACCCGCGATGGAAAAGACGATGGCAGACATCACTACGAAGGCCTGCCAGAAGCTGTTGAACTGGGTCAGCAGGATCAGGAACATCAAACCGATGGCGGACAGGAACGCGCCGATCAGGAAGGTCATGGCCTCTGCCTGTTCCTCGGCCTCGCCGCCGAATTTCACCTCGACGCTTTCGGGCAGATCCATCTTGTCCAACTCGCTTTGCAAGGCCAGGATCTGGTCGTTCACAAGCACCCCCGGTGCCACATCCGCCGAGATCGAGATGACGCGTTCCTGATCAATCCGCGTGATGACTCCACTGCGCGGGGCGGGATCGAATGACACGAAATTCGAGATCGGCACCAGCCCGGCGCTGGTCGGCACGCGAAGGTTCTGCAATTCGGCCAAGGTGCGGTCAACGGCCGGGAAGCGGACGACAATGTCCACCTCGCCATCCGTGTCTCCGGGGCGGTAGTTTGCCACCGTTATGCCCTGGGTCAGCAGTTGCACGGCTTGCCCCAGAATGGCCACGTCTGCGCCGGCGCGCGCGGCCTCGGACCGGTCGATAGTGATCTGCCATTCCACGCCGGGCGAGGCGCTGGTCTCCACGATATCGGTGAAGCCCCCCAGACGCTCCATCGCCTCAATCAAAAGCGCGACACCGGCCTGCTGATCTTCAAGCGTGTTGGATGCGACCTCAAGATTAACCGGCTTGCCGCCACCGGGGCCAGCAACGGCGGTCTGCACTTGCACGTCAATACCCGGAATGGTGGCGACGTCCTTTCGGATATCCTCGGCGATGTCGACAACGGGTCTTCGCGTGTCCCATTCCGCCAGTTCCAACTGCAACGAGCCAATGGCGTCGCTGCCATCGCGGCCACCGCCCGAACGGGCATAGATGCTGGCGATCTCGTCATAACCCGACAGTTTGGCTTCGACCTGCCGAACCAATGCGTCCTGTTCATAGACCGAGAAATTGTCTTTCGCGCGCACCTCGACCTGCGCGTAATCCGGCTCGACCTCTGGAAAGAAGGTCAGGCCGTTGCCAAGGGATCCGTAGGCAATGAACGAGGCGACCAATGCGATCACCGCAAAGCTCAGCGTCACGCTTGGTCGCTTGATCGACCATTTCAACAGGCTGACATATGCGCCCATGACGCCGGTCATCATCCGTGGATCACCGCGTTCGGCAGCATAGTGCTGTGCCTTCGACTTTGCGGATTGCTTTTGTTGTTTGCCAATCAGCCCGCCAACGACAGGGATGAAAACCAGCGCCATGAACAGCGAGGCCGCCAGTGTGATGATCACCGTGATCGGCAGGAATTTCATGAACTCACCCACCGTTCCCGACCAGAATAGCAGTGGGAAGAACACACATAGTGTTGTGGCGGTCGAGGCGATGATGGGCCAGGCCATCCGCATCGCGGCCTCGGCATATGCCTGTTTCGAGGATTTCCCTTCGTGCAGGTACCGGTCGGCGAGTTCGACGGTCACGATGGCACCATCGACAAGCATCCCGACCACAAGGATCAGCGAGAACAGGACCACGATATTCATTGTGTAGCCCATGAAATAAAGCCCTGCGACGCCGGTCAGAAACGCCCCCGGAATGGCCAGACCGACCAGCAGGGACGAGCGCAAGCCAAGCGCATAAACCACGACAATCATCACCAGAATGATCGCAGCGATCACGTTTGCCTCAAGGTCCGACAGCATGGATTTAACCTGCTCGCTTTCATCAAGCGTATAGCTGATATGGACGCTGTCAGGCCAATTGGCCCGCGCGGTGCTGATCACATCGCGCACCTCGGCCACGGTTTCGATTATGTTGGCACCCACACGTTTCTTGATCTCAAGCGCCAAGGCGGGTTGGCCGTCGATCCGGGCAAAACCATCAGGGTCCTTGAAGGTCCGGCGGATGGTGGCGACATCAGCAAAGGTTACAACGGTTTGACCTCGCACCAGCACCGGAAGCTCCATCACGTCGGACATGTCCTCGATCAAGCCCGGCACTTTCAGGACGAGGCGCCCGGCTTCGCTTTCGATGGCACCGGCGGCAATCAATTGGTTGTTGCGGTTGATCGAGCTGATCAACTCTTCAAACGTAATATTGTATGTCTCGAACACCGTGGGGTCGATCAAGACCTCAAGCAATTGTTCGCGTTTGCCGCCAATGTCGACCTCCAGCACACCGCCCAAAGCCTCGATATCGTCCTTCAGATCGTCCGCCAGATCGTTCAGCGTGCGTTCGGGCACCGGGCCGGACAGGATCACGGTCAGGATTGGAAACAGCGCGGTGTTAATCTCGGTCACGGTCAGGCGCGCGTCTTGGGGCAAGTCGTTTTCCGCCTTGTCGGCCGCTTCGCGCACCTTTTGCAGCGCCTCGTCCGCGTCAAACCCCGGTTCGAATTCCAACTGGACGCTGGCATGACCTTCGCTGGCTGTCGCTGTCATGGATTTCAGCCCGGTGAGCGAGGCAAACTCCGTCTCCATCGGGCCGATCAGCACGTCCTCGGCATCTTCGGGCGAAATGCCATCCAACCCGGTTGAGACATAGACAATCGGGATCGGGATTTCGGGATTGCTTTCCTTTGGGATCGCGTAATAGGCAAACGCGCCGATGATCAGAAGAAACACCAACAAAAGCTGAACGACCTTGCTGCGATTGAACGCGGCTGTGATCAGGGTTTTCATTGGGCGACCTCGGTTGCGGCGGGGGCGTCAGACGGGCGCGGATCGACCGTATCGCCAGCATTAACGAACCCTTGGCCCACCGTGATGATGTCTGCACTTTCCGGCAAACCAGTGACCCATATGCCATCGGTTTGGGCGCGCACGATGGACACCGGGGCGAACTCGACAATATTGTCGTCGGTGACTGTTTTGATCCCCAGTTCGCCATCGGTTCCCAGCGACAGGATCGCCGGAGATATAAAATGGCCCCGTGCCTTGCCGGTTGGAATGGCGATACGAGCGCTTAGCCCGGCGGGCATTTCGCTGTCGGGGTTGTCAACTGTGACCTCAACCCGGAAGGTGCGGGTTTGACTGTCGGCGTTGGCCCCGATGAACGCGACGGTGCCATCGCGCACTTCGCCGGTGATAAACGACACCTTGGCCGTTTGGCCCTTCTTCAGCCGTGACAAAGCCTGTTGGGGCACTTGTACGACAATCGACAGCGGGTTGTTGTCCAGAACCTCGGCCACCACATCGCCGCTGTTCACAAATTCGCCTTCGTCCAGCGTCATATCGTTCAGCCGTCCGGCAAAGGGCGCGCGGATCACGGTGTTTTCCAATTGCTCTTGCGCAGCCGCCACCGCCGCCTCTGCCGAGGCTTTGGCAGCGCGGGCTTGCAGCACGCGGTCTTCCGTGGTGATCCCGCTTTTCTGGAGCGAAGTGGATTTTTCAAGATCGCTAGTCGCCTGATCCAACTGCGTTTGCGCCTGCACCAGCTGTGCTTCGATGGTGGCAGCGTCAAGGCGTCCGATTTCTTGACCGGCGGCAACAAGATCGCCGCGGTCGGCCGACACAGACAGGACCTCACCCCCGACCTTGGCGGTGACATTGGTCGCGCGGTCCGGGATCGATTGCCCTTCCGAGATCAGGACAAGATCAATGTCCTGTGCGGACGAGGTCATGACCGCGACCGCCACCGCACGCGCCACCGGCTCGTCAGTGGGTTCGACGTCTGGCTGCGATGGCAGGATGTAGCCACTGCCCATCCATCCGACCAGCACAATGGCGAACAATGCGGCCAACCACTTGGAGCGTCCGGCGCCCTTGTCGTCTTCGAATTTCAGGTGCCCGTTCAGATCGGGCAGCTCGTCTTTCGGCATTCCACTGTCCTTCGTCAGAAATGTGCACAGGCAGCTGTGTAGGATGATGTAAACATGTTAACTAGGTTCACTTTGATACATTTACCAGCCACATGTGATAGAAAGTGATCAATACTATCGGGCTGTGCAGTCAATATGAACGGCTGCCGTGACGGTAAGTTAACGAGTGAATGCCCATTGCGCGGCTAGACCTGACTGGGCAGCCAAAGGACGATCATTGGAAAGGCCACCAGCAAAGCGATGGTGAACGCATCGGCAATGAAGAAGGGGGTGACGCCTTTGAATACATCCTGCACGCTCAGATCATCGCGCACGCCCGCAACGACAAAGCAATTCAGACCGATGGGTGGTGTGATCAGGCAAAACTCGGCCATTTTAACCACGAGGATGCCGAACCAGATCGCGCACATCGGCCCGGACATTCCAAACGCGCTGTCGGCGGCGGACACGGCCTCGCCTCCGTTCAGGGCCATGACGGCGGGATAAACCACCGGCAGGGTCAAAAGCAGCATCCCGATGGCATCCATGAACATGCCCAGCACCGCATAGGCCAGCAGGATGCAGATCAGGATCAACATCGGCGACAGGGTCAGCGAGGTGATCCAATCCGAGAACGCCGAGGGAAGACCCGCGAAGCCCAGAAAGCGGACATAGATCAGCACGCCCCAGATGATCGTGAAGATCATCACCGACAGTTTCGCCGTTTCCAGCAGTGCGTCTTTCAACTCGGCCCATCGCATCCCGCGATAGAGCGCCATCAAAAACACCACGAACGCCCCGATTGCCCCGCCTTCAGTCGGGGTGCCCCATGCGTCGCCTCCGAATGGGTTATAGACAAAGAAGATGATCGTGACGACGACGAATACGATGGGCAGGGCCGGGGGCAGCGAGGCGAAGCGCTGCTTCCACGTAAAGCCGGTGACGGGCGGGCCGAAGCCCTTGATGGTCATCGCCATGCCAATGATCAGAAGGCCATAGATCACGGCTGAAAACGCACCGGGGATGAAGCCTGCGAGCAAAAGCTTGCCCACATCCTGTTCAACAATGATGGCATAAATGACAAGGATCGCAGACGGCGGGATCAGGGATGCCAGCGTGCCGCCCGCCGCCACAACACCTGCGGCGAATCGTTTGTCATAGCCAATGGCCAGCATTTCCGGGATGGCGATGCGAGCAAAGACCGCGGATGTGGCGACCGACGCGCCAGACACCGCGGCGAACCCTGCCGTTGCAAACACCGTCGATACCGCCAACCCGCCGGGCACCCAGGCCAGCCAGCGTTTTGCGGCCTCGAACAAGGCTCTGGTTAGCCCTGCGTAATAGGCAAGGTATCCGATCAGGATAAATGTGGGGATCAGGCTCAGCGCCTGGGACGACACTTTCGAATGCGGCACCTGTCCTGCGGTTTTTACGGCAACGGTCAGCGCTTTGCCGAAACGCGCAGGGTCATAGCCGAACTTGGCCCAGAAGATCCAGATAAGCCCGACCAGCCCGGCCAGCCCGGCAGCAAACGCAACCCGCATGCCGAACACTACCAGAACGAGCATGCCACCAGATACGATCAGACCAATCTCAATCGGGTCCATGATTACACCGTCCCGTCGTCACGGCCCGAGACATGCTGGGCTTCGAGGGCCGCCTGGGTGGCGGCATCAGCCACCAGCGGCACGGCGACCGGAGAAGGGTCGTTGCGCACGAAGGCCCGACCATAGGCATAGATTTGCACCATCAGCCGTATGCACAAGACGCTGAATGCCACCGGTGCCAGAAGTTTGGCAGGCCATAGCGGCAAGGCAATGTCCATCGAGCTGTCGCGGCTCCACATCGGGGCTGCGAAATCGAAGCTGCGGGCGAAATGCGCCCAACTGCCCCAGACGATCAGTATCATGAAGATCAGGATCGCCAAGGTGGTGATGATCTCGACCAGATACAGCGCACGACCGCGCAGTTTGCCGACCAGCATATCCATTCGGATATGTCCGCCATCGCGCTGCGCATAAGCGACCCCCATGAACGCGATCAGGGGCATGGCCTGTTCGATCCAGTCCACATAGCCCGGCAATGGTTGTTGGAAAAAGTTACGGCCGCTGACTGATGCGACCGCCAGGATCATCAGCGAAAACACCGCAAGCCCGCTGACCAGCGCCAGTGCAGATTCCAACCGATACAGCCGTTGGTCAATTTTGCTGAGTGAGCTGTCGTCTGACAGCACAAGCGATGAACCTGCCATGAAAACCTCTTTGTGACTGGGATGAAATGACCGGTCGTTGCCCTGCACCCATCAAGACGGATGCAGGGCGCGTTGATTTAGCTTTCGCCAGCAATCATGCCGGTGACAAGGTCATACAGCTCTTGCGCGGGTAAGCCGCGAGCGGTGTTTTCCTCGATCCACGCTGCGGCAGCAGGCGCTGCGGCAGCCTCTTTGAAGGCAGCAATCTCTTCGTCCGAGAAGGTCACTTGCTCAATCCCACGCTCTTCCAGTGCCGGACCCCAGGCCGCCATTGTCTGGTTGTTGTAATAGTCGACATAATAGGCGAGTGCCTCGTCCACCGAACCAAGCAGTGCCTCGCGATGGGCTTCGGGCAGACTTTCCAATGCGGGCGTGTTCACCACGACCGGGCAGTTGACGGTGCCGGGGTTCAGGTTGGTGGTCCACCACTTGCCATTCTCGATCGTGCCGAACGACATGTGGGCATGGGGCGCAAAGGACACGGCCTTCACGATGCCGCTGTCCATGGCTTGCCGCACTTCGGTCGCGGACATCGAGGTCGGCACCGCGCCGATAGTTTCCATCGCGGCACCAATTCCGCCCGTGGCACGCACGCTCAAGCCTTCAAAGTCAGCCAGAGTGGTCGGGGCATCGCCGACACCGACAAGGTTGTATTGCGGCAAGGGCGACGGCATCAGAAGCGTCGCATCCCACCGCGCCAGGTCTTCTTGCGTGGCTGGGTGCTGATACACCGCCTTGGACAGCGCGATTTCCTGTTCCAGCGACGTGACACCAAGGAACGGCAATTCCAGCACCGTAATCGACGGGTTCTTGTCGCGGTGATAACCCGCGCAGAACTGCGCCATTTCGAACGCGCCGATTGCAATGCCATCAAGGTTTTCGGTGTTTTTCGATAAGCCGCCATAGCTGATGTTCAGGGTAAACTCACCATTGGTCTTCTCGCTGACCAGCTCGGCCAGCTTTTCGACATGTTCGGTGAAAGCGCGACGTTTGCCCCATAGGGACACGTTCCATTCGGTCGCCATGGCTTCGGTGGCAAAGGCCAGCGAGACGGCGGCAAACGCGGTTCTGCCAAGTAGTTTGCGCATGATTTCCTCCCAGTTGCATGCAGTCTTGTTGCGACACAATGCGATAAAATCCGGGCTTTGGCTATCCGGGAATGTGACCGCAAACACCTTCGCGTGTTGCGGCAAGGTTAGGCGCGCTGGATCGCCTCGCGAACGGCTCTTACACGTTCAGCATTGTCATTTGCCACACGCCCATCTGCATGAACGCGCGCATTCTCAAACCCGACGCGGCACTTCCCGCCGCGCTGGGCGGCATAAACCAGAGACGCCGTTTCATTTTGGCCAAAGGCACAGACCGCCCAGTCGGCTGACAGGTCATGCGTGCCCATCCAGTCAAGAAAATCGTCCAGATCGTGGGGGTCCGAGTTCTGATCCGCCGCATAGCGGCCCAGAACGAACAGCAGTTGCAGATCGGGCGCGTTCAGCACGGGATCGGGCAGGGTGCGTATCAAAAGCTCCCCGTCCGCGCGGTCGTAGAGGATATGTTGGATCGCAATGTCTTGCTCCGCACAGTCGGTGTAAAACGCACGGGTGACACCCTCCGGGTCGCGGCACAGTTCGCGGATCGACGCGGATACCATGGATGCGCTCGATTGCAGGGCGATCTCACGCTGGTGGGGCGGGTCATATTTTCCGACCGCCTCTGTGGTGATCTGGATCGCCATATCGGGCACCTGAGTGGTCAATTCCTGAACCGCCTCGCGATACGCCCCTGCGTCAAGCAGGTGCCCGCCTTCTGCGTCGCGCAGATGCAGGTGCAGACCATCGGCCCCGGCCGCATGACAGTCGCGTGCGGTGGTGACGATTTCGGACAGGGTTATCGGCAGGGCGGGATGATCGGCCTTGGTCAGGCGCGCGCCGTTTGGGGCCACCATCAGTTTCGGAAGGCGGGTCATATAACCTCGGCAATGGATTTGGACAGCTTGGCCACAAGTTCGTCAATCTGGTCATCGGTGATGATAAAGGGCGGGGCCAACATTACATGATCGCCTTGACGACCGTCGATCGTGCCGCCCATCGGGTAACAGATCAGCCCATTGGCAAAAGCGTGCTTCTTGAGTTTTGCGGCGATGCCTTTCTCGGGGGCGAAGGGGGCTTTGGTCTCGCGGTCCTCGACGATCTCAAGCCCGCGAAACATCCCGCGTCCGCGAATGTCGCCGATCTGGGGATGCTGGCCGAACGCATCGGTCAGTGCGGTCATCAGCTTCTCACCCATCTGCGCAGATCGGGCTGCCAAGCCGCCATCCGTCAGCTTTTTCACCACCGCATCGGCGGCGGCGCAGGCCGTCGGGTGGCCGACATAGGTGTGGCCGTGCTGGAAAAACCCGCTTCCATTCTCGATCGCTTTGTAAATTTTACCTGAACACAGCATCGCTCCGATGGGCTGATAGCCTGCGCCCAATCCCTTGGCGATGGTGATCATGTCCGGCGAAATGCCGTCCTGTTCGCAGGCGAACAGAGTGCCTGTGCGCCCCATGCCGCACATGACTTCGTCAAGGATCAGCAGAATACCGTATTGATCGCAAATTTCGCGAATGCGTTTGAAATAGCCCGGCACGGCGGGCACCGCGCCGGCGGTCGCGCCCACAACGGGTTCAGCGATGAACCCGATGACGTTTTCCGGCCCTTGTCGCAGCAATTCCGCCTCAAGTTCATTGGCGGCGCGCAGGCCGTAGTCTTCCTGCGTCTCGTCGTCCCGGCGCAGTCGGTATTCGTAACAGGGCGAGATATGCGAGGCGGAAACCATCACCGGCGCAAAGGGTTCACGCCGCCATTCATTGCCCCCGGTGCCAAGCGCGCCCAGCGTGTTGCCGTGATAGCTTTGCCTGCGCGAGATGAACCTGGTGCGCTGCGGCTGCCCGGTTTCGATCATGTATTGGCGCGCCAGTTTCAGGGCGCTTTCCACCGCTTCCGACCCGCCGGACACAAAATAAACCCGTTCGATCCCCTCCGGAGCATGGGCGATGAGCCGGTCAGCGAGTGATTCTGCGGGCTCGGATGACAGGAAGCCGGTATGCGCAAAGGCCAGCTGATCGACCTGTTTCTTGATCGCCGCGATCACGTCAGGGTCCGAGTGGCCAAGGCAGGACACGGCTGCCCCGCCCGATCCATCAAGGTATTTATTTCCATTGGAATCAAATATATAGATACCTTCCCCCTTCATAGCGACGGGTGGGATGATCTTGGTGTGACGGGGAAATACGTGTGACATGGCATCCTCTGAAATTCGATGCTATTGAAACAAAAAAGACGCCATTTGACAATGTGTGAAACAAAGAGAACACTATATTTGTCCAATCAGGGGGGCAATTTGGAGAAGCGCTTCGAAAAGAGGCTCGCGTTGGCGTATGCCGATCTCAGTGATGCGTTGCGCAACGCTGCGGATTTTCTTGTGGCCAACCCACTGGATGCCGTGACGCGGCCCTTGCGCACCGTGTCGCGTAACAGTGGTGTGTCGCCTGCTGCGTTCTCACGTTTGGCCAAAGCGTTGGATTACGAAGATTTCGAAGAGCTTCGCGAAGAAATGCGCGACAAGATCGACCGCCGCGTCAACAATTTCGCGCAACGGGCCGAGCAGCTTCAAAAGCAGCATGATGATGGCCAGAACCGATTCATCGACATCCATTTCGCCGCCTGCCAATCCAATCTCAGCAACGCGCTGGCATCGCTGGATGACAAAGACCTTGAAACCTGCGTCGAGGTGTTGGTCAATGCACGCAAGGTGTTGTTGCTTGGTGCGTTGGGATCGACGGGGATCGTGGAATATATGTCCTATATGGCGAATTTCTGCACAGATAACTGGCGCCTGGCGAATCGCATGGGGACGTCATTGGGCGGGGCCTTGTCCGGGTTGGACGAGCGTGACGCGCTGTTGATTGTCACAAAACCGCCCTTTGCCTCGAACGTCATCAAGTCTGCAAAACTGGCTCATCAACTGGGCGTTTTCGTGATAGTCATCACAGATACCCATGCTTGTCCGGCGCTGGAATACGCGTCGATCAGCTTTGTGGTGGCGGCGGATAGCGCAAATTTTTATTCATCCTACGTGACGACCTTGTTCCTGATCGAAACGATCATCGGAATGGTTGTCGGACGCTCGGGTGCCGCGGCACAAGAGCGTATTGCAGAAGTCGAACTGCGCAGTCGGCAATTGGCCGAAGTGTGGTCCGAGTAACAACAGAACATCAACACAAGGGAGTATAGTGATGTTGAACAACTTCAAAATGGCATTCGTGGGGTTCGCGGCAAGCGCGATGATGGCCCCGGCCGCGATGGCCGAGGAGTTCATTACGATCGGCACCGGTGGTGTGACGGGCGTGTATTACCCGACAGGTGGCGCGATTTGCCGCTTGGTGAACAAGGGACGCAAGGAACACGGCGTGCGCTGCTCGGTCGAGTCGACGGGCGGTTCTGTCTACAACATCAACACCATCCGCGAAGGCGAACTGGAATTTGGTGTTGCCCAGTCCGACTGGCAGTACCATGCCTATAACGGCACATCGCAATTTGAAGAAGCTGGCCCGTTCGAAGGGCTGCGCGCTGTATTCTCGGTTCACCCGGAACCCTTTACCGTCGTTGCGCGCGCGGATTCAGGTATCAAGACCTTTGAGGATCTGAAGGGCAAACGCGTCAATATCGGCAACCCAGGTTCCGGCCAGCGTGGCACGATGGAAGTGTTGCTGGAAGCCATGGGCTGGACCACCGGCGACTTCGCCCTGGCGACCGAATTGAAAGCGTCCGAGCAATCGGCGGCGCTGTGCGACAACCAGATTGACGCCATGGTCTACACCGTCGGCCACCCTTCGGGATCAATCCAGGAAGCCACCACCGCCTGTGATTCCGTGTTGGTCGAGGTGGCGGGTGATGTTGTGGACAAGCTGGTTGAAGACAACTCGTTCTATCGGACCGCCACCATTCCGGGCGGTATGTATCGCGGCAATGATGAGGACACCAAGACCTTCGGCGTCGGCGCGACTTTCGTCAGTTCGGACCAAGTGTCGGAAGATGCGGTCTATGCTGTGGTGTCGTCGGTCTTTGAAAACTTCGAGGATTTCAAAGGGCTGCACCCCGCCTTCGCCAATCTTGACCCGAAAGAGATGGCAACTGCTGGTCTGTCGGCCCCTCTGCATCCGGGCGCTGCGAAGTATTACAAGGAAAAAGGTCTGATCGAGTAACCTGATCTGGACAAATCTTTTGGGGGTGGTGCGCTGCCTCCAAAATCCTGACCCGGCGCAAAGATCGGGCATGTGACGAAGAACGGAACCAGTGTGGGCTGCCGCCAGAAACCCCGTGCAGCCAAGGGAGGGACAGATGTCCACGAAGGAAGAACGCGCACTCAGCGAAGAAGAGTTACAGGAGCTGGTTGCGGCCAGCGATACCGGCGCCCGCAGCCCGCATGGACCGGTTGGCTTGATGATTGCCGTGGTGGCGCTGATCTGGTCGATTTTTCAGGTGCTTCTGGCCTCGCCCGTGGCGCCCTATGTGTTGCCCGGAGATCTGATCAACAACGCGCGTCAGATACACTTGGCCTTCGCGATCTTTCTGGCTGCCATGGCTTACCCTTTGTTCAAGTCCAGTCCACGCGATTACATCCCTTGGTACGACTGGATTCTTGGCGTCGGCGGCGCGATCCTCGCCATGTATGGATATTTTTTCTATGAGAAGATCGTCGGCAATGGCGGTCTGGCGGACGATACCGATGCGATGATTTCATTGATCGCGCTGGGTTTCCTGTTCCTTGCCGCCTATCGGACCCTCGGCCCTGTCATGGTCGCGTTGGCTGTCGTTTTCCTTTTCTATGTCTTCTTTGGCTCGTCCGAGGTTGTGCCCGACCAGATCCGCTGGGCAGGCGCGAGCTTGCGTAAAGCGATGAGCCATATGTGGATCACATCCGAAGGTGTCTTTGGCATCGCGCTGGGCGTGTCCACCAAGTTCGTGTTCCTGTTTGTCCTGTTTGGTGCGTTGCTCGACCGGGCAGGGGCGGGGAACTACTTCATCAAGATGGCGTTCGGCGCACTGGGCCACCTGCGCGGCGGGCCTGCAAAAGCCGCTGTTGTCGGTTCGGCCGCGACCGGTCTTATTTCCGGCTCGTCGATTGCCAACGTCGTGACCACCGGCACGTTCACCATCCCGCTGATGAAGCGTGTGGGCTTCTCGGCTGAGAAGGCAGGCGCGGTCGAGGTTGCCTCGTCCGTCAACGGACAAATCATGCCGCCCGTCATGGGGGCTGCGGCCTTCCTGATGGTGGAATATGTCGGCATTTCATATGTCGAGGTGATCACACACGCCTTCCTGCCTGCTGTCATTTCCTACATCGCACTGGTTTACATCGTCCATCTTGAGGCGGTGAAAACCAAGATGCCGACCATTGGCGACCGGGTGGTGTCGATGGGCAAAACCATCGGCGGCATGTTCGCCTTCTTCGCGGGCTTTGCCATCCTTTGCTATGCAACCCAATATCCGGTGGGTTGGATCACATCGCTGTTCCCGTCGGGGTCAGGTTGGGTTTTGTCGATCCTGCTTTTCGCGATCTATATTGCGCTGATCTATCTTGCCTCAAAGGTCCCGGATCTTGAGCTGGATGACCCAAATGCAGCGGTTGTCGAACTGCCGGACGTGGCAAAGATCTACAAGTCGGGCCTTTACTACATGCTGCCGATCATCGTTCTGGTCTATTTCCTGATGATCGAGCGGAAATCGCCCGGCCTGTCGGCCTTCTGGGCCACCTTCCTGCTGTTCGGCATTCTGCTGACACAGAAATCGCTGAAAGCCATGTTCCGAGGCGAAAGCGATGTGGTGGCGCGTTTGCGCGAAGGGGTGAAAGACCTGATCGAAGGCATGATCGACGGTGCGCGCAACATGATCGGCATTGGTCTGGCCACGGCCACGGCGGGTATCATTGTGGGCACCGTGTCACTGACCGGGATTGGTCAGGTGATGGCAGATTTTGTCGAGTTCCTGTCGGGCGGCAACCTGATCCTGATGCTGGTCTTCGTGGCGATCCTGTCGCTGATCCTTGGGATGGGCTTGCCGACGACGGCGAATTATATCGTCGTGTCCTCGTTGATGGTGTCGGTCGTGGTCGAATTGGGCGCGCAGTCCGGGCTGGTCGTGCCACTGATCGCAGTGCACCTCTTCGTGTTCTACTTCGGGATCATGGCGGATGTGACGCCACCTGTGGGGCTGGCGAGTTTCGCGGCAGCGGCGGTGTCGGGAGGTGACGCGATCCGCACCGGCTTCACCGCGTTTTTCTATAGCCTTCGGACGGTGGCCCTGCCGTTTGTGTTCATCTTCAACACCGACCTTCTGCTGATCGACGTGACGATAACGCAGGGCATTATCGTCTTCATTGTCTCGACCATCGGTATCCTCGTCTTTACGGCAGGCACGATGGGCTGGTTCCTGACCAAGTCGCGCATCTGGGAGACCGTGGCGCTATTGGTGGTGGCCTTCGCGCTGTTCCGGCCAGGTTTCTTCATGAACCAGATCCAGCCGCCTTTTGAGGAAATTCCGCCCGCACAGTTCGCAACAGCACTGGAAGATGCGTCGCCGGGTGATCAACTGCGTGCGGTGATCCGTGGCCCGGACTTCGACACGTTGGACAGCAAAGACCTGACCGTCGTGTTTGATGTGCCGGACGAGGCTGACGCTCAGGCGCGGTTGGACGGGCTTGGCTTAGTGCTGGTCCCGGAGGGCGATACGATCAAGCTGGACGAGCCGATGTTCGGCACCTTCCTGTCCGAAAAGCTCGCATCGTTTGACTTCTATGGCGATGAACCTGTGCAAATCGCGGCGGTTCAAGCGCCGTCCAACCAACTTCCGAAAGAGCTGATCTTCATTCCGGCGCTGCTGCTGCTGGCCCTTGTGGCCTTCCTGCAATCACGTCGGGCCGAAGATGAAACACCGCAAGGAGAACTGGCATGATCAAGACAATTCTTTGTGCCGTGGACATCAACCGACCTGATGAAGAAAAAGAGGTGCTGACCACTGCATCCAAACTGGCCGAGGTGGAAGGGGCGCAACTGGACGTCATCACCGTGGTGCCCGATTTTGGTATGTCGGTCGTGGGGGCTTACTTTCAGGACCATCAGGTTGAGCCTGCAAAAGAAAGGGCCATTGAGCTTCTGAAAGAGCTGACCAAAGCGACGCTGGGTGCGGAACAGGATGCCAGAGTGCGCCATGTCGTGGCGGTTGGAACGGTATATGAAGAAGTTCTGCGCGCCGCCGAATTGGGCGCTGCCGACCTGATCGTGATCGGTGCCCACCGTCCCGATCTGAAGGACTACCTTCTTGGCCCGAACGCGGCCCGCGTGGTGCGCCACTCGGATTGCTCCGTCTATGTGGTGCGCCACTGATACGTGATTGGGTTGTCCGGCTCCACTGGTGTCGGGCGACCCCTACACCTCGATCAGGTTCGTTGGATGGAAAAAAGCGCCCGCAGCCCTTTTGCCCCGGTTTCGAACCTCAGCGTGCCACCGTGTTGGTTGGCGACCGTTGCGACAATCGTCAGCCCCAATCCGAAACCTCCGACGTTAACCGCGTTTTCGCCGCGCTCGAACGGAGCCATCATGCGTTCAATATCCGCGACCGAGTAATCTGATCCTTCGTCTTCAACGATGATGGTTGCCGTCTCGGCATCTGTTTGCAGCTCGACCAGGGCACGCCGTCCGTATTTCAACGCATTGTCGATAAGGTTTGCAATCGCCCGCTGAAGCGAGATTGGGCGCGCCGTCACCAACACACGACGTTCGTCGGGCATCTGGCTGTGACCACGACGCGACATAAATACCGATGCGCCACCTTCGATGACCACCGGATCCTGATGGCGTATCGAGACGGGGCTGCCCGTGTCTTGATAATCCGCCACCAACGCCTCGATTAGCGATGTGAGAGACAACTGGCGTGGTTCCTCGGCGTTGATTTCTGACCTTGTATAAGTCAGGACGCTTTCGATCATCCCCGTCATCTGGTCGATATCCGCTTCCAGCTTGCCGCGCAGGGCAGCGTCAGGGATGAGCGCCGCGCGCAGCCGCAACCGCGTGGCAGGCGTGCCCAGATCGTGGCTGACGCCCGACAAGACCATGGCGCGCTGGGCAAGCTGCGCGCGCTCGGCCTCCAGATAGGAGTTCACAGCGGCCACTATACTGCGCAGTTCGGTCGGCCCCTCGATGTCATAGCTTTCGGGGCCACCGACACGACGGCGAACACGAAGGGCTTGCGCAAAGTTTTCGAAGCTGGACGTGGTGTTGCCAACATGGGTCAGAAGTGCTGCCAAGGCGATGATTGCAGCAATCGCGGCGGGCACGCGCAGATCGGCCGGCGCCGTGTTGCAGCCCCAGATGTCAGTGCCATCAATACGCTGCCAAGGTTTGTCGGCGAAGCGGGCAAAGATAACCGGCTCGCTGCAATAGGTGGCCAGAAGGCGTGTCAGTTGACCAAAACGTCCGGCCGGAATGGGGTCGCTGCTCGCCACGATATCCGAAATCGGATAGACCAGTTCATCGGACACAATCCCAAGGGTCAGAACCGCCCGATCCGTCGGTGACGCGGGTCTGGTCAGGATCGACATATTGGTGACGTAGCCGGGCTTTGGCGTGTCGGGCAGCCGTGTGAAATCGCCCATCGTGGCTGTCGCAGTGTCCTCACGTGACAACGGCGCGATAGAGATCTGATCACCCGGTGGCACGCCAAGCCGCAACGCTTCATAAACTGTGAACCCTGCCGCATAGGCTTGCGACAGGTGCCGATCCCAGGCGCGCACCGATCCCAGCCAAAGAGTGGCAGAAGCAATACCGGCCACAAACGCCAACGCAACCCACACTCCGCCGACACGCCGCAAGGAAAGACCGCGCGACATCAATTGCCCTTCACAGACACATCGACCGTGAACACATAGCCCGTGCCTCGTTCGGTGCGCAGCATCAGTGGGTCCTTTGGGTTTTTTTCGATCTTCGACCGAAGCCGCCCGACCAGAACGTCAATGGCGCGCCCGGTGGCTTCGGGTTGGTTGCCGTCGCCGGTTACGTCCAGGGCCGCGGCGATTTCCTCGCGCGTCAAGGGTATATGGGGATTTGCGAGCAGCACCTGCAACAGCGCGGTTTCGCGTTGGGACAAGGCGACCTGAAACCCTTCCGGCGACAGCACTTCGTCGCGCTTGCCATCGTAGATCCACCCCCCGAAATGAAAGACCGACACGCGACGGCGATAGGCCAGCGACGGCGTGCGATGGGCGCGAAGCAGCACGGCGCGCACCCGCGCCAACAGAAGTTGCGGATTGAACGGTTTGGCGATGTAATCATCCGCCCCAACCTCGTAGCCGGCCATGCGCTGATGATCGGCGGACAGGGCCGAGACCAGAATGATCGGAACATCCTGTTCGCTGCGCAAGCGGCCACAAATCTCGACCCCGTTTTCATCACCCAGCATGACGTCCAGAAGGATCAGATCAATCCGTCCGGCTTCAAGATGACCCCGGATTTCCTTTTCGGATGCGGCTGGCAGGGCGATGAAACCTTGCTGCCGCAGGAACTGAGTCATCATGGATCGCATGTCTGCATCGTCGTCGACAACAAGAAGACGTGGAATGGTCACTGGTCAATCTCTCCCTCCGGTCGGGACCGGCCCCTTGGTGCAGCCATTGTAACAACCGGCAACAGAATCAAGAATTAGGTAACAAGCTGTAACAGATCGGCGGAAAAACTGCATTGCGGCGCGGATGTGGCTGCGGTTGACCGTTGCCGCGACTCGGCTCTGGGGCGCATGCTGTCGTTATCGCCGCCGAGGAGGGTGGCAGATAATGGGAGGATTTTAAGATGAAAAGAACCGCTTTCGCGGCCGTATCCGCATTTGCCTTCATGACAAGTAATTTGGCTCAAGCCGAACCACAAGCCGAAGTGCTGCACTGGTGGACTTCGGGTGGCGAAGCCAAGGCCGTTGCTGTCCTGCAGGAAGAATTCGCTTCCAAAGGCGGCACCTGGACGGACATGCCGGTGGCTGGTGGTGGTGGAGATGCTGCCATGACAGCCCTTCGTGCCCGCGTATTGTCAGGCAATGCACCCACCGCCGTTCAGTTGAAAGGCCCTGCCATCCAGGAATGGTATGAAGAAGGCGTGCTGGCCGATATTTCGTCGGTGGCTGATGCGAATGGCTGGGCAGATGTGCTGCCTGAATCAATCGCGAACCACATGAAGTGCGAAGGCACATGGTGTGCAGCCCCGGTCAACGTGCACCGGATCGACTGGATTTGGGCCAATGCGGATGTGTTGGATGCCAACGGCATCGCCATGCCGACCACGTGGGACGAATTCAACGCCGCCGCCGACAAGCTGTTGGCCGCCGGTGTCATCCCCCTGGCCCATGGCGGGCA
This sequence comes from Aliiroseovarius sp. B-4, assembly GCF_056857795.1. Taxonomy (NCBI): domain Bacteria; kingdom Pseudomonadati; phylum Pseudomonadota; class Alphaproteobacteria; order Rhodobacterales; family Paracoccaceae; genus Aliiroseovarius; species Aliiroseovarius sp. B-4. Next base: position 218,878 of record NZ_JBSXNV010000035.1, read on the forward strand.
GGCTTGGCAGGACGCAACGGTCTTTGAAGCCGTGGCGCTTGGCATTCTTGGCCCGGACGGGTTCAAGAAAGCTTTTGTCGATCTGGACACCGACACCCTGACGTCGGATGGCATGATTGCCGTGTTTGACCAGATGCGCAAAATGCGCGGCTATGTGGACGAGAACTTCTCGGGTCGTGACTGGAACCTTGCCACTGCGATGGTCATGAATGGCGAAGCTGCCTTCCAGATCATGGGGGACTGGGCCAAGGGCGAATTCCTTGCCGCTGGCAAAGTGCCGGGCGAGGACTTCCTGTGTCAATCCACGCCAGGGGATGGTTTTCTCTACAACGTGGACAGCTTTGCCATGTTCAAGGTGGATGGCGACGACAAGAAGGCCGGGCAAGACCTGCTGGCTGAGTTGATCGTCGGGAAGAACTTCCAGAAGGTGTTCAACCTGAACAAAGGGTCGATCCCCGCCCGTGTTGACGTCGCGCTTGATGAATTCGACAGTTGTGCGCTGACCTCGTCTGCGGACATGAACGCCAGCGCCGCCAATGGCTCGCTTCTGCCCAGCTATGCTCACGGAATGGCGCTGCGCGGTGCGCAGGCCGGTGCGATCACCGACGTTGTGACCGCGCATTTCAACTCGGACATGTCGTCTGCTGACGCTGTTCAGATGCTGGCCGACGCTGTCGCCAACAGCATGTAAAACCGACCACTTCGTCCCCTCCCACTTCCGGGCAGGGGGCGAAGCCATCCGGGGATAGATCTGATGACAAAATGGCTGGAAACGCACCTGCCCAAGATGGTGCTGGCACCTTCCTTCATCGCCGTTCTCGTTTTTGTATATGGATTTATTGCCTGGACGGCGTGGGTCTCGTTGACCCGTTCGCGTCTGCTGCCCAAATACGAAATCGACGGCTTCATACAATACGAACGCCTGTTTGCCTCGCCGCGCTGGGATACGGCGATGAACAACCTGTTCATTTTCGGTGCCCTGTTCATCATCATCGCCATGGTTCTCGGGCTGCTTCTTGCCATTCTTCTGGATCAGAAAATCCGCACCGAGGGCATGATCCGCACCATCTACCTTTACCCCATGGCGCTTTCGATGATCGTGACCGGCACCGCATGGAAATGGATTCTAAACCCCGGTTTGGGTATTCAGGCGACCGTGCGAAGTTGGGGGTTTGAGACCTTCTCGTTCGACTGGTTGGTCAATCCCGACTACGCGATTTACACAATTGTGCTGGCTGCCGTCTGGCAAAGCTCTGGCTTCGTTATGGCCCTGTTTCTGGCAGGTCTCCGGTCCGTGGATGAAGAGATTATCAAGGCTGCGCAGGTGGATGGCATCCCCACATGGCGCATCTATTCGGCGATCATCATCCCGTCGATGGGGCCGATCTTCATGTCCGCTTTCATCGTGCTTGCCCACCTTGCGATCAAGAGCTTCGACCTTGTGATCGCGTTGACGGGTGGCGGTCCGGGCTATGCGACGGATCTGCCCGCAACCTACATGTATGCGATGGCGTTTTCGCGCGGTGACATCGGTCAGGCGGCAAGTTCGGCCATGATCATGATGTTGGTCGTGTTCACCATTGTCGTGCCTTACCTCTATTCGGAACTGCGAGCCAAAAATGACTGATCTTGCCTATCCTTCCGCAAAGAAAAGCGGCGCGCTCGGAAAGATCGTTTTGCGCTGGTTGCTCTACACTCTGCTGGGTCTTTTCGCGCTTTACTATCTGATGCCGCTTTTCGTGATGGTCACAACCTCGCTGAAAAGCCTCGAAGAAATCCGCACCGGAAGCCTTGTGGCTCTGCCGCGTGAAGTCACGTTCGACGCGTGGAAAACCGCGTGGTCCGGTGCCTGCACCGGTATCCAGTGCGAGGGGCTGCGCCCGTATTTCTGGAACTCGGTGATGCTGGCTGTGCCAGCCGTCGCGATCTCGACCTTCATCGGCGCGATCAATGGCTATGTGGTGGCACAGTGGCGGTTTCCCGGCGCGAACATCATCTTCGCGCTGATGTTGTTTGGCTGCTTCATCCCGTTTCAGGTGGTCTTGCTGCCGATGGCGCGTCTGTTGGGGCTGATGGGGATCGCGGGCACCATTCCGGGGCTGATATTTGTCCACGTGATCTATGGAATCGGCTTCACGACGCTGTTTTTCCGCAACTACTATGTCTCGATCCCGTCGGAACTGACAAAGGCGGCCAAGGTGGACGGAGCAGGGTTCTTCCGCATCTTCTGGTCGATCTTCCTGCCACTTAGCCTGCCGATCATCGTTGTAACCGTCATCTGGCAGTTCACACAGATCTGGAACGACTTCCTGTTCGGGGTGTCCTTCAGTCAGGCCGGCACGCAACCCGTGACCGTGGCCCTGAACAACATCGTGAATTCGACCACCGGCGTTAAGGAATACAATGTCGACATGGCCGCCGCGATCATCGCCGCTGCGCCGACGCTGCTTGTCTATATCGTCGCTGGCAAATACTTCATCCGCGGACTGACCGCGGGCTCTGTAAAGGGATAAGACCCATGGCACCCATTCTTGAAATCAAGAACCTCTATAAGAACTATGGTCCGGTTGAGATCCTGAAGGACATCAACATCGCGATCGAATCCGGCGACTTCCTTGTGCTGGTCGGCCCCTCGGGCTGCGGAAAATCCACGCTTTTGAACTGCATCGCGGGGCTTGAGCCGATCACCGGCGGCGATCTGATGATAGGCGGTAAAAACATGACTGATGTCAGTCCCAAGGACCGCGACATCGCGATGGTGTTCCAATCCTATGCGCTTTACCCGACCATGAGCGTCGCCAAGAACATCACCTTTGGGATGAAGGTGCGCGGTGTCGATCAGGCAACCCAGACGCGCAAGCTGAACGAAGTGGCCAGTCAGTTGCAAATCGAACAGCTTCTGAACCGCCGTCCCGGTCAGCTGTCCGGTGGTCAGCGGCAGCGTGTCGCGATGGGCCGGGCGCTGGTGCGTGATCCCAAGCTGTTCCTGTTTGATGAACCCCTGTCGAACCTCGACGCCAAGTTGCGGGTCGAAATGCGGTCCGAGATCAAAAAACTTCATCAGACCCTTGGCGCGACGATGGTTTACGTGACCCATGACCAGATCGAGGCGATGACGCTGGCCACCAAGATCGTGGTCCTGAAAGGCGGGGTGATCCAGCAAATCGGATCGCCCGCCGAGATCTACAACAAGCCTGCGAACCTGTTTGTGGCCGATTTCATGGGCTCGCCTGCGATGAACCTGATCCCGGCCAAGGCGCGGGCAGGCGGCGCGGGTGCGCAGATCGAGATTGCGCGCGGCATCGGCGAACCCCTCGTGCTTGTGGACAAGCACGCGCCTGCTTTGCCTGAAGATGTGATCCTGGGCCTGCGCCCCGAAGACATCGCCGAGGCAGGGTTTCGTGCCGGTGCGGATGTGCAGGACGCCACGTGCCTCGTGGACATGGTCGAACCCGCCGGGGCGGACACTTACGTCGTGTCGGAACTGGGCGGCAAACAGGTTACGGCACGTCTGCACGCCGAAACCGTCGCGACACCGGGCGAGATGCTGAACCTGTCCATCGACATGAGCAAAGTGTCCTATTTCGCACCGGACAGCGGGCAGCGACTGAACTGATGTTTCAACGCATCGTGAAGCCGAAAACCGATTGCGCCCGATAGGTTTTGCCCGGGCGTAAACCGGTTTGTCTGTGCCACGGCTGGTTCGGCGCGTCGATCCAACGATGCGGTTCAAGCGCGATGCCAGCCCGCCTGCCATAGCTGCGCCCCTCCAGCCCACCTTGTGTCACGCTCAAGCCCGATCCGTCATAGACCTGCACCCCTGGCTCGGTGGTGTCGACGGACATCGACAGGGTGTCGGTGGACAGCTCGGCCACCCTGCGCAACGGTTGCGCGGCGTCGCCGAGACAGAAGTGGTGATCGAGACCTTCGGGGATCGTCGCAGCGCGGGTGAGGTCCAGCCCCAGTGTTTGCGCGTGAACGGGGCCTGCAATCGGCAACCCCTTCTTTACTGGTAGCACATGTTTGGTGGCGACCGACAGGCGGTGCTGGCCGATGTCAGGCGATCCGTCGAGGTTGAAATAGATATGCGGCGCCAGGCTGCACACGGTCGGGGCATCCGTGGTTGCGGTCAGGGTCAGCGCCAGACTTGTGCCGCTCAGCCGATAGGCCGCAGTGGCGGTCAACTGCCCCGGAAACCCCATATGCAAATGGGGCGAGGTATGGCTGAGTGTGACGTGGCCTTGCGAATGATCCATAATCTGCCAGTTCTGGTGACTGAACCCGTCGCGCCCTCCGTGCAGGCAGGTCGTGTCGCCCTCGTTGCGGTCCAGCACGAAGCGACGCCCGTCAATTGTGATCGCGCCCGCTGACAAGCGGTTGGCCACCCGCCCCACCACCGCGCCCAGATAGGCCGGGTTGGCGAGGTAATCGGCAGGATTGTCATAGCCCAAGATCAACGGATGCTGGACACCATCCAACCGCAGGTCTTGCAGGCTGGCACCAAGGGTCAGTATGCGCGTGCGCAACCCGTCCGATTGCAAGGTGACGGCGTGAACAGGCGCGCCGTGTCGATCTATCGTGTTCAGGGCCTCGATCACAACGCGTGTCGCAGCACGTCGGCCGGGCCCAGAGGCCCGTGCGGAGTGTTGATGGTTTTGGTCGTATGGTTGAACCAAAACTCCTCGGTCGCGGTTTTGCGACAACGCAACCCTTCGGGCAGAGATAGAATGTCCAGCCCAGTGCGTTCGGCCAGCAGGGCGATCAGACGGTCCAGCCCCGTATCGTCCAGCCATCCGCCGCAATAGATCTGCCTCCCTCGAGCCAGCACCACGGCCCCCCCCGTGTCGGTGATCAAAAGCCGCTCGGCATCGCCTTCGATTTCTTCGAAATAGTGCTGGACGCTACCCCGACCGCTCAGCCCGATGGGCATATCGGGCCGCAGGCTTTCAATGCGTGAAACAGTAAAGCTCAAGCCCGAAATCGCCGGAGGCAAAGGGGTTGGAATGTTGAAAAACTGATCGCGTGCCGCCGTGCGCGGACCATAGACGACCTGTGCGTCGGTTGTTGACAAGGCGGATGCGAGGTCTGGATCCAGATGGATCAGGCCGGGGGCCAATACCAGGGCATAGCCATCAAAGTTGCGCGTATCGGGGGACAGAATATCCACCGACAGGCCCGCCCGTCTGAGCGCGCGGTAGTGATCGAACACCAGCCCGAAATAGCTTAGCCCCACCCCATGCGGCTGCGTGGCCCACGCCCAATCCGCCTGATAATCGAAGATCAGCGCAACGGGCGCTTGCGAAGGCTGCACGGTTGAAGCGTCATCAAGCTCTTCTGCGACCTGCCGGGCTTCGGCTAGGCCGGGGGCCTCCTGACTGTCGGGACGCAACAGGCCCGCGTGCAACTGTTCCTGCCCAAACGGGGCCTGCCGCCAGCGGAAATAACATACGGCTTCGGCTCCGTGGGCGAAGGCCTCCCACGTCCACAGGCGCACCATGCCAGGCAGGGGGGCAGGGTTGTAAGGTGCCCAGTTCACCGGGCCCGGCTGTTGCTCCATCACCCACCAGCGTCCACGCCCCACCGCGCGGTAAAGGTCATGGTGGAACGCCTGAAAATCGGGGTCGCCTTGCCGGGCAAAGGCGCGTTGATGGGTGGCGGAGGCCCCCACGCGATCTTCCAGAAAGCCAAGGGGATAGCTGTCCCAGGTGGCGATCTCAAGATCCGCGCCGACCACGAAATGGTCGAAATCGGTGATCCGCCCCATGTAGTTATGCGAAATCGGCGCGTCCGAGCGGGGCCTGATTTCATCCACTTGCGCCCGATTGAACGCAACCACCATGTCAGAGCTATAGCGCCGGAAATCCATCACATGGGCGGGGTTGGGTTCGGTCACGGTCAGGTTGGGCAGGTCGATCTGGTCGAAGCTGGCATATTCCATGGACCAGAACACATTGCCCCATGCGCGGTTCAGCGCGTCAACCGACTGATATCGCTGCGCCAGCCAATCGCGAAACCCGGCACGAGCCGCGTCGGAATAGGAAATCGTGGTGTCGTGACAGCCATATTCATTGTCGATTTGCCACGCAGCGACATGCGGATTGCGTCCATAGCGGTCGGCCATCAGGCGGGCAATCCTGCGGCTTTCATCGCGATAGCCGAGATGACTGAAACAGTAATGCCGCCGTGACCCGAACCTGCGTGGGCGGCCATCGGCGTCGACGGCCAGCATGTCGGGGTGGCGGTCGACCATCCAGCGCGGCGGCGTGGCGGTGGGGGTGCCCAGCACGATGCGCAGTCCGGCCGCGCCCAACACATCAAGCGCGCGGTCCAGCCAATCCCAATGCAGATCCCCGGGTGTGGGTTCCAGCCGCGACCACGAAAACTCGCCGATGCGCACCCATGTCAGGCCCGCACCGGCCATGCGCCGGGCGTCGTCCTCCCACATTTCCGCGGGCCAGTGTTCGGGATAGTAGCAGGTGCCAAGCGTGCGTTTCATGAGGTTCTCACAGAATGACCTGATGCTCAGATTGGCCCTTGGTCGTGGTCGTGATCGCGAAGGTCTTGCCCGCCATGGCATCTTCGGTCAGCCCATCGGCGGCGGTGGTGACGAATAGCGTGCTCAGGTCTGGGCCACCAAAGGCCGGGCAGGACGCTTGGGGGGTGGGCAGCGCATAGGTGTCAACCAGGCAGCCATCCGGGTCATAGCAGGCGACCCGGGACGCGCCCCATTGCGCGTTCCAGAACCGTCCCTGTTGATCGACCACCGCGCCGTCGGGGCCGAAGGGTTCGTCAGACAGGTCCAGAAACACATCCGCTGCACCTTTGGGCCAGCCATCGCCATCCAGCGGCTGACGTAGGATCCGTCCGTCCATTGTGTCGGTGTAGTATGCGTGTCGCCCGTCTGGCGAGAAGCAAATGGCGTTGGTGATCGTGATATTCTCCACCAGCGTATGCAGCGCCCCACGATAATACCGATAGATCGCCCCAGTCCCGGGTTCCGCATTTCGGCCCATCGTGCCGATCCAGAACCCGCCAAAGGGGTCGGCGCGCCCGTCATTGGAGCGGGTATGCGGCATATCTTCTTCCAGCCCGACCAGCCGCTCGCGCGAACCGCTTTCGATGTCGAACCGCCACAGCGCCGAGCCATCCGCCAGAACCAGCGTGTCGCGATCCACCCAGCCAGCGGCTGAAACGCAATCGTCGAAATTCCAGTGTCGCTCGCCCTCACTATCGCGGGTCAAAAGTCGTTTTCCCAGAATGTCGAACCAGAAAAACTGTTCGCGTTCGGGGTGCCAGAACGCGCCCTCGCCCAGTTGGCAAATGGTGCTGGAAAAGACGTTAATGGTCATTTGGTAGCCGTGTCATAGGCCGCGACGATCTGGTCGGCGGCTTTGGCAACCTCGTCCGCAGTATGGCCCGGCTGGTAGATATTCGAGCCAAGGCCAAATCCGGTGATCCCGGCACTGATCCAGTTGACAAAATCCGCAGGGCCAACACCACCCACCGCATATGTGCGCGTGGCCTGGGGTAACACGGCGGACAGCGCCTTGAACCCGTCCAACCCAAGTTTGAAGGCGGGAAAGAACTTCAGCCCGTCAGCGCCTGCGCGCAGTGCGGCAAACGCCTCGGTCGGGGTCAGGACACCGGGATAGGACAACATGCCATGCCGTTTCGTGGCGCTGATCACGTCGGGGTTGGCATCGGGTGAAACAACCATGCCTGCACCGAGCCTGGCCAGTTGGTCCACCGCCTCCACGGTCAGAACAGTGCCCGCCCCGATCAGCGCGCGATCCCCGGCATGAGCGATCATACGGGTGATACTGTCGAAAGGGTTGGGAGAGTTCAATGGCACCTCGATCTTGGTGATGCCTGCATGGATCAGTGCGTCGGTGATGGCCACGGCCTCGTCCGGTTGGATGCCGCGCAAAATGGCGATGAGCTCACGGCTCATTTTGGCCCTCCTGTCAGGTGGTGAAAGGCCGCCGTCAGCCCTTCCAGAGTCAGGTCTCCGACATCGGCAGATCGCACCGCGACGCCCTGTTGTGCAAGCGCCCCGTGATAGGCATTGGCCAATTGCGTGGCGCCGATGACGACCACCTGTTGCCCAAGCCAATAGGGCTTTGCCGATGCCAGTTCCGCGCCGATCAACAGCGCAGACAGCCGCGCGCGGGCAGCCGGGGCGGACAGGTCGTGCAGCAATGCCTCGGCCCGCAGTGAAAACAGCTTCGCGGCAAGGTCGGCGGGCCGGGACAACGTATCGGAAAGGCCGGCGTCGAAGGCGGTTTGGTCCCATTCCGTGGTGTCGACCGAGTGGCGCAGCACGGATTGCTTGCCCAACAGCGCAAACATTTCACCCGTCATATAGGTGCGGAAACTGACGATCTCGCCGGCGCTGATATGCACCCATTTGGTATGCGATCCCGGCAGGCACAGGATGCCGTCAAAGGTCGGCTCGCGGGCCAGAAACCCGGCGATCTGCGTTTCTTCGCCGCGCATCACGTCGGCGGGGGTGTCTTGCTTGATGCCGGGCAGGATGTGCACCGCCAGCCCGTCCACCTGAAACCGGGTCGCCTGCGCAACACCGGGTGGCGGGCAGGGCACACTGGCATAGGGTGCCTCGGCCCAGCCTTGGCGCGACCCGGCCATGCCGCAGATGATCACCGGCAAGGCCTTTGCGCCCGGCACATCCGACAGCATGGCGCGCAGAGTCGGTTCGAATGTGCCACGCGCCAGCACGCCCATGCCCTGGTCGCTGCACCGGTGGTCCAGAACCTCACCCCTGTTGTCCATCAACCAGACGCGCAGGTGTGTGGTGCCCCAATCGACAGCGATCCAGTCGGGTTTGCTGATGGTGTCGTTCATCCCGACACCACCACGCCGCCATCAACGGCCAGTGATTGCCCAGTGATCATACGGCTTGCGTCAGAGGCCAGAAACAGGGTCGGGGTGACGATATCATCCGGGTCCAGATGCTTTTTCAGGCACTGCCGTTCCAAGTGGGCGGCAAGCGCTTCCGGGTCGGCCCAAAGCTCCAGTTGCTTTTGCGTCAGCACCCAGCCGGGAGCGAGTGCGTTGACGCGGATCTCGTCAGGACCGAATTCCCGCGCAAGGCTGCGGGTCATCCCGTTGATGCCGGAATTGGCGGTCGTATAGGCTGGATAGCCGGTGTTGCCCATCATGTAGCTGATGGATGTAAAATTTATGATCGCCCCGCCGCCCGCCTGCTTCATGCCGGGAATGACCGCCTGACAGGCAAAGAAATAGGCCTTCAGGTTGATTGACTGCGACCAATCCCAAAATGCTTCGTCCACGTCCAGTGTGGCATGGCGTTGATCATTGGCGGCGTTGTTGACCAGCACGGTGATCGGGCCATGCGCCTTGGTGCTGTCGGCGATCGCGGCTTTCAGAGCGGCAATGTCGGTGATGTCACATTGGATGAACAAGGGCCGATTGCCGGTATCGGCTTCCATCTGTGTCACAAAATCAGAGGCGTCCGTTCGGCCCACAAAGGCCACTTTCGCGCCTTGCCGCAGGAAGCCTTCGGTCAGTGCCGCCCCGATGCCGGAGCCGCCCCCAGTGATGAAGACGGATGCGCCGCCAAGGTCGGTAAACGTCGGGTGTGTCATCAGTGGCTCTCTCGCGTTACAAGGCGGGTGTCTTTCCCCACCAGAAAATCAAGGTCGGCGCCGTGTTCGGCTTGCAGCACCGTGTCGATATAGAGCTTGGCATAGCCGCGTGTGTAATGCGGTTTATCCGGGGTCCAGCCCGCGCAACGTGCTTCAAGTTCCGCTTCGTCCACCAACAGATCAAGTTTGCCGTTTGAGGCGCTGACACGGATACGGTCGCCGGTCTTGACCAGGGCCAGGGGACCACCGGCCTGACTTTCGGGCGAGACATGCAAGATTACCGTGCCATAGGCCGTGCCCGACATGCGCCCGTCCGAGATGCGGATCATGTCGCGCACCCCTTCGCGCACCAGCTTGGCCGGGATTGGCATGTTGCCGACCTCGGGCATGCCGGGATAACCTTTCGGACCCACACCTTTCAGCACAAGGATCGTGTCAGGCGTAACCGGCAGGTCATCGCGGTCAATATTTGCTTTCATGTCTTCGATATTTTCAAACACGAACGCCTCGCCTTCGTGTTCCAGCAGGCGATCGGTTGCCGCTGAGGGCTTTACGATGGCCCCATTGGGCGCGAGATTGCCGCGCAACACGCGCAGCCCCGCCGCCGACTTTACCGGATCGGCAAATGGCTTGATCACGTCGTCATTGTAGCATTCGGCCCCGTCCGCATAGGCGTTGATGTCACCGCCCAGAACGGTTCTGGCCGCGCGCAGATGTCGGGCCTTGGCCAGTTCCTGCATCACCACCGGCATGCCGCCCGCATAGCAGAAATCTTCCATCAGGTATTTGCCGGAAGGCATACAGTTGACCAACAGGGGAATGTCACTGCCCAGCTCGAAATCCGACAGGGACAGATCAACACCTACGCGCCCAGCCAGCGCCAGAAGGTGAACCACCGCGTTGGTCGACCCCCCCACTGCGGCGTTTGCCAGGATGGCGTTTTCAAACGCCTCTTTCGTCAGGATATCCGAGGGTTTCAGGTCCTCGTCGACCATTTCAACGATGCGTTTTCCGGTCAGATGCGCCAGCGCGGCGCGGCGGGCATCGACGGCGGGAAGGGCGGCGTTGGTGGGCAGGGACATGCCCATCGCCTCGACCAACGACGCCATGGTGGAGGCCGTGCCCATTGTCATGCACACGCCCTTGGACCGGCTCATGCCGGATTCCGCCGCCATGAAATCCTGCAACGTCATGTCGCCTGCGCGCACGGCTTCGGAGAATTTCCAGACATCTGTGCCGGACCCGATATCCTTGCCCTTCCACTTGCCGTTCAGCATGGGACCGGAGCTGACCACGATCGAGGGCAAATCGACCGATGCCGCGCCCATCAACTGCCCCGGCGTGGTCTTGTCGCAGCCACCCAAAAGAACAACACCGTCAATGCCATAGGCGCGGATCGATTCCTCGACATCCATCGCCAACAGATTGCGAAACAGCATCGCTGTGGGTTTCATCTGGGTTTCGCCCAGCGACATGACGGGGAATTCAACCGGGAAGCCACCCGCCTCCCACACGCCGCGTTTCACGGCCTCGGCCAGGTCGCGCAGGCCCGAATTGCAGGGGGTCAGTTCTGACCACGTATTGCAGATGCCGATGATCGGGCGCCCGTCAAAGGCGTGATCGGGAAAGCCCTGGTTCTTCATCCACGAGCGATGAATGAACCCGTCCTTGTCGAGCTTTCCATACCAGTTCTGACTGCGGCGTTTCTTGGTCATGCGGCTTTCCTTTTGCGCGCCCATTCGGGGATCCAGTCGCCATGTGCGGCCAGCAGATCATTGACCAGTGACCGGATCTGGCGCAGGTCCAGTTCGGCGGCGGTGTGGGGGTCCATCATGGCGGCATGGTGCAGATGTTCGGGGTTTTCGTCCAGCAGCGCGCGCACCGTCAATTCCTGCACATTGATCTGGCTGCGCATCAGCGCGACCAGCTGCGGCGGGATGTCGGTCACGACGCCGGGCTGCACCCCTTTCATGTCAACAAGACAGGGGGTTTCGACAGCCGCCCCCATCGGAAGTTGCGGGATCTGCCCGGTGTTGGGCAGGTTGCCATAGGCCGTATAGGGCTGGCCGGTGACGATGGCATTCATCATCTCGGCGGCAAACTCGTGGCTTTTCGGCACGTTGATCCCCGCCGCGGTTTTCAGGGCGACAGCCTGCTCTTTCCACTCTGCCTGCTGTTCGACACAGCGTTTGGGATATTCATCCAGCGGGATGCCAAATTCTGAAATCAGATCATCGCGCCCGTCCTTGATGAACCACGGCACGTATTCGGCCAGATGTTCAGAGCTTTCGGTGCAGAAATAGCCCAGATGCTCCATCACCTCATAGCGCACCTTGTTGCCACAGCGTGGCATCAGAAGCGGGGGTTTGGGCAGGGTGCCGGACCGATAGCCATTGCGCAGGGCGGGATAGAGGTTGCTGCCGGCAGCATCCTCAAGCCGCAGGAAGAACGCCACGTGGTTGACGCCTGCGACCTTGAAGCGGATGTCGCCCTCGGTCATGTCCAGATCATGGGCCAATTCCTGAACCGTGTTCTGCACGGAATGGCACAGACCCACCTGTTTGATATGCGGGAACCGTTCGGCAATGGCCCAGGTGTTGATCGCCATCGGGTTCACATATTGCATCAGAAGTGCATCCGGGCAGACCGCTTCCATATCCGCGCAGACAGACCAAAGATGCGGCACGGTGCGCAAACCGCGCATGATGCCGCCGATGCCCAGCGTGTCGGCAATGGTCTGACGAAGCCCGTATTGCTTGGGCAGGTCGAAATCGGTGATCGTGCAGGGATCGTAGCCGCCGATCTGGAACGCGGTGACGACGAAATCGGCGCCCTCCAATGCGCGGCGCTGATCGGTATAGGTTTCGACCGTGGCGCCGGTGCCCATCGTGGCGACCATCTTTTTCGCCACCAGTTCGCTTTCCGCCAAACGCGTGGCGTCAATATCCATCAAAGCAATCGTGGCGTTTTTCAACGCCTCGAAATGCAGCATGTCGCCGACAATGTTCTTCATGAAGATTGTCGAACCCGCACCTATGAAGGTGAGTTTGGTCATTTAACGGCTCCGAGTGTTAGACCTGCGATAAAGTGGCGTTGCATCAGGAAGAACATCGCCACGGGGGGAAGGGCGGCCACGATGCTGCCCGCGCTCATCAAGTGGTACTGCGCCACGAATTGCGAGTTGAAGGATGTGATGCCCGCCGTCACGGGTTGTGCATCTGGCCCCTGCGTCAGCACGATGGCCCAGAAATAGTCGTTCCAAATGAAGGTAAAGATCAACACGGCCAGCGCGGCGATGGCGGGCTTCATCAGGGGCAGAACGACATACCAGAAGATGCGCCATTCGGCGACGCCTTCGACGCGGGCGGCCTCGATCAACTCATAGGGCAGGGCGCGAATGAAGTTGCGCATGAACAACGTGCAGAACCCGGTCTGGAACGCGATGTGAAACAGCACCAGGCCCAGTTTGGTGTCGTATAGCCCGGCGGACACCGTCAGGTCGCGCACCGGCACCATCAGGATCTGGAATGGCACGAAGTTGCCTGCGATGAACATGAAGAAGATCAGCAGATTACCCCGGAAACGATAGATGCCAAGCGCAAAGCCGGTCATGCAGGACAGGGCCACCGCGCCGATCACGGTCGGCACCGTGATCAGGATCGAGTTCCACATGTAACGCGGCATGTCCGATTCCAGAAAGACCTTGCCGTAATTGGTGAAAAACTCGAAGGACGAAGGCATGCCCCAGTAGTTTCCGTTGGAAAAATCCGCAAGCGGCCGGATCGAGAGCATGGCCACCGCGATCAGCGGCAGAAGCCACATGATCAGGGCCAGCGGCACCAGTGTCTGATAGGTGATCTGCACGCCGCGCGACCGTTTATCTATGGGGGTTGGAAACATCTGTCTTACCTCCGTGCCGCTTTCTCGTCGCGATACATCGACCACAGGAAGTAGCCGATGAAGACGAGCATGATCAGGAACAGCACAACGGCGATGGCCGAGCCATACCCCATGCGGAAACCGTATTCCGACAAGGCTTTTTCAAACATGTAGAAGCTGAGGACGCGGGTTGACCCGAAGGGCCCGCCATTGGTCATGACCGAGATCAGGTCGAAGGACCGCAAGGCGCCGATGATGGTGACGACGAACGCGATGAAGGTGGCCGGTTTCAGCTGCGGCAGGATTATATGCCACAACATGCGCCAGCCCTTCGCGCCGTCCAGCCGCCCGGCCTCGATCTGTTCGGGGTCAACGGCATTCAGCCCGGTCAGATACAGGATCATGCAATAGGCCGTTTGCGGCCAAAGACCGGCGGCGATGATGCCATAGGTCGCCAGCGTCGGGTCGCCCAGCACGTTGATCGTGTCCAGCCCCACGAAGCTGAGCAGCGCATTCAACAACCCTTCCCGCGGAAGGTAAAACCATGAGAAAACGAGACCGACAACGACCTGGCTCAGCACAAAGGGGAAGAAGAACAGGGACTTATAAAGCCGCATACCGCGAATAGTCTGGTTCAGGAACAATGCGATAAACAGACCTGCCGGGATTGCCAGAAGGTAGAGTGCCAGCCATTTCACGTTATTCCACAGCGATGTTTCGAACGCGCGGTCGGTCATCAATTCCTGATAGTTGCCCAGCCCGATATAGGTTGCTTCTCCCAGCCCGTCCCATTGGTAAAGCGAGATGTTGAAGCTTTGAAGGATCGGGCTGATGACATAGATCAGAAAGAACAACACGCCGGGCAAAAGGAACAGCAAGGGTGTCAACGTCATGCGGTTGCGCCTGACCCAGCTCATATCATGTGCGGTGGACATCGCGTTCCTCCCTTAAACACGTCACGGGAAAACCCTGATGGGGCTTTCCGGTATCGTGCAGGCTGCATGCGGTGGGGTGTGTGCGCCCCGCGAGTGTTAAACACGGGGCGCACCAACGTGAGTGGTTACTTGTAGATACGTTTGCGTGCAGCTTCCAAGCGATTCAGGATGTCCTCAAGATTGTCGGGGAACACCATGAATTCCTGAAGACCTTCCATGCCAACCGATGCCATTTCGGCGGGGAAGTCACGGTCAAAGAACTGCGCGATACCACCGGTTGCGTTCTTCGACAGCATTTCAAAACCCTGCTGAAGGAACTCGTCATCGCCGACCGATGCGTTTGCATTGACTGGCAGTTGGCCAAGGCCATCAGCGGCGTTGATCTTGGTCTGAACATCAGCCGAGGTCACATATTGCAGGAACGCGCGGGCCGCTTCCTTATTCGTGGCGTTCGAAGCGATGTGGAACGTGTCGGTCGGCGCGTCCTCGCCCATCGGCACATCGGCGATCTTCGGGAACTGATAGAAGTCGATCTGATCGTCTGTCAGTCCCGCTTCGCGCAGGTGCGGCACGGCAAAGTTACCGATCAGGTAAGCTGTTGCTTCTCCTTTGACCACGAAGGGAAGGGCCTCTTGCCAACTATAGGTCTGGTGGTCTTCGATATAGGCGCCCATGTCGATCAGCTTGCGCCAGTTGGCAAAGGTTGCGCGCACTTCGTCCGACGTCCAGCTTGCTTCACCGGTGGCCAGTTTCATATGGAAGTCGAAACCGTTGGTGCGCATGTTCAGATAGTCAAACCAGCCACCGGCGGTCCACAGGAACTTCGATCCGATCGAGTAACACTTGCGACCCGAATCAAGGATTTTCTGGCAGTTCGCGATTTCTTCGTCGAAGGTTGTCGGCTCGCTCAGACCCAGCTCGTTGAAGATGTCTTCGCGGTAATAGATGCCCCATTGATAGTAGGTATAGGGCACGCCCCACTGCTTGCCATCCAACGTCATCGCGCCTTTGACGCTGTCCAGACCCGGCAGGTCGCCATTTTCATACATGTCCGAGATGTCTTCGAACAACCCGGCGTTTACATAGGGGGCCATGCGGTTTGCCGCATACCAGTTGATCACGTCAGGTGGATTTGCAGTCAGAGCGTTGCGAATCTGGCTTTTCCACGCCTCGCGGTCCACGACTTCCAATTCGACGGTCAGGTCAGGATGCAGTGCATCGAAGTCAGCGGCCAGCCCTTCCATGATCGCCCGCGGTGCGGGATTCGACATGTCAGATATAATGCGCAGCGTGCCAGACAGGTCTTGAGCCATGGCTGTCGTAGCCAGGCCGACTGTCACCGCAAAACTTGCTGCGGACAATTTCAGAGATTTCAGCATGAGGTTCCTCCCAAGGTATTCAGCTGTCATTTATGGTTCCATATGGTGGAACTTAATTTCAACAGTTGAAACTATGCGCGGAGTCCGTTACAGATGTCAACAGTTTCATCGCAGAGACAAATCAAGGGAGGAGGCGAAGATGGGTGCAATGGACAAGTCCACGCAAGCTGCGGACGGAACTGTCGGCAAGGCGCTTCAGGTGCTTGATATGGTCGCCGAAAAGGCGCGCCCTGTGCGGTTCAATGACGTTCTCGCCGAAAGCCCGTTTCCGAAGGCCACGCTATATCGCCTGCTGCAAACGCTGACCAGCCAGGGGATGTTGTCTTATGATGAAGAACGGCAGACCTATGCGCCCGGGATTCGGCTGGTTCGTCTGGCGCACGCGGCCTGGAGCCAAAGTTCGCTTGCCCCTGTTGCCCGCCCGTTTCTGGATGATCTGTCGGCCGAGATCGGTCAGACCATTCACTTGGCCCAACTTGATGGCGGCCAGGTTCTCTATGTTGACAAACGCAACGCGGCGACGCCCATTGATATGTTTTCACAGGCCGGGAAGATCGGGCCGGGATATTGCACCGGGGTTGGCAAGGCCATGATCGCCTTTCTGAAACCCGAGGCGCGCGAAGATGCGATAAAGCGACAATCATTCTTTCGGCATACCGACAACACGCTGACCACCGCCGAGGCATTGCGGACCGAACTGGATACGATCCGTGAAGACGGGGTGGCCTTTGACCGCGAAGAACACGAGGTGGGCATCAACTGTATCGCGGCCCCTATTCTGTCCAGCAACGGACGGGTCATTGGGGCGCTGTCCATCACCACGTCCAGACAAGATTACAACATGGACGACCTCACGCAGTTGCGCCCGCAGCTTCTGAGCACCGCCGCAAAAATCGCCGAGGCTGCCGAAGCATGGCAGTTTCCGGGCTAACAAAGAAGGAATGTCCGCATGTCAGGTGTGACGCTCTCTAACGCCGTCAAGAAATACGGGGATGTTCAGGTCATCCACGATATCGACCTGCAAATCGACAATGGCGAGTTCTGTGTGTTCGTTGGGCCTTCTGGATGCGGCAAGTCCACGCTGCTCAGGATGATTGCAGGGCTTGAAGAAACCACATCTGGCCAGATCAGGATTGGGGAACGGGATGTGACGCGGGTCGATGCGTCGGAACGTGGGGTGGCGATGGTGTTCCAGACCTATGCTCTCTATCCGCATATGAGTGTTTCGGAGAACATGGGGTTCGGCTTACGGATGAACGGTCATCCGAAACAGGTGATTGCAGAAAAAGTCGCGGAAGCCAGCCGCATCCTGCAACTGGACGACTATCTGGACCGCAAGCCCAAGGCCCTGTCTGGCGGTCAACGCCAGCGGGTCGCCATCGGGCGCGCCATCGTGCGCGGACCCGAGGTGTTCTTGTTTGACGAACCGCTGTCCAACCTCGATGCCGAGCTGCGGGTCGACATGCGGGTCGAAATCGCCCGGCTTCACAAGGAAATCGGCGCGACGATGATTTATGTCACCCACGACCAGGTGGAAGCGATGACGCTGGCCGACAAGATTGTCGTTTTGCGCGCCGGTGTGATCGAACAGGTCGGCAGTCCCATGGACCTGTACAAAGACCCCGACAACAAGTTCGTAGCGGGCTTCATCGGGTCGCCTGCCATGAATTTCCTGAATGGCACGGTGCGCGGTGGGAAGGTTGTTCTGTCTTCACTGAACAACCGCGAAGTGACCACGGAAGTGATGCTGCCTGCCGAAGGCTCACGCGTCATCGTGGGCGTCCGCCCGCAGCATCTGAGCATCAGCGCAGGCAATGGCGGTGCTGTGTTGGACCTGCGCGAACGGTTGGGCGGGGTGTCATATGATTACCTGATCGCCAAGACCGGCGAGAAGATCATTGTGGAAAACCGGACCGAAGACACGCTGCCAGAATCCAGCGAGGTGATTGTCGGGTTCGGTGACGGGGATGCCATGTTCTTTGACGCGACCACTGAAAAACGTCTGCGCTAAGGGCGTGACCCGCCCGAAAGGGTTGGCGAACATCAAAGCTCCATCGCATAGTGCTGTGCAAATCGCGTGGCAAGGAAACCGATGTGACCGGCACTCTTTTTCGGAAAGATATCTCAAGCACCGTGTTGGTGCCTGGCGAGGGGCAGTCTGCCATCGGCACTGAAACAGCGCGGGCGGTGGCAATGGTGGTGGGTCTGCTGCGCCGTGGCGAAAGCCTGATGATGACGCAAACCGGTGCGGTCACCACGGCCCAAGGCGACGGCCAATGGTTGATGGTGCAAAGTGCAGGGTCCACAGGTGCGCCAAAGACCATTCGGCGCAGCCCCGCCTCGTGGGTCGCCAGCTTTGACGTAACGCGTCGCCAGTTCGGTATCGGCCCGAACGCGCCCTATGCGGTGCTGGGCGCGATCACCCATTCCCTGACCCTCTATGCCGTGCTGGAGGCGTTGCATATCGGCTGCGACCTCTCTGTGCTGACCGGTCTAAAGCCCCGCTCGCAGGCGCGTGCGCTCATACAGGCCGGGGCGCGGGTGCTCTATGCCACGCCGACCCAGTTGCGCCTGTTGACCGCTGCAACGACCGAGCCCGTTCCCGGAGTGCGCTGGATCTTTTGCGGGGGCGGCACGCTCGACCCGCAGACGCGGGCGCAGGTCAGTCAGATGTTTCCCACTGCCACCCTGCACGAGTTTTTTGGCGCGTCCGAGACGAGTTTCATGACGATCAGCGATGCGGAAACGCCGTCGGGGTCGGTCGGGCGCGCTTATCCCGGTGTTGATCTGCAGGTTCGCGATGCACAGGACCGCGACACGCGCGACATTGGCGAGATTTGGGTGAAAAGCCCGTATCTGTTTGACGGCTATGTTGATGGTGACAGCCCGGACACGAGGTGGAAAAACGGGTATTTGTCGATCGGTGAAATGGGTCGGTTGGACGATGCGGGAAACCTGACCATTCTGGGGCGAAAAAGCCGGATGGTGACGGTGTCGGACCAGAATGTCTTTCCCGAAGCGATTGAGGCACAGATGCGCGCGGTGCCCGGCGTCGGACATTGTGCAGCCATCGCGGTGCGTGATGCGCGGCGCGGCCATGTCATCATCGGCGTTCTTGAAGGTCAGCAAGATGACGCGCTGGCCGCGCGTGTTCGGACCCACTGCCGCGCCACACTGGGCGCGCAGAAGACGCCCCGGCGCATTCTGTTCGTCGATCGGATGCCCCTGCTGACCGCCGGAAAACCCGACCTGATCGCCCTGGGCCACCAATTGGAACAGCTTGCATGAGCACTGCCTGCATCATCGCCGCCCGACGCAGCGCAACCGTCCCGCAGGGCGGGGCGTTTGCCGCCGTTGACATCCATGATCTGGCCGCCCCGGTCGTTCAGGCAGTGCTTGCTGATGCCGGGCTTGGGGAAGACGAGGTTGGCGAGTTGATCCTGTCCAACGCGCTGGGTGCAGGTGGCAATCCGGCGCGACGCGCCGGGTTGGCCGCTGGGTTGCCAGAGCGGGTCTCGGGGCTGACAATAGATCGTCAATGTTGCGGCGGTCTGGATGCAATCCTGCTCGCGCGTGCACTGGTCGTGTCAGGGCAGCATGACATCGTGCTTGCGGGCGGGGCCGAAAACTATTCACGCCGCCCACTCAGGTCGCGGACTTTCGCGGATCGACGTCCACCCGAGCCCTATGATCAGGCGCCGTTCACCCCCTGGCCGGATCGTGACCCGGATATGGCTGACGCGGCGGACGCGTTGGGCCGAAAGCTGGGGGTGTCACGGCGCGAACAGGATGATTGGGCGATGGACAGCCACGCGAAGGCGATGCGCTGGCAGGATCAAAGTGCAGCGGCAGAGATCGTTCCGCTACTTGGCACCACCCGCGATGCCTTCACCCGAAAGTTGACCCCACGCCTGTGCGCCCGTGCGCCTGTGGTGTCTGGCGACATCACGGCGGCAAACATGGCGGTAGCGGCAGACGGGGCGGCGTTTTGCCTTGTGGTGTCGGAGCGAGTGGCCAAACGGTTGGCGCGTCCTGCGGTGCAAATCCTGTCCGGCGCAACCGTCGGCGGCGACCCGGTCTTGCCCGGTCTGGCTCCGGTCGCCGCCATTGCCGCATCGCTTGAGGAGGCGCGATTGACAGCAGCCGACCTGACACGTGCCGAGATCATGGAAGCCTTCGCGGTTCAGGCCATCGTCTGTCAACAAGGCGCGGGTCTTGCGCGTGAGATCGTCAACACTGACGGCGGCGCATTGGCGCGCGGTCATCCGGTGGGGGCGTCTGGTGCTATCCTTGCGGTGCGTCTTTATCATCAGTTGACCACGCAAGGGGGGGCGGGATTGGCCGCGATTGCGGCTGCGGGTGGATTGGGCACGGCGGTGGTTTTGCGCTCGGTTTAGGGCAGGATCAGTCGAAGCCGCGAAAACTCGTGAATTCCTCAAGCGTGGCGCGCGCGGTGCGAAACTGGTTTTCGGGCGCGGTTTCATCGGCGACGCCCACCGCAATACCGCACACCACCATTTCGTCGTCCGGAAGGTGCAAATGATTGTGCGCAACCGGGCCATAATTGGCCAGGGCACCGATTCCGGTAGCGCCAAATCCCTGATCCTCGGCAGACAGCAGAAACGACATCAGAGACATGCCAAGGTCCATAAAACAGCCTTTGCCCATATCGCGCCGGATCGTCACCACGATGCCGACGGGGGCATCGAAAAAGGCATAGTTGCGGGAAAACTGCGCGCGCCGCGCCTCGATGTCGCGTCGTTCGATGCCAAGGGCTGTATAGAGCGCATAGCCTGCGGCCCGCTGGCGGGCTTTCAACTCGGCAGGCAAAGGGGTCGGGAAATAGGTGTATTCGGACGCGTGTGGCGTGTTTTTCTTCTGCGCGTCTTGCAATGCTGCGACGAGCTTCCGCAGCGCCGATCCGGTCAGCACATGAAACCGACCCGGTTGCAGGTTGGCCCCGCTGGGCGCGCGTCGGGCCGCACGGCACATGCGTTCAATGGCACCGCGTGGCACCGGGTCGGGGGTGAAAGCGCGGGTTGATCTGCGGCTATCCAGCAGGTTTTCAAATGCACGGGACATGGGGCACCACGAGTTGTTGTCCGGCATTGGTAAATGATCCCGCATGCGGCGTCCATGTGGGTGGCTCTTCGATCCAAAATCCGCGCCCGTGCCGACGTGAAAACCTCGCAGAATCTTATAGAAGATTCCCTTGCGGCTGGACTGAGGCGCAGGGAGATTCTTTACAGGTTGAGCTGGTTCTGCCCGTTTTGCGGTCATTAATGACTGCGTGCGAAACATTGTTAGCGAAAACCGGCGGTCAGCTTTACAGATCGTGCGGCGACCTCTTCACAGGCAAACACCAGCGTTTCTATAGAAAATTCACCATTCAAGTAAATTATTTACACTTGTCGGGTCGCGTAGTTAAACAAGTTTACAAAAAAATTGTTGTTTGCTGAAGGGTTGTCCCACTATTTTCAGCATCAACGGAAATCGGGCTGTTAACACTTGGGTTTTCGTGGATCGCACGATCAGCGCGATCCGGAGGAATAATTGGGAGGACCTTGCATGTCGTCGGAAAACACGGCCGATAAAACTTATGCTCCGTCAGCTGAGTTTGTCGCGAACGCTCATATTGATGCTGCGAAATACAAAGAGATGTATGCCGCTTCGGTGAACGACCCGGAAGCGTTCTGGTCCGATCAGATGACACGACTGACATGGTCCAAGACCCCCACCAAGATCAAGAACACCACCTTCAAACATCCGGATGTGTCGATCAAGTGGTTCGAGGACGGCGAGTTGAATGTCTCGGAAAACTGTATTGACCGCCACCTGGACACACGCGGGGATCAGGTCGCGATCATCTGGGAATCCGATGACCTCACCCTGGACAAGAAAATCACCTATCGCGAACTCCACGAAAATGTGTCGAAGCTGGCCAATGTGATGAAGGGGATGGGCGTCAAGAAGGGCGACCGCGTTGTGCTCTATCTTCCCATGATCCCCGAGGCTGCTTATTCAATGCTGGCCTGCGCGCGGATTGGTGCGATCCACTCGATTGTTTTTGCGGGTTTCTCGCCTGAAGCACTGGCGGCGCGTGTCGCGGGCTGCGAGGCGTCGTTGGTTATCACAGCCGACGAAGCCCCGCGTGGCGGGCGCAATACGCCCCTGAAAACCAACGTGGATGCGGCACTGGATCATGGCGACCTTGGCAATACCCCGGTTCTGGTGGTTGAGCGCACGGGCGGCGATGTGCCGATGGTTGCCGGGCGCGACCATTCCTATGCCGCGCTGATGGCAGACGCGTCTGCCGATTGCCCTGCCGAGCCGATGAATTCAGAAGACCCGCTGTTCATCCTTTACACGTCTGGCTCGACCGGTCAGCCGAAGGGCGTTCAGCATTGTTCCGGCGGCTATCTGCTGTGGGCCGCGATGACCCATGAGTATGTGTTCGATTATCACGAGGGCGACATCTATTGGTGCACCGCTGATGTGGGCTGGGTCACTGGCCATAGCTATATCGTCTATGGCCCGCTGGCCAATGGCGCGACCACGCTGATGTTCGAAGGTGTGCCGACCTATCCTGATGCGGGCCGGTTCTGGGCCGTGTGTGAAAAGCACAAGGTGAACCAGTTCTATACCGCACCGACAGCCATCCGCGCCTTGATGGCCCGTGGCGAGGATTTCGTCACCAAATACGACCTGTCCGACCTCAAGGTATTGGGCACTGTGGGCGAACCGATCAACCCCGAAGCATGGAATTGGTACAATGACGTTGTCGGCAAGGGCAAATGTCCCATCGTTGACACGTGGTGGCAGACAGAAACCGGCGGTCATTTGTTGACCCCTCTGCCCGGTGCGACTCCGACCAAACCCGGATCGGCCACGACGCCGTTCTTCGGCGTGCAGCCGGTGATCCTTGAGCCCACCACGGGCGAAGAGATCACCAGCACCGAGGCCGAGGGCGTGTTGTGCATGAAAGACAGCTGGCCCGGCCAGATGCGCACGATTTTTGGCGATCACGAGCGTTTCGTGGCGACCTATTTCGCCGACTACAAAGGCTATTACTTCACCGGTGACGGTTGCCGCCGCGATGCGGATGGATATTACTGGATCACCGGTCGCGTGGACGATGTGATCAACGTCTCCGGCCACCGCATGGGCACCGCCGAGGTCGAAAGCGCGCTGGTGGCGCATCCCAAAGTGTCCGAAGCGGCCGTGGTCGGCTTCCCGCACGACATCAAGGGGCAGGGTATCTATTGCTACGTCACCCTGATGGACGGCGAGGAATACACCGACGATCTGAAGACCGAGTTGCGCAACTGGGTGCGTCAGGAGATCGGCCCAATTGCCAGCCCGGATTACATCCAGTGGGCACCGGGCCTGCCGAAAACCCGTTCAGGCAAGATCATGCGCCGCATTCTGCGCAAGATCGCCGAGGATGATTTTGGCGCGCTGGGCGACACATCGACACTGGCCGATCCGTCGGTGGTGGATGATCTGATCGACAACCGCATGGCCAAGGACAAAGCATGATGGACGCGGCAACGAAAACCGCGGCACCCGTCCTGATCCTGCTTGGACCGCCTGGGGCTGGGAAGGGCACCCAGGCGCGGATGTTGGAGGAGACATTCGGGCTTGTGCAACTGTCCACGGGTGACTTGCTACGCGCGGCGGTTGCGGCCGGGACCGAGGCCGGGAAAGCCGCGAAAGCCGTGATGGAAGCGGGCGAACTGGTATCGGACGAGATCGTCATCGCCATTCTGCGCGACCGTTTGACCGATGCGGATTGCACCAAGGGCGTGATTCTTGACGGCTTCCCCCGCACCACCATTCAGGCCGAGGCACTGGACGCGCTGTTGGCCGAAGGTGGTCAGAAGATCAATGCCGCCGTCAGCCTTGAGGTTGACGACGCTGCGATGGTGAACCGTATTTCGGGTCGCTACACCTGTGGCACTTGTGGCGAAGGATATCACGACGAATTCAAGCAACCTCTGCAAACCGGAGTTTGTGACAAATGCGGCGGCACGGACATGAAACGCCGGGCCGACGATAACGCCGAAACCGTGGGCAGCCGTCTTGTGGCTTATCACGAACAAACGGCACCGCTCATTGCCTATTACAAGGGCAAGGGCAGCCTGAAAACGGTCGACGCGATGCTGGGCATCGACGAGATCTCGGGCAATCTGAATGCGATCGTTGAGGAGGCGATTGCATAAGAAAGGGACAGGCCGGTTCGCATAAGCGCCCGGTCAGTGGAACGTTAGGGAGGTGGCTTCATGGCCGAAAACTCATCCAACTCAGCATATTGGTCTGCCAATGTGCGCATCATTTTGATCAGCCTCGTGATATGGGCGCTGGTTTCCTTCGGGTTCGGCATCCTGCTGCGCCCAATGCTGTCCGGGATCGCCGTCGGCGGAACCGATTTGGGCTTCTGGTTTGCTCAGCAGGGGTCGATCATCGTCTTCCTCATTCTGATCTTCAACTATGCCTGGCGCATGAACAAGCTCGACCGTGAACACGGCGTCGACGAAGAGTAAGGGAGACTGGAATACATGGATCAGTTTACACTTAACTGGCTGTTTATCGGCGCGAGCTTCGCACTGTATATCGGCATCGCAATCTGGGCCCGTGCGGGCTCGACATCAGAATTCTATGCCGCAGGGCGTGGCGTTCACCCCGTCACCAACGGGATGGCAACGGCGGCTGACTGGATGTCGGCGGCCTCGTTCATTTCAATGGCTGGCCTTATCGCCTTCACCGGCTATGACAACTCGACCTATCTGATGGGTTGGACCGGCGGCTATGTGCTTCTGGCCCTGCTGCTTGCGCCTTACTTGCGCAAGTTCGGCAAATACACCGTGTCGGAATTTATCGGCGATCGCTTCTACAGCCAGACGGCGCGTATCGTGGCCGTTATCTGTCTTATCGTTGCCTCGACCACATACGTTATCGGTCAGATGACTGGTGTTGGCGTGGCCTTCGGTCGCTTCCTTGAGGTCGACAACACGACAGGTCTGCTGATCGGCGCAGCGGTTGTGTTCGCATATGCCGTGTTTGGCGGCATGAAGGGCGTGACCTATACGCAGGTGGCCCAATATGTCGTGTTGATTATGGCCTATACCATTCCGGCCATCTTCATCTCTCTGCAACTGACCGGCAACCCGATCCCGGCCCTCGGTCTGTTCGGTGATCACGCAGCATCTGGCGAGCCTCTGTTGGCGAAGCTGGACGCGATTGTGACAGAACTGGGCTTCAATGAATATACCGCCCACTACGGCGATACGTTCAATATGCTGCTGTTCACACTGTCGCTGATGATCGGTACGGCTGGTCTGCCGCACGTTATCATGCGCTTCTTCACTGTTCCCAAAGTGTCCGACGCGCGTTGGTCCGCGGGCTGGGCGCTGGTGTTCATCGCGCTGCTTTACCTGACAGCCCCTGCCGTTGGTGCCATGGCACGTCTGAACATCTCGGAAATGATGTGGCCCAATGGCGGCATCGAAGGTGGCGCTGTGACCGTTCAGCAGATCGAAGAAGATCAGCGCTATGATTGGATGGAAACCTGGCAGAAAACCGGCCTTCTGGGCTGGGAAGACAAGAACGGCGATGGTGCGATCCAGTACTATAACGACTCCAACGCTGAACTTCAGGCCATCGCTGCCGAAAAAGGCTGGGCCGGTAACGAACTGACCAACTTCAACCGTGATATCCTGGTTCTGGCTAACCCCGAGATTGCCAACCTACCCGGTTGGGTGATCGGTCTGGTTGCAGCTGGTGGTCTTGCAGCCGCGCTGTCGACCGCTGCCGGTTTGCTACTTGCGATCTCGTCGGCTGTATCGCACGATCTGATCAAAGGTTCGTTCAATCCGGGCATCTCGGAAAAAGGTGAGCTATTGTCAGCACGTATTGCCATGGCCGTTGCGATTGTTGTTGCAACCTATCTGGGTCTTAATCCTCCGGGCTTCGCGGCACAAACCGTGGCACTTGCCTTTGGTCTGGCAGCTGCGTCGATTTTCCCGGCGCTGATGATGGGTATCTTCTCGACCAAGGTGAACAACTCCGGCGCGGTTGCCGGTATGTTGGCGGGTCTGACTGTTACCTTGATCTACATCTTCATGCACAAAGGTTGGTTCTTCATCCCGGATACGAACAGCTTCACCGATGCTGATCCGCTTCTGGGTACGGTCAAGTCGACTTCGTTCGGCGCGATCGGTGCTGCGATCAACTTTGCGGTGGCCTATGTTGTGTCGGGTATGACCAAAGAAACGCCTGCACATATTCAGGAACTGGTTGAATCGGTTCGCGTTCCGCGCGGCGCCGGTGCGGCACAGAACAAGTAAAAGGCCAGGGCGAGGGGTCGATGCGACGCCCCGCCCCCTTTCATTCCTGTCCCGTCCGGTGCACACCGGGCGGGACATTTTAGTTCAGAAAAGGCCCGTTCGAATGCCGTTGACCCAGGACCAGATCCTTCGTTTCTTGCAATCCGTGCACCCCTATGACGTCCTGCCACAGGACACGTTGGCTACGCTTGCTGCGCAGATCGAGCCACGTGCCGTTGCATCCGGCGATCCCATTTACGAGCTGGGCGACAAGCTGCCGGGCATCTTCATCATTCATGCGGGCGAAGTCGAGGTTACAGACGAAAACGGCGAGACCGTCAGCCAGTTGGGTGTGCGCAATTCATTCGGCGAACGTGGCCTGTTGCGGGACGGTCGCGCGGTGACCAAGACGCAGGCGGTGACGGAGGCAATCTTGCTGATCCTGCCCGTTGACGCATTCCGGGACCTGATCAAAACCCATGACCCCGTGCGCCGGTTCTTTGACCGTTCGCGCGCAGACAGGCAGGGCAAACAAAGTCAGCAAAGCCTTGCCACCACGCAGGTTGATACGTTCATGGCCCGCAATCCGATCACCTGCGCGCCGGATGCAACGGTGCGTGATGCCGCCATCCTGATGCGTGACCATCGGGTGTCGTCACTGTGCATGACCGACGGGGACACGCTGACCGGCATCCTGACCACCCGTGATATGTCGGGCAAAGTGGTCGCCGAGGCCTTGCCCAGCGACACCCTTGTTTCCGCTGTTATGACGTCCAATCCCATCACGCTGGCCCCTTCTGCGATCGGGTCGGACGTGTTGCATGTGATGATGGAAAAACGCATCGGACATCTGCCCATCGTCGAAGGTGACAAGCTGGTTGGCATCGTCAGCCAAACGGATCTGACGCGGTTTCAGGCTGTCAGCTCAGCCGAGTTGGTGCGCGAGTTGGCGCAAGCCGTCGATGCGCTGGAAATGCGCGCCGTGACGAAACGCATTCCGCAACTTCTGGTGCAGCTTGTCGCGGGTGGAAGCCCCCATCAGGTCGTGACCCGCCTGATCACCGATATTGCCGACACCGCCACCCGCCGTCTGGTCGCACTGGCCGAAGAAAAACTCGGCCCTGCCCCCGTGCCTTACCTGTGGCTGGCCTGTGGCAGCCAGGGGCGGCAGGAACAAACCGGCGTGTCAGATCAGGACAATTGCCTGATCCTGTCCGATGACGTGAGTGACGCGGATCGCGATGGCTATTTCTCCGAACTGGCGAAGTTCGTCTGTGACGGGCTGGACACTTGCGGCTATGTCTATTGCCCCGGTGACATGATGGCCAGCAACCCGCGCTGGCGCCAGCCGCTATCGGTTTGGCGTGGTTATTTTGAAGGGTGGGTCGCCAAGCCCAGCCCGGAAGCGCAAATGCTGGCCTCGGTCATGTTTGATCTGCGTCCGATTGCGGGTGACGCGCGGCTGTTTGGCTCTTTGCAGACGGACACGTTGGCGATGGCCGCAAAGAATTCGATCTTCGTGGCGCATATGGTGTCAAATGGTCTGAAGCACACGCCTCCGCTGGGGCTGTTGCGCGGGTTTGCAACCATTCGGACGGGCGAACACAAGAACCGCCTGGACATGAAACACAACGGCGTCGTGCCCATCGTTGATCTGGGCCGTATTTATGCGCTGCAAGGGCAATTGACCGAGGCTAACACGCGGGCGCGGCTGGTCGCGGCCATGAATGCCGGCGGTCTGAGTCAATCCGGCGGGCAGGACCTGTTGGATGCCTATGACCTGATTGCCGAAACTCGGCTGGAACATCAGGCCGAGCAGGTGAAAGAAGGGCAGGCGCCTGACAATTATCTGGCACCGTCCGCGCTGTCAGAATTTGATCGCAGCCATCTTCGTGATGCGTTTGTTGTCGTGAAATCAATGCAAAGTGCCATTGGGCATGGGCGCGGAATGCTAAGCTGACGCTTGGCGCGTGCAATGGAAGGAATGTGAATGTTTTACGAGATTGTCGCCACGCTGGTCTCTGCCTTTGTTGGTGCGGGTTTGGTTCTCGCCCTGAACAAGCTGACCGGGGGCAGGTTGCCGAAATGGGCGATGCCGGTTGGGGCAGGGCTTGCCATGATTGTGACGACAGTTGCCACCGAATACGCGTGGTACGACCGCACGAAGGAGATTCTGCCCGAAGGGATGACCGTGGTGATGGAGGTCGAGAACAAATCGCTCTATCGTCCCTGGACTTACGTGGTGCCCTTTGTCGAGCGTTTCGTTGCGCTGGACGAGCAATCATTGCGCACGCACCAAGCCCAACCGGCTTTGCGGATGGTCGATCTGCTGTTCATGGGACGATGGTCTGCACCCGAGAGAATGGTGGTCCTGGGAAACTGCGACACCGGTCAACGGGCGCCACTGATTGACGCGGTCGAATTTGATGCATCGGGACAGGTCAAGGGAGTCGACTGGGTCAAGGTGCCGGAAGACGACGCCATCCTGGCAGCCATATGCAAACTTGAGGTGACATCATGAAAATTCTAACCACCCTGTCTTTGCGCCTGCGGATATTTCTGTTTTTCGCACTGTTGGCTGTCTGTGGGGTGGGTCTGGTACTGGTGTCGCTGGCAATCGGTTATGCGCGTGCGCAAGCAACCGGGCTGGCATCGGGGTTCGTTTTTGCCGGGGTGTTGTCCGGATTTGGCCTGCTGGCACTGTCTGTGGGCGTCTGGTTTTTGTTCGATGAGAACGTTGCGCGCCCGATTGAGCGGTTGGCAACAGGCCTGCGATCGCGTGCTCATGCGGGGGCCGGGGGTGTGGACAAACATGCTGCGCGCTATCTGGGTGATCTGGCCCCGGCGGCGGAAGCGGTGTCCGAGCAGTTGATGAAATCCACCATGGATCAGGCCAGCATCGTCGCATCGGAAACCGCGCGGCTGTCCGCGGACAAGGCGCGGCTGACCGCGCTTCTGTCTGAAATCCCGGTGGCGATGATCCTGGTGAACCCGGCGCACCAGATCGTGCTTTACGACAAACAGGCGGCTGGCGTGCTGTCACAGGTCTGCCCGCCGCGCTTGAATGCCTCGATCTTCGATTACTTCAAGAAGGGACCTTTTCTTGCGGCACACAAGAAGATGATGGCGACGGGGCTTGAGCAGAGCTTCACAGATCTTGCCGCCGCCAATGGGTTGGAGTTTGACGCTCGGCTGAAGCCTCTTGGCCCCGGCGACGGGTATCTGGTCATCATTGACGACGCCCATACCAATATCGCCCCCGATCAAAGCCGCCCCGTGGTGTTCGACTTTGATCTGATGGAGGGACAGGCCACTGACAACCTGATGGATATGCAGCTAAACGACCTGAGTTACGTCGTGTTCGACACGGAAACCACCGGGCTGTTGCCGCACAAGGATGAGGTGGTTCAGATCGGCGCTGTGCGGGTCGTGAAAGGCAAGATCGTGCCGGGTGAGATCGTCAATCAACTTGTCGATCCGGGCATGAAGATCCCGCCTGCCTCGACCAAGGTGCATGGCGTGACAAACGCGATGGTGGCAGGGCAGCCGGGTATTGATGTGGCGGGCAAGCACCTGCATGACTTTGCACGCGGGGCGGTTCTTGTGGCGCATAACGCCCCGTTCGATATGGCCTTCCTGCGGCGACATGCGGAAACCTGCGGGGTGGAATGGACCCATCCGATCCTTGATACGGTGCTGTTGTCGGCGGTGCTTTACGGCACGACCGAGGTGCACACACTGGACGCCCTGTGCGAACGGCTGGGCGTGACCATCCCGCCCGAGCTACGCCACACGGCGCTGGGCGATGCCCATGCCACTGCCGAAGTTCTGTGCAAGATGCTGGCCATGCTGCATTCGCGTGGGATCGAAACCTTGGCAGGCGCCATTGCCGAAGCCAAGAAGCACAAGCGATTGTTGGACGATCTGAATTGACGCGGGCGTCGCTTGTCAGCGACTTTCATCCGCATTCATCTTGCGCTCCAACCACCGCACACCCGCCGAGATAATCAGGACCAATACCAGATACTCAAGGATCAGCAGCGTATAGATTTCCAGCGGCCGGTATTCGGTGACGACCAGCTCATTGGCCCGGCGGGTCAGTTCTGCCATTCCGATCACGGACGCGAAGGCGGACATTTTTACGATATAGATGAACTGGTTGGCCAACGGCGGCAGGATGCGCCGCACCGCTTGCGGCAGGATGACATAGCGCATTGCCTGCGCCCGACTCAGCCCGATGGTCTGCGCGGCCTCGGCCTGTCCGCGCGGGACAGCCTGAATGCCGGACCGGAAGATCTCGGCAGTAAACGCACTGTCCGAGAGGGCCAGCGTGATCACCGCGCCCCAGAACGGGTCAATGTTGAGGTTGACGCCCATGGAGCGCAACACGACCGGCAAGCCGTAATATACCCAAAACAGCATCGGCAGCAGGGGGATTGCCCGAATAATCTCGACATAGATGCGGTTGGGCAGGCGCAACCAACGGCTTTGGGCGAAAGCGGGCAGGGCAACAAGCAGGCCGACGATGATCGACGCGACCGCCGCCAAAACCGAGATCTGGATGGTCGCCGAAAACCCTCGCAGCAGAAACTTGATATTGGTCCAACCCGCCGTGGTAGACGGGTCAATCACATACCAGCCCCACGTCCCCGGCGGGGCCGAGCAGGCGACCAAGGTGAAGAGCGAAAGAAGCGCAAGCGACAGGCGGATTTTGGTCATCGTCATCCCCTAATGCTTCAAAATCTTGTCCAGAAACTGCGCGAACCGGGCAGATTTCGGCGAAGAAAAGGCGATTTCGGGCGAGTCAACCTCGACCACCTCTCCGGCATCCATGAAGGCGATGCGGTCGGCCACCCGGCGCGCGAACCCCATTTCGTGGGTCACGCAGATCATCGTCATACCGTCGCGGGCCAGATCTTCCATTACTTCCAATACTTCGGCGATCATCTCGGGGTCGAGCGCAGATGTGGGTTCGTCAAACAACATCAGTTTCGGATCCATGCACAGAGAACGGGCAATCGCCACCCGTTGCTGCTGGCCGCCAGACAGTTGGCCGGGAAGTTTCATTGCCTGTTCAGGGATGCGGACACGTTCCAGATAGGCCATGGCACGGTCGCGGGCTTCCAGCTTGGGCATCCCCAAAGCGCGCATCGGGCCAAGGATCAAATTGTCCAGAACGGTCAGGTGGGGAAACAGGTTAAACTGTTGAAACACCATGCCAATATCGCCGCGTCCTTGTGCATCTACGGGCTGTCCGTAAAGTGTGATGGTGCCTTCCTGATGTTTTTCCAATCCGGCCAGAAGCCGCACGACGGTGGACTTCCCCGACCCAGACGGGCCGCAGATCACCAGCTTTTCACCATGGTCCACCTCCAGCGTGATGTCGCGCAACACCTGAAAATCGTCGTACCACTTGCTGACATGCGCCATGGTGATCGCGTGCTTGCCTTGGTTAATGTTCGCCACTTGTTCTATTGCCCGCGATCTGTTCAACTGATCGTGAGCGGCTCATCCAAGTGCTGCCTCGATCCGTAATCTGTTTGTTAAGGTATACGGACAAGCAACGAACTTGATAACCACCAAAAGGACACCGCGCGATGAAGTTACTGCGAACACTTGGGGCCGGGCTGCTGGCAATGACGATGCTGGCAGGCGGGGCGCAAGCCCAGTCCGCCCTGAATGACATTCTTTCCGGCGGCGTCCTGAAGGTGGGCACGACCGGAGACTGGAACCCGATGACGATGAAAGACCCAGCCACGGACAGCTACCGCGGCTATGACATCGACATCATGACCGAACTGGCCAAGGACCTCGAGGTCAATCTGGAATTTGTTCCCACCGATTGGAAAACACTGGTGAACGGGATCGTGGCGGGCAAGTATCACATGACTGGCTCTGCCTCGATTTCGCCGTCGAGGATGAAGGTGGCGGGGTATTCCGAACCCTATATTTCGGTGCAAATTCTGCCGTTTACCACGTCTGACAAGGTGGGGAACTATGACGGCTGGGATGCAATCAACAAGCCTGACGTGAAGGTGGCAACAACGCTTGGCACTTCGTTCGAAGGGATGGTGCGCAGCTGGTTCCCGGAAGCCGACATCAAGGTGGTCGAAGCGCCCGCCCGTGGCTATCAAGAGGTTCTGGCCGGTCGCGCCGATGTCTTCATCACCTCGAACATCGAAGGTGCCACCCTGACCGAGAAGTTTCCGCAAGTGGCCGCCATCCCTGTCGACGCGCCGCGCGCGCCGACACCGATTGCGATGCTGTTGCCGCAAGGCGATCAGGTGTGGATCAACTATGTGAACAGTTGGGTGAAGCTGAAGAAGGAACAGGGCTTCTTTATGGAAACCGCCGCGAAATGGGGTCTGTGACACGGGCCGCATGATAGCTGAAAGGCCGGGTGATGTGTCCGGTCTTTTTCTTTTCTGTCATGACAGCTTGGCCGTTTGATAGAGTTTCACCTTGGTGCCGCCGTGATCGACTGGCGGGCCGGGGGGCAAGAAGGGCAGGCCAGTTGCCTTGGCCAAGCCGCCGTCGCTGGTGATGATCGCCACACGCCAGCCCGCAAACCGCTCCAGCAAGACCTTGCCCAAGGTGCCATAAAGCGCGAACAGAAGCTTCTTGTTGCCGATCCGCCCGCCGTAGGGCGGGTTCACGATGACAAGGCCGGGTGTGATGTCGGGGCGTTGCAGATCACTGATTGACCCTTCGGTGAATCGGGTCAGCAGGGTGATCCCGGCGGCATCCGCATTCTGCCGGCTGTTGGCAATCGCGCCAGCGTTCCTGTCTGATCCAAAAAACCGGGGTGGTCCCTCGGGCGTTGTGCCTTCTGCCGCCGCTTTCATCTTCGCGAAGGTTTCGGCATCAAAACTGGCCAGATGCTCGAATGCAAAATGGCGCGCGCGACCGGGCAAAAGGCCCACTGACATCTCGGCCGCTTCGATCAGGAAAGTGCCCGATCCGCACATCGGGTCCAGCACGGGTTCGTGCCCGTCGTATCCTGCTGCTTTCAGGAACAAGGCCGCCAGCGTTTCACGCATCGGGGCCTTGCCGGTGGCGGTCTTGTAACCTCGCTTATGCAGGCTTTCGCCGGACGTATCCAGGCTGATCGTCACCAGATTGTCGTCGATCCGCACCTTCAGGATCAGGGCGGCGTTTTTCGAGATCGTGGCACCCAGTTCCTCGGCAATCGCTTTCTCGACCCGTTGGGCGGCGGCCCTGTGGTGATAGATCTTCGACCGCTTGCACACCGCCTCGACACGCACCGGCATATCTGACCGCAAAACCTCCCCCCACGGAAATTTTCGTGCACGTTTGTCCAGTTGGGCCAGATGAAATGCCCGGAAACTGCCCAGCCGCACCAGAACGCGGGTTGCGCCGCGCAGCGTCAGGTTGGCACGCCAGATCTCGGACCAGTCGCCATGGATGGTGACGCCGCCGGGGCAGGCTGTTGGGGTGGCAAAGCCTGCCGCGCGCGCCTCGTCCGCAAGCACGGGTTCGAGTCCCGGCGGCGCAACAAGGAAGATTTCAAAGGCGTTGGTGTCAGTCATGGCCTCCCATAGCCCAAAGGCGCATATGGGGCGAGATGTATTAATAGACCTTCAATTCTTTGGACGGAATGATGGGGAAGAAGACACCGCCGGACCACAGACCGAACCATTGGTCGCCCTCGTGCTCCTTATGCGTGCCCAGATCCACCAGACGATAGAAACTCTTGCGATCAATCAGCGCCTCAAGATTGGTGCGCACCAGCACATAGGGCGACGGCTCGCCGGTTTCGGGGTCGCGTTCGACACGGATGGGCGCATCTGGCCCGGCCACGGTTTCGTCGCCCACATTGGTGGTGAAGGTCAGAACCTGATCGCGCCCTGTACCTGACGCTTCGAAGTCGATGGCGACAAATGGTGCGTCATCCACCGTGATCCCTACTTTTTCGACCGGGGTGACAAGGAAATACTCGTCGCCATCCTTGCGAATGATGGATGAAAACAACTTCACCAACTCGTGCCGTCCGATGGGCGTGCCAAGGTAAAACCACGTCCCGTCGCGTGCGATCCGCATGTCAAGATCACCGCAAAAATCAGGATTCCAAAGATGCACCGGCGGTGGCCCCTTTTTGCCGGCTTTTCGGGCGGCAGTGGCCAGCGTTTCGGTCATGTTTCCGCCGACAGCCGCTTTTTCCGGCGATTTCCCGTCATTTGGCGCTTTTGTCATTTGTTCCCCCGACGCGTTTGGCCTTTAATGAAATGTAATAGTCGAGCGGAGGAATTTCCATGACCAACGATGCCATTCTGGACGAGATCGAAGCCCTTGGTGACACGCTGGCGCGGGCGAAATCGGTGATTGCGCGCCGGATTATTGGTCAGGATCAGGTTGTTGAGCTGACACTCTCGGCGCTTTTGGCTGGCGGCCATGCGCTTTTGATCGGGTTGCCGGGGTTGGGCAAGACACGTCTGGTGGAAACAATGTCCACCGTGATGGGCCTGCGTGAAGGGCGCATTCAGTTTACGCCAGACCTGATGCCTTCGGACATCCTCGGAGCCGAGGTTCTGGAAGAAAGCGCCGAGGGCTCACGGTCGTTCCGGTTCCTGAAAGGGCCGATCTTCTGCCAGCTTCTGCTGGCGGACGAGATCAACCGCGCCAGCCCGCGCACCCAATCGGCATTGTTGCAGGCGATGCAGGAACATCAGGTTTCGATTGCAGGTCAGACCCACCAACTGGCCGCGCCCTTCCATGTGCTCGCCACGCAAAACCCGTTGGAGCAGGAAGGCACGTATCCTTTGCCCGAGGCGCAGTTGGACCGTTTCCTTTTGCAGATTGATGTCGAATACCCTGACCGCGATGCTGAACGCGATATTCTGCTGGCGACCACCGGCACCGAGGATGCGCAGGCCGAAGCGATTTTCTCGGCGGTGGAGCTGATTGCCGCTCAGAAACTGTTGCGCCGGATGCCGGTTGGCGAAAACGTGGTCGATGCAATCCTTGACCTTGTGCGCGCCTGTCGTCCTGATGATGAAGCTGCTTCACAGATCGTGCGCGACACGGTCAGTTGGGGACCGGGGCCGCGCGCGGCGCAGGCCTTGATGCTGCTGACGCGGGCGCGTGCTTTGATCGACGGGCGATTGGCACCGGGGATCGATGACGTGCAGGCGCTCGCGCGTCCGGTTCTGAGCCACCGTATGGCGCTGAGCTATGGCGCACGGGCAGCCGGTCACGATCTGGCTGGCGTGATTGAAACGGTGGTCGACCAGACCACGCGTGCCGTGGCGGCGGCGTGACCTCCAACCCCACATTGCGCAGCCGGGCCGAGGCCCTTGCTGAACGGCTGCCCCCGCTTCTGGCCCATGCACGCCATTTGGCGGCAAGTGTGGAGTTGGGCGAGCATGGTCGGCGCAAACCGGGGCAGGGGGATGCGTTCTGGCAATTTCGCCCCGCCCAGCCCGGTGATCCGGCACACCGGATCGACTGGCGCCGCTCCGCCCGGTCTGACCACCACTATGTGCAGGAGAAGGAATGGCAGGCGGCGCAAAGCGTGTTGTTCTGGGTGAATCCGTCGCGTTCAATGGATTTCGCCTCCACGTCCGATCTGGCAAAGAAAGGTGAAGTGGCACGGCTGATCGCCATGGCGCTGGCGGTGCTTCTGGTGCGCGGCGGCGAACGGGTAGGGCTGGCCACAAGTGCCGCCCCGACTGGCCGCGGAGAGCTTGCCTTGTCGCGTATGGCGACCGCCCTTCTGACCCCGCAAGAGGCAGAGTTCACAGACCTTCCCGCGCGGTCCCGCGCGGTGTTCCTGTCCGACTTTCTTGGTGATACGGCCTCTGTGACCCGGGCCGTCACCCGCGCCGCTGATCGCGGCGTGACAGGGGTGCTGTTTCAGATCCTCGACCCTGTGGAAGAAGGGTTCCCCTTTCACGGGCGTATGATTTTCGAAGACATGTCTGGCCGACTGGAACATGATACGACCGAAGCTCATGATCTGCGCGATCGCTATCTGCACCGACTTGCGGCCCGGAAATCAGAGCTTGCCGATCTGGCACGCCGCACCGGCTGGCAGTTTCACACCCATCACAGCGGAGAGGCGGACAGCGCCGCCTTGTTGTGGCTCTTTCACGCGATTGAGGGGCACAGATGATCTTGGGCCTGCCCATCGCCTTCACGACCCCATGGCTGCTGGCCGGGTTGGTGGCCTTGCCGGTCCTGTGGTGGCTGTTGCGGGCTATTCCGCCCGCGCCGCTTCGCCAACGGTTTCCGGCTGTCACCCTGCTTTTGGACCTGGAAGATCGCGATGCGGAAAGCGACCGCACGCCTTGGTGGCTTTTATTGCTGCGACTGCTGGCAGTTGCTGCGCTGATCCTTGGGTTTGCGGGGCCGGTGTTGAACCCTGAACAACGCCAGACAGGACGCGGACCGCTTTTGATTTTTGTCGACGCACAATGGACCGCTGCCTCGGATTGGCCGCAACGGATGGGTGCGATTGAAGATCAGCTTGATGCTGCCGCGCAGGCCGGGCGCACCGTCGCCATCGCCTTGTCGCACGAAGTTACGGAAGCCGGGGCTGACGCACCGCAATGGCAAAGCGCGGGTGATTGGCGCGCGCGGCTTTCGGGCCTATCCCCCGTGGCGTGGGATGCACCCTATGGGGCGGCGTCCGCCTGGGTTGCTGCGCTTCAGGATGCCGACACGATCTGGATCTCGGATGGGGTGGCGCGCACCGGACGGCTTGATCTGCTGGCGGAGTTTGAGGCGAAAGGCCGCGTCGATGTGCTGCAACCCACCACGCCGCGCTTTGGCCTGTTGCCTGCACGGGCAGAAGATGGCGCACTTGTTTTGGAAGCGCTGCGCAGTGGCGAGACAACCGGGGCTGATCTTGTGGTGCAGGGTATTGGCCCCGATCCGTCAGGCGTTGAACGGGTGCTTGCCTCATCGGTGCTGTCGTTCGCCGCAGGTGCCGCCCGCGCCGAGGTGCAGATGCCCCTGCCACCGGAACTGCGCAACCGGATCACCCGGTTTCAACTGGAAGATCAACGCGCCGCAGGGGCGGTGACGCTGGCCGATGACAGCTTGCGCCGTCGTCGTGTGGCGCTTCTGACCGGTACCCAGTCGCGGGAGGGGTTGGAGTTGTTGTCACCGCTACACTACCTGCGCGAAGCCCTGGTCCCGTCCGCCGAGGTGATTGAGGATGCAGCCATCGACACACTGATCGAAGCCGGGCCAGAGGTGTTGATCCTGCCCGATGTCCCCAGCCTTGTCGAACCCGACCAAAGGGCGTTGGCCGAGTGGGTGGCGCAAGGCGGGTTGCTTCTGCGCTTTGCCGGACCACGTCTGGCTGCGGCGGATACCGGGCGCGGGGTCGAGGATATTTTATTGCCCGTGCGGCTTCGTTCGGGCGGGCGCGTCGTGGGCGGCGCGATGAGCTGGGGTGCCCCGCGTGCTTTGGCGCCGTTCCCCGAAACCTCGCCCTTCTTTGGGTTGCGCGTGCCGGATGATGTGCTGGTCCGGGCGCAAATTCTGGCGGAACCCAGCCCAAATCTCGCCGACCGCACATTGGCGTCGCTGGCAGATGGCACACCGCTTGTGACCCGCAAGGCATTGGGGCAGGGACAGGTTGTGTTGTTCCACGTTTCGGCCAATGCCGAATGGTCATCGCTGGCACTGTCCGGCCTGTTTGTGCAGATGCTCGAGCGGCTCGCGATATCGACCCGCCCCGGTCAGGTCGAGGCACAAACGCTGGAAGGCACACAATGGGTTGCCGAGCGTGTGCTGGACCCGTTTGGCCAGCTTGGGCCTGCCGGGGCGCAGGCCGGGGTGGACGGGCCGCGGCTTCTGGACGGTGCGCGCGCCGAGGTGCCTCCGGGGCTTTATGCTGACGGCGATCGCCGGTTGGCGGTGAACACATTGGGGCCGGACGCGCAAATGACCCCCGCAAACTGGCCCGCACGTATCGCCCCAAGATGGGAGGACCGCAGTGCTGCCCGCAGTTTTGCGCCCTATTTGCTGGCCGCGGCCCTGATCCTTGGAATGCTGGACATTCTGGCCAGCCTTTGGATTTCCGGGCGGCTTCGCAGGCCGGCGCTTGCGACCGGGCTGCGGGTGAGTGCACTTGTTGTGACGGCGCTGCTCGCCTTGCCGAACCAAGGTGTCTCGCAGGACGCCGATACACATGAGGCAGTGATCGGCGCGGCCAGTACCGTGACGCTGGCGCATGTTCTGTCTGGCGATCCGGCCACGGATGAAATTGCCAAAGCCGGGCTTATGGGCTTGTCGGATCAGTTGTTTTCCCGCACCTCGGTCGAACCTGCGCCACCTGTCGGTCTGGATATCGAACGCGACGAGTTGTCGGTTTATCCGTTTCTCTATTGGCCCATTGGTGACACGACCCGCCAACCCAGCCCTGCCGCCTATGCCCGGCTGAAAACCTATCTTGCGGCGGGCGGGTTCATCCTGTTTGACACCCGCGACGCCGGGTTTGGCGGGGAAAGCGCCGCCGCCCGTCGACTGCGGACCATAGCTCTGCCGCTTGGCCTGCCACCGTTGGAGCAGGTGCCGCATGACCATGTTCTGACCCGCGCGTTCTATCTGCTGGAAGAATTTCCCGGCCGAGCGCGTGGTCCTGCCTGGGTCGAAGCCGCCCCACCCAACGCCGAACGCGCTGAAGGGATGCCGTTTCGCAACCTGAACGACGGTGTCAGCCCGGTGATCATTGGCGGCAATGACTGGGCAGGCGCTTGGGCAATTCGGGCAGACGGCGCACCTATGTTTCCGGTGGGTCGTGGTCAGGCAGGTGAGCGTCAGCGCGAAATGGCGGTGCGCTTTGGGGTGAACCTCGTGATGCATGTGCTGACCGGGAACTACAAATCCGATCAGGTTCACGTGCCTGCGCTGCTGGAAAGGTTGGGGGAATGAATGCCTCGGGGCTGATATTCTCGCCGGGTTTGCCCTGGCCGGTGATTGGCGTCCTCGCGGCGCTGGCGCTTGTGGCGCTGATGGTGGCGCTGTGGCGCGGCCTGTCAGGCTGGGCGCTTCGGACAGTGGCCGCATTGGCTGTTTTGACTGCTCTGATGGGGCCATCCTTGCAGCAGGAAGATCGCGATCCGTTGGCCGACATTCTTCTGGCCATCGTGGATGACAGCGCGTCGCAAACCCTGTCTGACCGACCTGACCAGAACGCCGCTGCCTTGGCGTCACTGGAGGCTCAGGTCGCCGCCCGTCAGGGGCTTGAGCTGACCACGCGCCGCCTGTCCGAATTTACCGACCCGGCAATCACTGACGGCACCCATATGATGCGCGCGATCACCGCCGCGATGGCCGATCTGCCAAGGGATCGCGTGGCTGGCGTCGTCGCGATCACCGACGGTGTGGTCCATGATGCCGAGCTTGCGCCAAACCTGCCGGCCCCATTTCAAGCCCTTCTGACCGGACGCGCGGCGGACTGGGATCTGCGCCTGTCTGTCACGGAGGCGCCCGCCTTTGCCATTCTGGGTGAGCAAACTGAAATCCGTCTACGTGTGGACGCGTTGGGCGCACCGCAGGAAACCAGCCGTCTGGTCGAGCTTTCGGTGTCGCGCGATGGTGCTGACCCAGAACCTGTGTTGGCGCAGATTGGGGCTGAAATCGTGTTGCCGCTGACCCTGACCCATGCGGGTCGCAATCTGATCCACGTGACCTTGCCCGCGGCCCCGGGCGAACTGACCGACCGCAACAATGCCGTGGTGATCGAGATCAACGGCGTGCGCGACCGGTTGCGGGTGCTGCTGGTCTCCGGCACTCCCCATCCCGGCACACGCACATGGCGTAACCTGCTGAAATCTGACAGTGCGGTCGATCTAGTGCATTTCACCATCCTGCGCCCACCAGAAAAACAGGACGGCGTACCGGTCAACGAACTCAGCTTGATTGCTTTTCCGACGCAGGAACTTTTCGTCGACAAGATCGACGAATTTGACCTGATCATCTTCGATCGCTACCGGCTACGCGGCATTCTGCCCGGCGGCTATCTGGACAGTGTGCGGTCTTATGTGGATCGGGGTGGGGCGGTTCTGATCGCAGCTGGTCCCGCGCTGGCCGGGGCCGAAAGCATCGCGCGGTCGGCTCTGGCGGGCATGTTGCCGGCTTTCCCGACAGGGCGTCTGATCGAAGACGCGTTTCGACCCGAAATCAGCGACGCGGGCGGGCGCCATCCAATTACGCGCGATTTGGAAAGTTTTGCACCGGAAGGCGGCTGGGGCCCATGGCTGCGCCGGGTCGAGCTTGAGCCGACCAGTGGCTACACGATTCTGAGCGGGCCGGATGACGCGGCGCTTTTGACTGTCGATCGCGTAGGCGATGGACGTGTGGCGCTGTTGGGGTCTGACCAAGCCTGGCTGTGGGCGCGTGGGTATGAAGGCGGTGGGCCACAATTGGAACTTTTGCGGCGACTGGCCCATTGGTTGATGCGTGAGCCCGAGCTTGAAGAAGAGGCGCTTTCGGCAACCGCCACTGAAACTGGACTGCGGATCGAGCGGCGCACAATGGACGACACTGCCCCGGATGCGACCGTGATGTTCCCGGATGGAACCGAGGCAGGGGTTGCCTTGTCTGAACGTGCGCCCGGACTGTTTGAAGGTGTGATCGTGGCAGCCGATCAAGGGCTGTATCGCATCGCGCAAGACGATCTGACAACGGTTGTGGTGCGCGGGCTTGCAGCGTTGCGCGAGTTTGAGCAACCCATCGCGAATGCAGCACTTCTGGCACCTTTGGGCCATGCCACCAACGGCACCGTGACCCGGATCGAAGATGGTCTGCCCGGCCTGCGCCCTGTGCGCATGGGGCAATTGGCGCATGGTCGGGGATGGATCGGGTACACGCCCCGCAACGCCTATGTGACACAAGCAATCCGGCTCATCCCGCTTGCCCCGGCTTGGTTGATGCTGGCGGTTGCCGCGCTGTCGCTGATCGGTGCTTGGCTGATTGAAGGGCGCGGCGGTGCGCGGCGAACAGGCCAGCCATCTGTGCCTTGATGCTTAGCTGTCGGGCTGCATAAGCACAGACCGTGAATGTGACGCAAATTCGCGCCGATACAGGACGAACACGGTCAGCAGGGTTGCGACGATCAAGCTGATGGGGCCAAGCAACCAGGCCAGCGCCCCCAAGGCGAAATAGACCGACCGTAGCCCACGATTAAAACTGCGCGCCGCCGATATGTTGATGTCTCCGGCCTTGCGGGCGCGGGGCAGGGCGGTAGGATCGTTTGGGTCATTGGGCACCGAGGCCATGACAACCGCGCAATAGCCGAACAATCGGTGCGACCAGACGAACTTTAGAAAGGCATTGGCGAGAAACAGCACCACCAGCAGGATCTTGACCTCCCACACCAGTTCAGGGGCGCTGCTTTGGGTCAGGTCTTGGGCGACGCCGCGCAGCCGCTCGGTATTGCCCAACAGGGCCATGCCGCCACCGATGGCAATCATTGACGCCGAAGCGAAGAAACTTGCCCCTTGGCGCAGGGTGGCCAGGATGGCGCTGTCGAAGATGCGCGGGTCGCGGGCGACGAACTGGACCATCCAGTCACGCCGGTATTGGGCGACAAGCCCTGACACCGAGGGTCTGGCGGGCGACGCGAATTCTATCCGCCAGCCAATTACGGCCCAGGCAAGAATGATCAGGCAGACGGCGACACCGTCCAGGGGTGAAAACAGGGAAAGGCGTTCGGTCAGGGACATGGGCGCACGCTATGCGCATTCCTTTCGGTTGCCAAACCGGAAAATTGGTAATATATTTTTACCAATTGCAGAATCTGGAGGGCTACCGATGCAGATGCCGACCCCCGACGCCACCATTCTTGCGCGCAAAGATCAGATCGTGAAGCGTCTGCAAGCCGTGCTGCCCGATGGCGCCGTGGTGCATGACCCGTTCGAGACCCGCGCCTATGAATGCGACGCGCTGACCGCCTACAAATGCCCACCGCTCTGTGCCGTTCTGCCCGCATCAACCGCCGAGGTGTCGGCGGTCATGCGTGTCTGTCACGAAGAAGGCGTGCCGGTGGTGCCACGTGGGGCGGGCACGTCGCTGGCGGGCGGGGCGCTGCCCACGGCCGACAGTGTGATCCTTGGCGTGGCCCGGTTGAATGATGTGCTTGAAACCGATTTTGCCAACCGGATCATCCGGGTGCAATCGGGCCGCACGAACCTGTCGGTCACTGGCGCGGTCGAGGAGGAAGGCTTTTTTTATGCGCCTGATCCGTCATCTCAGTTGGCCTGTGCGATTGCTGGCAATATCGCGATGAATTCCGGCGGGGCGCATTGCCTGAAATACGGTGTGACCACCAACAACCTGATGGGTGTGACCATGGTCATGGCCGATGGAGAAGTCGTGGAAATTGGCGGGGCGCACCTGGACGCAGGCGGGTTGGACCTGTTGGGGCTGATCTGTGGGTCCGAGGGCCAATTGGGCATCGTGACCGAGGCGACCCTGCGCATCCTTGCCAAACCCGAAGGCGCGCGTCCCGTGTTGGTCGGCTTTGACAGCAACGAGGTTGCGGGGGCCTGTGTGTCCGACATCATCAAATCCGGCATCCTGCCCGTCGCGATCGAATTCATGGACCGCCCTTGCATTCGTGCCACCGAGGCGTTTGCAGGCGCGGGCTATCCCGATTGCGAGGCGTTGTTGATCATCGAGGTCGAAGGCTCGGATGCTGAGATTGACGATCAATTGTCGCGCATTACCAAGATTGCCCGCGCCC
This sequence comes from Aliiroseovarius sp. B-4, assembly GCF_056857795.1. Taxonomy (NCBI): domain Bacteria; kingdom Pseudomonadati; phylum Pseudomonadota; class Alphaproteobacteria; order Rhodobacterales; family Paracoccaceae; genus Aliiroseovarius; species Aliiroseovarius sp. B-4. The sequence goes on from NZ_JBSXNV010000035.1 coordinate 261,739, forward strand.
ACAACCCGGTCGAGCTGCGCGAGAGCACCTCGGCCGAGGAAAGCGCGAAGATCTGGTTGGGGCGCAAATCGGCGTTCGGCGCGATGGGGCAGATCAACGATTACATGTGCTTGGATGGCACGATCCCGGTGTCGGAATTGCCCTTGGTGCTGCGGCGCATTGGCGAGATGTCGAAGGACTATGGGTTGGACGTGGGCAACGTGTTTCACGCGGGCGATGGCAACATGCACCCGCTGATCCTGTTTGACGCCAACAAACCCGGTGATCTTGAGAAATGCGAGGCATTTGGGGCGGACATACTGAAGCTCTGTGTCGAGGTGGGCGGCTGTTTGACTGGCGAACACGGCGTTGGAGTAGAAAAAAGAGACTTGATGGTTTCACAATACAACCAAAGTGATCTGGAGATTCAATTGGCGGTAAAGGATGTGTTCGATCCAAACTGGCTTTTGAACCCGGCAAAGGTGTTCCCCTTGTCGTCCACGGAAACAAGGCGCGCGTCATGACCCCTACAACAGAAGCAGAACTGGCCGAAGCGATTGCGGCGGCCAACGGTCCCTTGCGGATAGCCGGTGGCGGGACGCGTGACATCGGTGTGCCGGTCGAAGGAGCGTCGTTGTCAACCTTGGGCTTGACTGGTGTCACGCTTTATGAACCCGGCGCACTGACCTTGGTGGTGCGCGCTGGCACCCCGCTTGCCGATATCGAGGCGCTACTGGCCAGGGAAGGCCAGCGTCTGGCCTTTGAACCCGGCGACATGCGTGCGCTTCTGGGCACCAAAGGCGGGTCGACCATCGGCGGAGTTATCGCCACCAACGCTTCTGGTCCCCGGCGCATTCAGGTTGGGGCAGCCCGTGATTTCTGTCTTGGGGTCCGTTTTGTTGACGGGCAGGGGCAGGTCCTGAAAAACGGCGGGCGCGTGATGAAGAACGTGACCGGCTATGACCTTGTAAAGCTGATGGCGGGCAGTTGGGGCACGTTGGGCGTCATGACCGAGGTCAGCCTGAAAGTGCTGGCCATTCCCGAAACCGAGGCGACGCTGGTCTGCAACGATGAATCTGCTGAAACCGCCGTGGCGTCCATGGCCGCCGCCTTGGGGTCGCCCTTCGATGTGACAGGTGCGGCTATGATAAACGGGCAGACGATGATCCGGGTCGAAGGCTTGGCAAAATCCGTCGCCTATCGCGCGAAGGCCTTGCAGGACGGTGTCTTGCAGGGGTTCGATATTGTCGAAGGCGCGGCCTCGGCCAAGCTGTGGGCCGACCTGCGCGACCTGACACCCTTTGCGGGCAGGGATGGCGCAGTCTGGCGCATCTCGGTCAAGCCGTCTGACGGACCGGCTCTGGTGCGTGAACTGAGCGCGCTGTCGCCCGAGGCAATTTTTGACTGGGGCGGCGGGCTGGTCTGGCTGCGTGTGGCCGATGAAGTCGATGCGGGTGCCCAGATGATCCGCGAGGATCTTGCTTCAATCGGCGGCCATGCCACTTTGGTTCGGGCAACCACCGAAACCCGTGCCTCTGTGCCGGTCTTCCATCCGGAGCCCGCGCCCATTGCGGCCCTCAGCCGTGGCCTGCGCGCGAAATTTGACCCGCGCGGTATCCTGAACCCCGGCCTGATGGGAGCCTGACATGCAAACGCATTTTACTGACGAGCAGTTGAAAGACCCTGCGATCAAGCGCGCCAATGAAATCCTGCGTTCTTGCGTGCATTGCGGGTTTTGCACGGCGACCTGCCCCAGCTATCAGGTGCTGGGGGATGAGCTCGACAGCCCGCGCGGACGCATCTATCTGATCAAGGACATGTTGGAGGCCGGGCGGCCTGCCGACAAGAAAACAGTCGAGCATGTGGATAAATGCCTGTCCTGCCTTGCCTGCATGACCACCTGTCCGTCCGGCGTGCATTACATGCATCTGATCGACCACGCCCGCGCGCATATCGAAAAAACCTATAAGCGCCCGCTGTTTGACCGGCTGCTGCGCTGGACACTGGCGCAGATCATCCCCTATCCGGGCCGGTTCCGGCTGGCGATGCAAGCGGCCCGATTGGGTCGCCCGCTGCGCAAATTCATGCCAGACCCGCGACTGGAGGCGATGCTGGAAATGGCACCGCCCAAGTTGCCAAAACCCAGCCCGAACGATAAGCCGCAAACCTTTCCGGCCAAGGGTGCGCGCAAGAAACGCGTGGCGCTGTTGACCGGTTGCGCGCAGAAGGCACTGGACACGGACATCAATGACGCAACGATCCGCCTGCTGACGCGACTGGGCTGCGAAGTGGTGGTGGCCAAGGGCATGGGGTGTTGCGGGGCGCTGACCCATCACATGGGCAAAGAGCGTGAGAGCCACGCCCAGGCTGGTGCAAATATCACCGCCTGGATCGCCGAGAAGAACGGCGCGGGGCTGGACGCCATCGTCATCAACACTTCAGGGTGCGGCACGACCGTCAAGGATTACGGGCACATGTTCCGCAATGACGCGTTGGCCGAAGATGCTGCGACGGTGTCGGCATTGGCCATGGATGTCAGCGAACTTCTGATGAAACTCGATCTGCCCGAAGCGCAGATGAACAAGCGGGTGGCCTATCATTCGGCCTGTAGTTTGCAACACGGCCAGCAGGTCAAGACCCACCCCAAAACGCTTTTGAAACGCGCAGGATTCGAGGTCGTCGAACCCGTCGATGCCCATCTATGCTGCGGGTCCGCCGGGACATATAACCTGATGCAGCCCGCGATCTCGCAAGAGTTGAAACGCCGCAAGGTCGCTAATCTGGAAGCCAAAACGCCCGAGATCATCGCAGCCGGTAATATTGGCTGCATGATGCAGATCGGATCGGGCACAGGTGTCCCGGTGGTTCACACGGTCGAGTTGCTGGATTGGGCAACCGGGGGGCCACAGCCACGCAAATTGACCTGACCATGGCAGTTTTTTCTTTTTCCTGTCCCCATTTTCGCCCTAAACATATGGTGAGAGGGTGGAAGAACCGCCCCACCAGAGGCAGAGACATGAAGAAACTAATCGCTATGATGGCGGTGGGCCTATGGCTTGCCAGCCCTTTGGTCGCATCCGATCCGTCACCGCTGCGAACCTTGATGACAGGGGATGAAAGCCGGGGATGGGAAGGCGTAGGGCGGTTGAACATCGGCGCAGGTGGCTTATGCACTGGCGCGATGATTGGCGAAAACCTGGTGCTGACTGCTGCGCATTGCATGTTTGACAAAACCACGGGCGAACGTGTTCAACCCAAAGACATTCAGTTTCTGGCGGGCTGGCGCAACGGTCGGGCGTCGGCCTATCGCGGGGTGCGCCGGGCGGTTGTGCATCCTGATTTCACCTTTTCAGGCGATGACAAGGCCGCCCGCGTTGTGAACGATCTGGCGGTGCTGGAGTTGGATCAGCCGATCCGCAAAAGCTCGGTCAAGCCGTTCGCCATTCATTCCCGCCCGCGCAAGGGGGCCGAGGTCGGCGTCGTGTCCTATGCGCATGATCGCGCAGAAAGTCCGGCATTGCAGGAAATGTGTAAGGTGCTGGCGCGTCAAAGCGGGGCGCTGGTGCTGAGTTGCTCAGTCGATTTCGGCTCGTCCGGTGCGCCGGTTTTTGTGGTGCAGGATGGAAAGCCCGCGATTGTGTCGGTAATTTCGGCAAAAGCAATGGTGCGGAACATTCCTGTGTCGCTGGGCACCAGCCTTGAAAAACCGCTGGCGGACCTCATGGATATGCTTGCCAATGGCGATGGTGTCTTTACGCGCGTGCAGCCCGTGTCGCGCCCACCGGTAAGCAACTTCGGAACCGGTGCCGCCGGCCCGGGCGGCGCAAAATTCCTGCGCCCGTAATGCTAAGGTTGCGCTGCTTTTTCCTTTGTTTCACGGCACTTCTTCTAACGCTTCCCGCCGCGATGGCGGAAGAGTCCACGAGCCTGCGCCGCTTGACCAAGCGTGAAGACTTGTTTGGATACGAGGCTGTTGGGCGTCTGGATTTCGGGCAAACGGGTTATTGCACCGGTGTCTTGATTACAACAGACCTTGTTCTGACAGCCGCCCATTGTCTGCGCAGTGTTGCGCGTGCGGGCCATGTCCAGGGGCTTCGCTTTCGGGCAGGTTTGCGCGACGGGCGCGCCGTGGCAACTCGCAACGCGAAACTGGCGATCATGCATCCGGACTATGACCCCAATCAGTGGATGAACGCTGTGAATATTCGCAACGATGTTGGATTGGTGCAACTCGACGCCCCAATTGCGGCGGCGGTCGCAGCCCCGTTTGCGGTTGCGCAGCTTCCACCCACCAAACGGAAAGTGTCGGTGGTCAGCTTCGGGGAAGGGCGCGATGCTGCCCTGTCGCGGCAAGCGGTCTGTGACGTATTGGGGCGAAATGCAGGTTTGCTGGCCTTTGATTGCGATGTCACGTTCGGATCGTCCGGGGCCCCGGTGTTTGACGACAGCGCACGCCGCGTGCGCATCGTGTCGCTCGTGTCCGCGGGAACGCGGGGCGGGCGCAACAAGATCGCCTATGGCACAGAATTGTTCGAGCGTGTGGCCGAAATAAAGCGTGCCCTGCGGGCCGGAACAGGCATCATTGGTAAAACCGGTTTTGAGCCTCGCCGATTAGGCGTCGGGCAGTCGAATGATGGTGGCGCGAAATTTCTGCGTCCCTGACCCCTTGAAGGGTGAAAAAACTTCCATAAATCTGTGGCACGGGCGCCGAAGGATCGGGCCCGGAACTCTGCCTGTCCCAGTGAAGGGAAGGCGCAACACTGTCGCTTTCAGGAGGACACCATGCGTAACTTTGACCTTTCGCCCCTATACCGCGCCACCGTCGGTTTCGATCAGATCGCCGACCTGATGGACCGGGTGCTGACCAATGACGTGAGCCGCGAAAGCTATCCGCCCTATAACATTGAAAAGATCGCTGACGACGGTTGGCGCATTTCGGTTGCTGTGGCGGGCTTCACCGAAGACGAACTGTCGGTGGAAGTTCGCGAAAACGCCTTGGTCATCTCGGCCAAGAAGGCGGACGAGGAAGAGCGGACCTATCTGCACCGTGGCATTGCCACGCGTGCGTTCGAGCGCCGCTTTCATCTGGCCGACCATGTGCGCGTGACGGGCGCATCCCATGAACATGGTATGTTGCATATCGACCTTGTGCGCGAAGTGCCCGAGGCTTTGAAGCCACGCCGGATCGAGATTGCAAAATCCAAGGACGTGGAACGCAAAGCGATCGAAGCCTAAACATGGCTTGATCATCCGATAAGATGGGCGCGGAGGGCAACCTCCGCGCTTTTGTTTTACACGGTCTGACGCCGTTCCTGTTCCAGCAGGTAAAAGCTGGCCGCCAGAATGATCGCGGTGCCCAGCCACATGGACCCGGTTGGCAGAAAACCGAAAACGGCAAATCCCAGCACCACGTTGAACACCAGCTTCAGATGGTCAAACGGTTGCAGGAAGGCCGCATCGGCCAGCGAGTAGGCACGCACCAGCACATGCTGTGCAAAGGCGGTCAATAGCCCGGCACCGACCACCAGCCAGATTGCGTCCATCGGCAGGGTGAACCCTGACCCAAGCGCCAAAGCGGCATTGATCGGGCTGAGGAGGACCAGAAGATAGATCGTGACTGTCTCCGGCCCATCTGCGCGGGTCAGAAACTTCGTGATCACCGAACTGGCCGCCCAAAGGGCGGCGGCGCCGACGGGCAGAAGGGCCACAAGCTCGAACCGGTCGGACCAGGGTTCAAGGATGACTGCACCGCCGATGATCCCAAGAAGGACCGCACCCCAGCGATGCATGGACACCGTTTCACGCAGGAACAGCCCCGCACCGAGTGTCACAAAAAACGGGGATAGTAAGATAAGTGCGATGGCCTGCCAGATCGGAACATACGCCAAGCCCAGCGTCCAAAGCTGGACACCTCCGGCGGCCAAGGCGACGCGCAGAATATGCAACCAGACCTGCCCGGTTTTTATCGCCGCCGCACGGTGGCGAACCACCCATGGCAGGTAAAACCCCAAAGCGATCAGATATTGCCAGAACGTAACCGAGGGCGCGGACGCCCCCATTTTCATTGTCGCCCCTTGCAGAGCTGTGTTCACGACGGCGAAGCTTGCGCCTGCCAGAACCATGAGACCAGCGGCCTTCACAGGCGTGGTCAGTGTCAGTTGATGAGCCATTGCGCAATGTCCTTTCTTCCTTACGCGTTGACCCAAGGCAGAAGGACAAGGCGCGCGGGAAAACCCGTCGCGCCTTTGACCATCCTCTTCCATCCGGACTTTAACCGTCGGCCCCGGAATTTCACCGGATCTGCTGACCCAGGCGTTTCATTAGAAACGCGAGGCGCTCGCGGGCTGTAACCGCCGGTGGGGAATTTCGCCCCGCCCTGAGAATGTCGCCACCCCGGCAGGGGCAGCGACAGGGAAGATAGGTTCGGGATGGCGCGCGGTCAAGCGGCCTTAGTTCGACAGGCTCTCGGCCAGACGCATCAGCGTGACCGCCTCGGCCCGGTAGCCATAAGGGTCGTCGCCCTTGGACCCGTTGGCCAGCGCGATGGCGTCGGAGTACGTCCAGTCGCCAAGATATTTGTCCTCGCGCAGCAACTGGCCGAAGCCAGCGATGGCGGCGGCAAACTGCTGTTCGCTGCCCGCTTTGTCCGCATCGGACATGATCGGCGTCTCGATCAACGTGCTGACATCCTCGCCGGGGCGTTTGTAGCGCAGTTTGAGAAAGCCAATCTCGTCCGACCCATCCGCGTCAGGGCTCGGGGCATAGCGTAGCGCGTCTGTCAAAACGGCATCCGAGCCGACAGGCGTGACCTCGTAGATCGCCGTCACCTGATGGCCCGCCCCAATCTCGCCCGCGTCCACCTTGTCATTGTTGAAGTCCTCGCGCGCCAAGGTGCGGGTTTCATAGCCGATCAGACGGTATTCCGCGACTTGGGCGGGGTTGAACTCGACTTGTATTTTTACGTCATCAGCAAGGGGGTAAAGCACGCCGGAAAGCTGATCGACGAGCACTTTTCGCGCCTCGCCCAGCGTATCGATATACGCGGCCTGCCCATTTCCGTTCTGCGCCAGTGCCTGCATGGTCGCGTCATCCAGATTGCCGCGCCCGAAGCCCAGGATCGACAGATAGGTGCCGGTGTCGCGCTTGTCCGCAATGAAATCCTTCAGCGCGTCGGGGTCGTGAATGCCCACATTGAAATCACCATCCGTGGCCAGCAGCACTCGACCAACTTCGCCGTCAGCGGCCATGCGGTCCGCAATCTGATAGGCCAGTTCGATCCCTTGCGCACCAGCGGTCGATCCACCAGCATCCAACCGGTCCAGAGCGCCCAGAATGGTGGCACGATCTGCGGCTTTGGTGGGTTCCAGAACCTCGCCTGCGCTGCCAGCATAAGCGACGATGGCGACCTCATCCTCCGGCCGCAATTCGGATAACATCAGGCGCAGGCTTTGCTTCAGAAGCGGCAGTTTATCGGGGTCTGACATCGACCCGGACGTGTCGATCAGGAACACCAGGTTCAGCGGTGGGCGGTCCGTGATCATCTCGCCCTGAATGCCGATTTGCACCAGTTGCGTGCCGGAATTCCACGGCGTTTGCATCGTCGTAACCGTGGGTGCGAACGGATGCGGCCCCTCGGGCGCGGGGTAGGTGTAGGGGAAGTAGTTCACCATTTCCTCGATCCGCACCGCGTCCGGGTTGGGCAGATAGCCCGATTTCAAATCGCGCCGCACCACCGCATAGCTGGCCGTGTCCACGTCGATCGAGAAGGTGGAAACCGGGTCCTCGGTTGTAATTTTCAGGGGCGAAGGGACCTCGTTGGCGTATTCTTCGCCGCGTGCATCCCGCGGCACGGGTAGGATGCCGGGCATGTCGTCATACGTGATGTAACCGTCGCTGTCCGCAAAGGGCGATCCGTCCGCCTCCATCAACGGTTCGGCGACAACGGAAGGGGTGGCTTGCCCGGTCTGTGCACGCAACTCAGTCGTGCTGTCAGACCGAGTCCGTGCGGGCGGCTGTGCAACTTTTCCCAAAGGTTTGGGGGCGGACGGCGCGATTGCCTCTTCGCGTTCAATCAGCGTGTCATCGACTGTGGGTGTCGGGGTCATCGTCACCCCCGGCATTTCCACCTGATCAACATTCGGCATCACCACCAGCACGGCAAAGCCCACCGCCACCAGCGCGGTCGTCGCAGCCAATCCGCCGCGTGTGTTCAACGCATTCAACATTTCAAGAACTCCTTTTCCAAGCGCCCCGAATTTCGGAGCGTCAGAAGTAGGACGCGCGCCGTCACGCGATCCTTGGAGGTCATCGAAATTTTTCATCGCAAGCGCCAGATCGGCCTCTTTCTTTGAGGCGTCCGGGGCAGGTGGGGCCGCGTGCAGGGCGGCCTTCAGATCGTCCAGATCGTCGGTCATATCGCGTCCTCCTCAGCCCGCATCGCACGCAGGCGTTTCTTCACTTCGGACATCCGCCAGGCGATGGTGCCTTCGGACAGACCCAGAACGTCGCCGGCTTGCGCCTGTGTCAATTCTTCACCAAGAACCAATGCGACGGTGTCACGTAACTCGTCGGGCAGGGCGGTCATGGCCTGGGTCAGCCAATCCTGCGCCTCGGTCTCTTCCCGGATGGCTGCGCGCCGGTTCACTTCCCAATCACCCCAGCCATCGGCAGCCCGCGCGTGGGTTGCAGCACGGCGGCGACGGTCATGGGCGGCATTCACGGCAATGCGGTAGAGCCAGGTTGTGAACCGTGCCTCGGCCCGGAAACCTTTTAGCTTGGCGGGCAGGGCCGCGCAGATATCTTGCGTCAGGTCTTCGGCATCCGCCCGATTTCCCATCATCCGGAACGTAAACGCGAACAGCCGGTCATAGTGGCGTGACAGCAGGGCCGCGAAGGCAGCCCTGTCCCCTGTCACCGCCGCTGCGGCCAGTTCCTCGTCCTGATCGGTCATCATCTTCACATAGAGTAAGACGCGGGCGAAACGTCAATCCTTGGCGGAAAACCGAAAAAAGGCGGCAGGTTGCCCCACCGCCTTGAGCCTATTGCTTTTTCACTCAGATCAGACCGACATGCAGATATATTTCATCTCAAGGAAATCCTCGATCCCGTGGCGTGAACCTTCGCGGCCAAGGCCCGATTGTTTCACGCCACCAAACGGTGCGGTTTCGGTCGAGATGATGCCGGTGTTCACCCCGACGATCCCGTATTCCAGCGCCTCGGCCACTTTGTAGACACGGCTCAGGTTGTTGGCATAGAAATACGACGCCAGCCCGAAAATCGTGTCGTTGGCCTGTGCGATCACGTCATCTTCATCCTTGAACTTGAACAAGGGCGCCATGGGTCCGAAGGTCTCGTCCGTGGCGACCTCCATATCACGCGTGGCGTTCTTGATAATTGTGGGTTCGAAGAACAGCCCGCCTTTTTCGTGCTCCTTGCCGCCCAAAATGATCTCGCCGCCCTTGGAGGTTGCGTCGGCGATGTGCTCGCGCACTTTTTCAACCGCGCTTTGCGAGATCAATGGACCCAGGGCAATGCCTTCGTTCAACCCGTCACCGACGGGCAGGGCGGACACGGCCTTGGTGAAGCGCTTGGCGAATTCGTCATAGACGCCTTCCTGCACATAGATCCGGTTGGCGCAGACGCAGGTCTGGCCATTGTTGCGGAATTTGCAGGCGATGGCGCCTTCGACGGCGGCATCCAGATCGGCGTCGTCAAACACGATGAAGGGCGCGTTGCCGCCCAGCTCCATCGAGCATTTCAGCACCTGATCGGCGGCCTGACGCAGCAGGATGCGGCCAACATTGGTCGATCCTGTGAAAGTCAGCTTGCGCACCAAGGGGTTCTCGCAGAACTCCTTGCCGATGTCTGAACTGCGCGAGCTGGGCACGATGTTGAACACACCGGCCGGGATGCCCGCACGGTCAGCCAGGACGGCCAGAGCGGTGGCAGACAGCGGTGTCTCCGCCGCCGGACGCCCCACAAAGCCACATCCTGCCGCGACAGCCGGGCCGCATTTGCGTGTGATCATCGCGTTGGGGAAGTTCCACGGCGTGATCGAGGCGACGACCCCGATCGGCTGACGGATCACCATCAGCCGCTTGTCGGGTTGGTGGCCGGGGATGGTTTCGCCATAGATGCGTTTTGCCTCTTCGCCGAACCATTCGATGAAGCTGGCACCATAGGCGATCTCGCCGGTCGCCTCGGCCAGGGGTTTGCCCATTTCAGCGGTCAGGATGGTGGCCAGGTCGCCCTGGTTTTCCATCATAAGGTTGAACCATTTGCGCATGATGCCCGCGCGTTCTTTCGCGGTGCGCTTGGCCCATTCGCGGCCCGCCTTATCGGCGCAGTCGATCGCGTGCGCGACTTCGGCACGGGACAGATCTGCCACTTTGGCAATCACATCGCCGCGTGCGGGGTTCTTGACATCGAAGGTTGCGCCGTCTTTGGCATCGATCCATTCGCCGTTCACATAGGCGCGGGTTTCGACCAAGGACGGGTCTTTCAGCAAGCTCTTCAGCTCGGTTGCATTGGCGGCCATTTTCCTCTCCCATAGCTCTGGTGTCGTTCGGGGTGGTCCCGACGCAATCACAGGACATCTGTCATGAATTTCGACATAGCCTATGCGAACGCGGATTTCATCCCGAATGGATACGATTTCCCGGCAAAATGGCAGAAATTGGCGAGCGACTTTCGCGCATCGCACAAGAATCTTCGGCTTGACCTGCCGTATGGCGAAGATGCTTCGAACGCGTTTGACCTGGTGTTGCCTGACACGCCACCCAAGGGCTTGATAGTGTTCGTTCATGGCGGGTATTGGAAGGCGTTCGGACGCCGCGACTGGACCCATCTTGCGGCGGGTTCGGTTGCGCAGGGTTACGCCGTAGCCCTGCCATCCTATCCGCTTGCGCCAGACGCGCGCATATCCCAGATCACGCGCTTTGTCGCGAAGGCCATCGACACCGCGGCCGCGCATGTAACCGGCCCCATTCGGCTGGTCGGTCATTCCGCCGGTGGGCATCTGGTGGCGCGGATGAACTGTCATGATGTGCCGTTGGTCTGTCGTGACCGAATTGTGCGAATCATGCCGATTTCGCCGCTGGGGGATTTGCACCCCCTGATGCAAACCGCCATGAATGACACGCTTCGTATTGACGAGGCCGAGGCGCAGTCGGAAAGCCCCGCCCTGATAGACCGGCGCGCCGGTATTCCAACCACGGTCTGTGTGGGGGCGGACGAGCGTCCTGCCTTTCTGGATCAGGCCCGTGACCTCGCGCTATTCTGGTCCGAGGCCGATCTGGTCATCATTCCCGACCGACACCATTTTGATGTGATCGAGCCACTGATGGACCCGGACAGCGATATGGTAGCCGATCTGTTGCGTTAGGCTCTAGCGGCCGAAATCTTCCAGCGCACGGTGGTCGATGGTTTCAAGCACGGGGATCATCACCTCAAGGTCCGCGCCTTCGGCCTGAATCAAGATCCTGCCATCGACGATGCCTGACAATTCTCCATCCTGATTAAGATATTTCATCCTCCCGACACGTTCAAGCTTTGCCCCCATCAGCCCGGCATTGGACAGCATCCCAGACAGCGCGCCCACCATCGGGTTATTCGCCATGATGGTGATCGAAAACTCTTCCGACCCATTGGAATAGGTCGCCTCGGCCCCCGCGCCGCCGCCCAGCATGGCAAGGCCCGCATTCATCTCGGTCGACACCTCACGCGTCCAACCCTCGGGGGCGTCCGGCAGAAACTTGGCCAGGTCCGCTGTTTTCATCGCCTGAAGCAATTGTTTGGCGTATTCCAGTTCTTCCAGCGTGTAGGTGATGTCGCCTTCCTCATAGGCTTTCAGGGCGCTTTGAAGCGTATCGGTCACTTCGTCTGCTCCGGCAAGGGTTGGTGCCAGCAGGGTGGCCAGAGCAACGGCTTTGAACAAGTGTTTCATAAGATCCTCCTCAAGAAAATTTCTCGGCCCATGCGGGCAATGTGTCATGTTTAGCGGGCTTTGCCGCGTAAACCCCGCGCGCGATGGCACGGGCCAGACAGGTGGCGGCGGCATGACCCAGACGCAGCGCATCAAAGTCTGCGTCAGGCATGGCGTGTGCCCCTGTGGCGGCGGCAAATACCAGGTCGCCATCAAAGGGTGTGTGGCTGGGATGGATCGCGCGCGCCATCCCGTCATGGGCGGCGGTGGCCAGTCGGGTGGCCTGCGCTTGGGTCAGGTCCGCATCGGTGGCGATGATCGCGATGGTGGTATTTTCGCCCAGCCGCGCCTCGGGCCGAGGTTCAGTGCTCGGGTCGTTGGTGCCCATGCCACGTGCGCCAAACTCGCTGTTCATCTCCCAGGGTGCGGCCCAGAATGTGGGACCGTCGCCCATTGTTACCGCGCCCAAAGCATTCACCGCCACCAATGCGCCCACGGTGACGCCGTTGTCCATCACCCATGAGGCCGAGCCTAACCCGCCCTTCAACCCGTCAACCGTAGCACCGGTGCCCGCGCCGGTCGTGCCAAGTGTGAAATCTTCGCTTGCCACTTCCAGTGCCGCGCGACCGAGCGCCTTATAAGGGTTCTCGGCCCAGCCCTTGTCGCCGCCGTTCAGAAGATCAAACAGGATCGCGCCCGGCACAATCGGCACGCGCTGGTCGCCCACCCGAAACCCGCGATCCTGCGCGCGCAACCCGTCCGCCACGCCGGATGCTGCATCCAGACCAAAGGCTGATCCACCCGACAGAACCAATGCATCCACTTGCTGCACCAGCTTGTCAGGGGCAAGCAGCGCGGTTTCGCGGGTCCCCGGCGCACCGCCCATGATGTGAACGCCTGCCGTGAATGGGGCATCACCCACCAGCACGGTGCTGCCGGTCTTGATCACTTCGTCCTGGGCATTGCCGACCCGCAGGCCAGCGACATCAGTGATCAGATTGCGGGGTCCGGGTTTCATCTCGTTCTCTTTTTCTTGTCACAAATATCCCACGGGGGTCCGGGGGTGTGAAACCCCCGGAGCATCAGATGCACCGCCCGCCGTCGACTTCCATCGCAACGCCCGTGACCATTGACGCTTCGTCCGAGCACAGGAAACACGCCGCGTTGCCCATATCCTCGGGGGTTGAAAACCGGCCCAGCGGGATGGTGGACAGGAACTTGGCGCGCATCTCGGGCGTGTCCTCGCCCATGAAGCTGGACAGAAGCGGCGTCTCGCCCGCAACCGGGCAGATCGCGTTGACGCGAACGCCATGTGGGGCCAGTTCAACCGCCATCGCTTTGGTCGCGGTGATCATCCAACCCTTGGAGGCGTTGTACCAGTTCAGGTTCGGGCGCGGGCTAAGCCCGGCGGTCGAGGCCACGTTCAGGATCGCGCCCGCGCCTGCTGCCTTCATCGACGGCACGAAATAACGCGCCATCAGGTAAACCGATTTGGCGTTGACGGCAAAGACGCGGTCGAACTCGCCCTCGTCAACCTCCTCCATCGGTTTGGGCAAATGGGTGATGCCCGCATTGTTCACGATAATGTCCACATGGCCCCAAAGCTCATGCGCCGCGCGGGCCATTTGGGCGACGCTGTCACCGCTGGAGACATCGACGTGATGGGCCACGCCGCCCACCTCGGCAGCCACCGCGCGGGCCAGATCGTCATTCAGGTCGGCGACCATCACGCTTGCGCCCACGGCTGCGAATTTGCGAACAATACCAGCGCCGAAGCCTGACGCACCGCCGGTCACGATCGCCGTTTTACCCTGAAGCCGCATCCGATCCCCCCCTTGGTTGTTGGGCCGAGCTTGCGCCGATTTGCGCAGCGGTGCAAGTCAACCGCGCGGGGTCAGCCAATGCACCTGATCCAGCCCGGCGAACCGCGCAAATCGCGCAAGTTCACCGTCCAGCTTGGCATGGCGCGCGGCAACCCAGCGCACGCCGGGCTCAGGCCAGAAGCCAATCACGCTCAGAGTCTTGGCCTTGCGATCCGCTTTCAGCTCGATCCGCCCGACGAAGCGGTCGCCTTGCAGCAGAGGATAGACGTAATAGCCCCAGCGTCGTTTGGGCTTGGGGACGAACATTTCGTTGCGGTAGTCGAAGCCGAACAGACGCTCCAACCGGGCGCGGTCGCGGATGGCCGGGTCAAACGGGTTCAGGATGCGCAACCGCGTGGTGGGCGCGGGCAGGGTGGCGAGCCGCGTTTCGATGTCGGGATGGGCAAGGGAAGTGACCGACCCCTTGTCAGCCGTCTCGATTTCGACCGGCACCAGTTCGGCGGCGTCACACCAGCTTTTCGCCTCACGCGCGCTCATCGCCTCCCAGAAACGACCCACCTCGCCACTGGTGCCGAAGCTCAGCCGGTCCATCGCGGCAGAGCACAGCCAGTCGACGGCGTGGGCATCCTCGGCGGGGTCATGCGTGGGGAAAACCCGCGCGCCCAGATCATAGAACTTCACGAAGTTTTCGCGGTGGCAGGTTGCCAGTTCGCCCGCATACCACATCTGATCCAGCGCCTTCTTGTGCGGCGGGCGCGCCCACATCTCGCGGGTTTCGGCCTTGGTGTCGAAGGCGTGGGTGGACAGTGCGCCCTCGTCCTTGATGCGTTGCCGAATCTCGGCGATTTGGGCTTGTCCCAACCCCGATTGATACCAGTCATGCCGCGCCACCCGCGCGCCCAGACGGTCAAACTGGCGCCGCCAGAATGGCAGAACACGCATGTCGATCAGGCTGGCGTCATGGGTGAAATGTTCGAACACATCACGCTGGGCCAGCCGATCCCAGATCATCCCTTCACGGACATTCTGATTACGGCTCCATAGGATGTGGTTGTGCGCGCGGGTCACGTTGCGGATCGTGTCGATCTGAACGAACCCCAACCGCCTGATGATCGAGTCGAGGTCCAGCGGGCCGGTCGGCGTGTCCGACAGGGCGTTGGTCCACAGCCACAAGTGTCGCGCCTGCTTGTTTGAAAGTTTCAGGTGCGCGCCCATGCCTTACCCGTGTTTCGCGGCGATGGTTTTGAGTTGCGAGAAGCCGTAAAGCGCTTCGAACCCTTTTTCGCGTCCGTGACCCGATTTCCCGACACCGCCGAAGGGCAGTTCAACCCCGCCACCCGCGCCGTAATTGTTGATAAACACCTGCCCCGCACGCAGCCGTTTCGCCAGCCGCATCTGGCGCGCACCGTCGGCGGTCCAGATGCTGGCCACCAGACCGTAATCGGTAGAGTTTGCGATCTGAACGGCTTCTTCTTCGGTCTTGAAAGGGATGATGACCTGGACTGGGCCGAACACTTCGTCGCGCGCCAGCGGGTGGTCTGGCGGCACATCGGCAAAGAGGGTCGGGGCCACGTAATGCCCACCTTCGGGGACGTCAGTGATCTGCCCCTGCCCGGCGATGCGCAGATCATTGCCTTTTCTCAAGAATGTTTCGACGATTTCTTTCTGGCGGGCCGAGATCAGGGGGCCAACATTCAGATCGGCAGTCGCAGGCCCGACTTTCAAGGCGTCATAGGCCGCACCCATCCGCGCCACCACGTCATCATAGACGGCGCGCTGCACCAGCACCCGTGAACTGGCCGAGCAGGTCTGGCCCGCGTTCTGGATGCAAGCGCCCACCAGAAAGGGCAGGGCGGCGTCCAGATCGGCATCGTCGAACACGAGCTGAGGCGACTTGCCCCCAAGCTCCAACGTCACCGGCACCACGTTTTTCGCGGCGGCGGCTTGCACCAAACCGCCCACGGACACCGAGCCCGTGAAGCTGATATGCTGAACGCCGGGATGGGCGGACAGGGCAGCGCCCGCTTCCTCGCCCAGCCCGGTGACGACGTTCAAGGCACCCTTGGGCAACCCTGCTTCTTCGGCCAGTCGCGCGAAGGCGAGCGCGGTCAGGCAGGCTTCCTCGGCTGGTTTCAACACGCAGGCATTGCCCATCGCAAGTGCCGCCCCGACGGACCGGCCGATGATCTGCATCGGATAATTCCACGGCACGATATGACCCGTGACACCGTGCGGTTCACGCAGGGTATAGACCGTGTAGCCATCAAGATATGGGATCGTCTGACCCATCACCTTGTCGGCAGCCCCCCCGTAAAACTCCATATAGCGGGCCAGTGCCACGGCGTCGTTGCGCGCTTGGGTGAGGGGCTTGCCCACATCGCGCGCCTCAAGCGCGGCTAGATCATCCACGCGCGTTTCAACCAACTGCCCGATTCGGGTCAGAATGCGCCCGCGCTCGGTGGCGGTCATGCGACCCCAATCGCCTTCCAGTGCGGATTGCGCGGCGGTCACGGCGGCGTCGATTTCATCAGCAGTGCCGCGCCCGATTTGCGTGAAAACCTTGCCGGTCGAGGGGTCTTCGACGGGCAGCGTGCGCTCGGTCTTGCGCCACAGACCGCCAATCAGGATCTCGGTCGGATCGAACCAAAGGTCTTCCATCTTAAGCCTCCTTCCACGCGGGCGGGATGACCGGCGCGGCGTTGATCAGGGTTTGTGTATAGGCGTGTTGGGGCGCGGCAAAGACCGCATCCGTCGCGCCGTCCTCGACGATCTTTCCCGCCTTCATCACCAGCACCCGGTCAGTGATCGAGCGCACCACGCCAAGGTCATGGCTGATGAACAGATAGCCCATCCCGTGACGCGCCTGAAGGTCTGCCAGCAGGTCAAGGATACCGGCGCGGATCGAGACATCAAGCGCTGACACGGCTTCGTCCAGAATGATCAGTTCCGGCCGCAGGATCAGCGCGCGGGCGATGGCGATGCGTTGGCGTTGGCCACCAGAGAACTCGTGCGGATACCGGGTCATGGCGTCTGCGTCCAAGCCGACCTCGGCCAGCGCATCGTGCACTCGGTTGCGCCAGCCTTCGGGGCGGCTGCCCAGCAGGTGAAAGGGCTCGGCGACCAGCCGTTCGACAGTCCAGCGGGGGTTGAAGCTGCCATAGGGATCTTGAAACACCACTTGCAGCCCGGCGCGGCGGGCGTGCGGCATGTCGGGCGCGATGGGCGTGCCATTCAGAAGGATCTCTCCGCTTTGCAGCGGTTCCAGACCCAGAATGGCGCGGCTGAGCGTCGATTTCCCGCAGCCGCTTTCGCCGACCAATCCAAGGCTCTCGCCCTTGTTCAACGTGAAGCTGACCCCATCCACGGCGCGAAATTGCGGGGTCGAACCAAACAGGTGCGTGCGGGGCAGGGGGTAGTCACGCACCGCACTGCGCACCTCAAGCAGCGGCGCGTCTTTCGGAATGGCCTGAGCGTCCGGCACGTGGCCGGAGGCATCCAGCAACTTCCGCGTATAGGGGTGCGACATGGTGCGAAACAGCGGCTCGGTTTCACCCTGCTCAACGATCTCGCCCTTGCGCATGACGGCGACATGATCGGCCATGCCCGCCACCACGGCCAGGTCGTGGGTGATCAGCAGAAGCCCCATACCCTCTTCGGCGACCAGCTCTTTCAGCAGCCCAAGAATCTGCGCCTGCGTGGTCACATCCAGCGCCGTGGTTGGTTCATCCGCGATCAACAGATCGGGATGCAGGGCGATGGCCATGGCGATGCAAACCCGCTGCCGTTGTCCACCGGACAGCTCATGCGGATAGCGATCCAGCGGGAAGCGATCTTGCGGCAGGCCCACGCGGGCGAGCTTCTCGGCTGCGATGCGCTTGGCGTTGTCACGACTGGCACGGCCATGGACCAACAGCGTCTCGGCCACCTGATCGCCGATGGTCTTGACCGGGTTCAGCGCGGTCATCGGTTCCTGAAAGATCATCGAGATGCGGCGCCCGCGGATGCTGCACATCGCGTCTTCGTCCAGCGTCGTAAGGTCGGTGTCCTCCAACCTCATCTGCCCGGATTGGATCATGCCGCGTGGCAAAAGCCCCATCAGGGCAAGCGCCGTCATCGACTTGCCCGACCCGCTTTCGCCCACCAGTCCGACCACCTGTCCGGGCGCAATGGCCAGATCCACATCGCGCAGGATCGGAATGTTGTGGATCGACAGGCTCAGGTTTTCGATCCGGATCATCCGCGCGCCCTTCTGATCCGGGGATCAAGCAGATCGCGCAGCCCGTCACCCATCAGGTTCAGGCCCAGCACCATCACGACGATGGCCAGCCCCGGCGCGATGGCCAGGCGCGGGTGGGAATAGATCATGGTCTGCGCATCCGCCAGCATTCGCCCCCAACTGGCTGTCGGGGGCTGCGCGCCAAGGCCCACGTAGCTCAGCCCAGCTTCTGCCAGAATGCCCAGCGAGAACTGTATGGTGCCCTGCACGATCAGCAGGTTTGCGATGTTGGGCAGGACGTGTTCGACACTGATCCTGGCTTTGCCCTTGCCAGCGACGCGCGCGGCCAAGATGAATTCTTGTGTCCAGATCGTCAGCGCGCCACCGCGTGCCACACGCGCGAACACGGGGATGTTGAAAATGCCGATGGCGATGATGGCATTGGTCGCGGACGGGCCGAAGGTTGCGGTGATCAGGATGGCGATGACGAGTGACGGGAACGCGAAGATCAGGTCATTACCGCGCATGATGACCTCGTCCAGCCTCCCGCCCCGATGGGCTGCGGCCAAAAGACCAAGCGGCACACCAAGCGCCATGCCGATGCCCACTGCAAGCACTGCCACGGCGATGGAAATACGCCCGCCCTCCATCAGCATCGACAGAAGATCGCGCCCGAAATGGTCGGTGCCCAAAAGGAACTCTGCTGACGGGGCGCGTAGCTTCGCGGCAATGTTCAGCGCGGTGACGTCATAGGGCGTCCAGAGGAATGACAGAAGGGCGGCCGCCAGCAAGACGGTGCTGAACGCCGCACCAATCCAAAGCTGGGCGGGCAGACGGATCATCTGCGCCTCCGCAATCGGGGATCAACCAGCGCGTAGGCCACATCAACCAAAAATGTCACAAGGATCACTGCAAAAACCAGCAACATCACCACACTTTCCACGACGACAAGGTCACGCTGCGTGATGGCCTGAAAGATCAGTCGCCCAAGACCGGGCAGGAAAAAGACGTTTTCGATGATGATCGCGCCGGCCAGCAGGAAACTGAATTGTAATCCGATGATGGTTAGCACCGGGATCAGTGCGTTGCGCAGTGCGTGGCGGCGCGTAGCCTGAGCGATGCTCAGCCCCTTGGCGCGGGCGGTGCGCATATAGTCCTGATGCAGAACATCCAACAGTGATGATCGCATGACACGGGCCAGAATTGACGCTTGCGGCAAGGCAAGGGCCACTGCGGGCAGGGTCAACGCCTTGATTGCGGGCCAGAACCCTTCATCCCAACCCGGGAACCCTCCGGCAGAAAACCAGCGAAGCTGCACGGCAAAGACCATCACCAACAGCATCGCAAACCAAAAATTCGGCACGGCGATGCCCAGTTGCGTGACCCCCATGATGGCATAGTCGGCGGGATTGCCGCGCCTGGCGGCGGCAAACAGGCCGACAGGGATGGCGATCAGAGTGGAGAGACATAGAGCGAGCAGTGCGAGCGGCAATGAGACCTGAAGCCGCTCCAGCACCAGTTCGGACACCGGCACGCGATAGGTATAGGACAGGCCGAAATCCCCGGTTATTAGCCCGCCCACCCAACCCAGATACCGGGCAGGTAGCGAGCCATCCAACCCCAGTTCCGCGCGTAGGGCGGCAATCGTTTCCGGCTGAGCATTCAGCCCCAGCATGAAGGACGCCGGATCGCCGGGGATTACCTCGATCATCGCGAAGATCACCAACGAGGCGACCACAAGGCTGAGGCCAAGCGACAAGGCGCGGGTCAGGACAAAACTCAACATGATCGCGAGGGTAGTCGGAGCCACGCCCTTCCGAAAGGGGGAAAAAGTGTGGCGCGCGTGGTTAGATTTTCACCTCGACACCGGGCAGGTTCAGGGCCTTCATCAACTCGCGCAATTCCTGACGAGCCGCGACGTTCGAGATGTTCATCTGCCCCACCACTCCGATATCGCGCAGGTCAAGCAGGGTCAGGCCACGCGGGAACAATTCACGGAAGATGACCCTTTCGTTAAAGCCGGGGGCCACACGAAAGCCGATGCGCTTGGACAGATCATCGACCGCATCGCCCATCTTTTTCTTGTTGTGCATCATCTGTGCGCCCAGTCGGTTGCGCACCACGATCCAGTCAATCGGTTTCAGTCCGGCCTTGGCGCGAAGCTGACGTGCGTTCCAAACCATCTCGGAATAGACCGAGGGGCCTTTGACCTTGTTGGTGTCCGGGTCGATATGGGCCAGCAAGTCGAAATCAACAAAACTGTCATTCAGGGGCGTGATCAGCGTGTCCGCCAGTGAATGCGCGACCTGGCTCAGCCGCGTGTGCGATCCGGGGCAGTCGATGATGATGAAATCCCGATCCGCCTCCAGTTTCGCCACCGCCATGGACAGGCGGCGATCATAAGGGTTTTCGCCGGGTTTCAGCGTGGCGGGATCGACTTCGGGCAAGTCGTGATATTCGGGGGTGGCGAGATCGACCCCGGCGCGCGCCATGGTGGCTTTGCGGTTTTCGACAAAGCGGCCAAAGGTCTTCTGGCGCAGATCCAGATCAAGAACCCCGACCTTATGCCCCAGCCGCGCAAGCGCAGTTGCCACATGCATGGACACGGTGGATTTACCGGCCCCGCCCTTTTCGTTTCCGACCACGATAATATGCGCCACGCCTGTATCCCCGACTGTTGTGCAGCTTCTTATGTGCGGGGACTATAAATACGAAGCCCAGCGGGGGGAAGATGTTCTGCGCATTGAAATCCGGGTTGAGTCTTCAGTGCCATAGGGGCTGAATTTGGGTATAGCCAGACGCAACGAAAAACGCCGCCCCACTTGGGACGGCGTTTCTGCCTCGAAAGAGGTTGGGCTTAGAAGCCAAAACCTTCGTATTTCGATTTGAATTTCGACACGCGACCACCGGTGTCCAGCAGGCGCGAGCTGCCGCCATTCCATGCCGGGTGCGCCGTTGGGTCGATGTCCAGCGACATGGTATCGCCTTCCTTGCCCCAGGTCGATTTCATCTGCACGATCGTGCCGTCGGTCATCTTGACGTCGATCATGTGGTAGTCGGGATGGATATCCTTTTTCATAACGACGCTCCTTATGCTTTCTTGGTTTTGTAGTTTGCATCTTCTGCGATACGTGCCGATTTACCGCGGCGGGTCCGCAGGTAATACATTTTCGCACGACGCACGCGACCACGGCGAACCACGGTGATGCTGTCGATGTTGGTCGAATGCAGCGGGAACACACGTTCCACGCCTTCGCCAAAGGAAATCTTGCGAACAGTGAACGAACCGGCAATGCCTGCGCCGTTCTTACGGCTGATGCAAACGCCTTCATAGTTCTGCACACGGGTGCGCGACCCTTCGGTCACTTTGAAGCCGACACGGATGGTGTCACCGGCTTTGAAATCGGGAATGTCTTTTCCCAGGGCGGCAACTTGTTCCGCCTCAAGCTCTGCGATCAGGTTCATCTGACCATCTCCTATCTATGCTTGCGGTTGGTCCGCAAAGTTAGCTGCCGTCCAAGAGCTCCGTGTCTTCACCGGGTCCGCATGAGCGCCCGCAGGAGGTCGTCCGTCGTTTCTTTTTCCGTTCTTCAGCCGGGTTTTGGGATGCAGAAGAAAGCACCACCCCAAATGAAAAACGCCCGCGCGACTCGGAAGAGTGGCAGACGGGCGGTGTATAGGCCCAATTTACCAGCGGATCAAGCGGTTTGGAGGCGGTTGAAGCGGGACAGAAAAGGCGGAAGCCGCACCCGGGAAAAAAGATGCGGCTTCCTTCGCTTCGGCATTCGTGAGTGGTGTCCGTCAGACGAGGACGAGGGGTGCCGAAAATTCGTTCCGTGCTGAGCGGAACATGGGGATGCGACGCTTGAGGGTCGCCGAGGGGCGCTGAGTGCAAGACGCGCGTTTCTTTTGCGCAAGGGCGTTCAGTGCGTTGATGCGGTTTTGTTTCGCTGTGATCAAAAGTTCCATGTCGTTCACCTTTCCTTGCCGTGTGTCGGTCGTTCAGAGTTCGAAGTTCACAAACTGTTTTCAATCGAAAAGAGACTAAGAAAGATGGTCGCGTGTCGGTCTGCGAAATCTTTTGAAATGGGTGGTTCGGTCTATCGTTGATTAAACGTCGCACGCCCAATAAATGACACAAATTCACCTTTCTCGGTTCCCCATAAATGGCGAGTACGAAAGGTTATAAGTCGCGAGTTTTTAGATGTTTTAGAAACAGTTAAGGGTTATTTTTGTGAACAGTTACACTTTTCGAAACAACGCCACAAAAAAGCCTTGATTGAATTTGGACGAAACCGGTCATTCAGCCCCGTCTTTGTCCCGTTTCCGCCGCAATGATTCCCACAAATCTGGCCTGCGCTCGCGTGTAAGTTGTTCACTTGCTTCGCGCCGCCAGGCCGCGATCTTGCCGTGATGACCCGATGTCAGAACCTCGGGAATGGTGCGGCCGCGCCATTCGGCGGGGCGGGTGTATTGGGGATGTTCCAGCAGCCCAGCGGAAAAACTTTCCTCTTCGGTCGAGGCTTCGTTGCCCAAAACGCCCGGCAGAAGCCGCACGGTGGCATCCAGCACAGCTTGGGCGGCGATTTCACCGCCGGTCAGGACGAAGTCGCCCAGACTGACCTCTTCAACCTCGTATTCCTCCAGCACCCGTTCATCGACGCCTTCAAACCGCCCGCACAGGATGGTCAGGCCGTCGCAGGCGGCAAAGCGGTGCGCCATGGCCTGATCCAAAGGCTTGCCGCGCGGCGACATGTAGAGGATCGGCCATTTGGCGCGGTCGCTGGATACGCCGGATTGCGCGGTGTCGATGGCATTCCCCAAGACATCGGCGCGCAGCACCATACCCGCGCCACCACCCGCCGGGGTGTCGTCGACATTGCGGTGCTTTCCTTCGCCAAACGGTCGCAGGTCGATCGGTTCCAACGCCCATAGCCCTTCGTTCAAAGCCCGCCCGGTCAGGCTTTCGCCCAGCACGCCGGGAAAGGCGCCGGGAAACAGGGTGATGACCTTTGCGGTCCAGACCCCGGCATAGCGCGGCGTGTCGGTCATCAACTCGCGCGGTTTAAGCGATGCCGAGACCGCAATTTTGCCGTGCGATTTCATAGCGCGAGACTTGGGGCTTGCGCTTGCATCGGTTGAAGGGGCTCTTGGTTTGTTCGTCATGGCGCCCCCCATACCGGGTTTCGGAGGGGGTGGGAAGTCAGGGTGTTCGCCGATGGGGCGACAGAAGGCGTTCTTTTTGCGCCTTCAACTCCGACTTTGAAAGCCCCTGACGGTTGAGCGCCAGAAATGCCTTGCGCAGCCCCGCGCCCTGACCCCGGTTGGTATGCGGGGCGGGCGTCAGGCCAACGCGCGCCGCACGGGGCACCTGCGCCAGATCAAGCACCGCCGTGGCCAGTCCGTTCGGGTCGTCGGTGTGATCTTCCAATGCAGCGGTCACGACCGGGATAGGGGACAACGTCTTCGCCATGCGCCGCGCTTCGTCAACCGGGCCGATGCCCGCCGAAAATCGCCCGCGAAAGGTGTCGAAATCATCGGTCAGGCGGATCGAGCGCAACAGGTGCCCGTGCACCGACCGAAGCCAGTCTTCGCGGTCGCGGGTGGTATAGAGGAACGTGATCGCAACATCAGGCCCGAAGCGCAGACGCAGTTCTTTCACAATGGTTCGGGCAAGTTTCTGGGCGGCGGGAAGATAGCTTGTAATCATCCGCCCGCCCAGCATCCGGTGTCCCGGCATCCCGCCGGAAAAACTTTCGCGCGATAGGATAATGACCTCGTGGTCTGGGATCGATGCCAGAAATGTCCGAAAGGCCTTGCGAAACAGATACAGGCGATGTGGAAAAGGGCGCTGGGCATAAAGACGCGCGGCGGCACCGGCGTTCATGAAATCCCGTTGGCCGTAATAGTCAAAAAACGGCGACAGGGGGGCACGGTTCTGGCTGAGGAAGTCCTGAAGGCTTGTCGTGCCGGTTTTGTGGAACCCGGCATGAACGATGACATGAGGTCTTCCGGAGATCATTCCGGAAAGACGCCTTTGGGTGGATCGGCGATGATCCGGCCCGCGGCCAGATCAACGGTCGGCACGGCCTCGAGTGTGAAGGGCAGAAGCGCGCCCGTCTTCAGGCCGGGGCCTTGCACCTCCAGCACGTCGCTGGCGCCATGGTTGTGCACCGCAGAAACGCGGCCAAGCTCGCGGCCACCCGTGTCCAAAACGGTCAATCCGATCAGGTCTGCATGATAGTATTCGTCATCGGGCAGCGTCGGCAGCGCATTGCGATCGGTGAAAAGCCGGGTGCCCCGTAACGCATCGGCATCTTCCTTGGTGCGCACACCGTCGATCCGGGCGGCGAACCCGTTCTTGATGGGGCGGTCCAACGCCAGTTCAAACTGGCGGGTGCCGTCCTCGGACCAGAGCGGGCTATAGTCGCCGATGGCCTTTGGCTCGGCGCAGAAACTTTTCAAGCGCACCTCGCCTTTGACGCCGTAGGCTCCGACAATTGCACCCACGCAAATTCGATGTTCGCTCATTCCACACCTACGCAAATGCCACGATCCACGGCACCGCCCCGATCAAGGCAACGGTCCGTCATGGAGTTTCGTTCAAACAGCAACCCGGCCAGAAACCCGGCACCGACGATCAGGATCAACCGAAAGGGACGAAATAGCAAACCCATGGCACAGCTTCCTTGGATGTCAGCGCGTTTCGATGGGAAGCGCGCCGCGTCGCTCCTCCCAGCCCGCATGTTCAAGTTCCGGGCTGTCGTCAACCGTTTCGGGCCAGCCCAGACAGAAATAACCCACCAGTTGCCAGTCAGTTGGGATGTCAAGATCACGGCTCAACCGGTCTGGGTCAAGGATCGACACCCAGCCTAGCCCCAGACCACGCGCACGCACGGCCAACCAGAACAGCATGATGGCAGACACCACCGAGTAGCGGCGCATCTCGGGCATCGTTCCCGCACCAAGGCCTGCGCCTTTCGCGGTGGCTTCGTCGCTGAACACCGCCAGTTGGACGGGGGCATCCTGCATTCCCGACAGTTTCAGCCCAGCATAGAGCTTGGCCTTTTCACCGGAATAGCCGCGCAAGGCGTCGTCATTTGCTTTCGTGAAATTCTCAAGCGCCGCGGCGCGGGCCATATCGCTTTCCACGCGGATCACCCGCCATGGTTCCGACAGTCCGACAGACGGGGCCAGCAGAAACGCGTCGAGGCACTCTTGCAAGAGTGCCTCGTCCACTGGATCGCTGCGAAAGCGGCGCACGTCGCGCCGCCAACGCATCAGATCTTCAAGATCCGACTGAAACGCCCGTGAAAAGGTGTGCATGTCAGATCCGCCCCTATTATTGGCAGCTTATTCTTCCGAGGCTTCTTCTACAGGCTCTTGCGCAGGAGCGGCAGCGGCTTCGGCAGCGGCGGCCGCTTTGTCGGCTTTTTCCTGCACACGCTCTTGTGCTTTCTTGCCCGGCGCACCTTTTTTCAGGTTCGCACGTTCTTTCTTCTCAAGGATGCCGGCGGCTTCCAGGAAACGCGACACGCGGTCTGATGGCTGCGCGCCCTGGCCCAGCCAGTATTGAACGCGTTCCATGTCCAATTTCACACGCTCTTCCGAATCTTTCGGCAGCAGCGGGTTATAGGTGCCCAGCTTTTCGATGAAACGGCCATCGCGCGGCATGCGGGAATCGGTTGCAACAACGCGATAGAACGGACGTTTTTTCGAGCCGCCACGGGCGAGACGAATTTTCATAGCCATGAGAGTTTTCCTTTTTTCTAGCTACTTGCGGGGAAGGCCCCGGCATTTGGTTATTCGTGGTGTTTCTTGTGATGCCTGATGACCTCATCAATGATGAAGTTCAGGAATTTCTTGGCGAATTCGGGGTCCAGATCGGCGCGACGTGACAGGTCTTCCAGGCGCTCGATCTGTTTGGCTTCGCGGGCGGGGTCCGAGGGCGGAAGTTCGTGTTCGGCCTTCAGCTTGCCGACAGCTTGCGTATGCTTGAAACGTTCGCCCAGCGTGTAGACAAGGATTGCATCCAGCCGGTCGATCGACCTGCGATGGTCTTTCAACAATTCAGCGGCGCGGGCGGCATCGTCGGTCATCGCGACGTCCTTTCCGTGAGAGGTATCGGTCATGCATACGCCTCCGGCCCGCCATCGCTGTCCAGCGGATAGCTAAAAACAAGTGCCCCGTCCAATGTGCCTGTCTGCTCGCCGCCCAATTTGGCGACCAACGCTTGGCTGGCGGTGTTTTCCGGCGCGACGTAGCTGACGATTTGGTCAGGTCCCAGACTGCGCAGATGGGCAAGCGTGGCTGTTGCGGCCTCAGAAGCGATGCCCTGACCTTGCGCCTCGGGGGCGATGAAAAAGCCAAGCTCGATGGCTTGGTCGCCGATTTCGACCCCAGCGAAGATAAACCCCACAGGCGTATTGTTCTGGCAGACGGTGAACATCCCATCGCCGCGCAGTGTCCAGCCAGCGGTGTAGTTCGTGAACTGCGCCCAGATCGCCTCGTTATCCGGTGGCTGCCCAATGAACTTGGCAGTGGGCAGCGAAAACAGTTGCTTGAACAGCGCGAAGTCACCCAGTTCGGGCGCACGCAAAACCAGACGTTGCGTGCGCAGCACGGGCAACGCGGCGCGGGCGGCTTCGGCAATCGGGGCGCCGGGGCAGGGAATGGTGACGGGCGAGATCATGTCACTTCTTCTTTCCAAAGCCAGACAAACCGGGAGGCAGGCCACCGCCGCCCAGACCGGGCAGCCCCCCCTTGGCGCCCAGTTGCTTTGCGGCTGCTTCCAGTGCCTTCGGGTCCATCGACGACGGGTCCATTCCCGGCGGCATGTCGGGGATGCCACCTTTGCCGAACATGCCTTTCATGGCTTGTTTTAACATCTTGCCTTTGCCCATCTTGCCCATCTTCTTCATCATGTCGCCCATCTGGCGTTGCATTTTCAGAAGCTTGTTCAACTCCGACACTTCCAGCCCGGCCCCTTTGGCGATCCGCTTTTTGCGGCTGGCTTGAAGAATCTGCGGGTTGGCGCGCTCGCGTTTTGTCATGGACTGGATAAGCGCAATCTGCTGCTTCAGCACCTTGTCGTCCATCCCGGCGGCCTCGGCCTGTTTGGCCATCTTGCCCATGCCTGGCATCATCCCCATGACGCCCTGCATTCCGCCCATCTTGATCATCTGCTCAAGCTGCATCTTCAGGTCGTTCATGTTGAACTGACCTTTCTGGAAGCGCTTCATCATGCGCTCGGCCTGTTCGGCCTCGATGGTTTCCTGCGCCTTTTCGACCAACGAGACGATATCGCCCATGCCAAGGATACGGCCTGCGATCCGCTCTGGCTCGAAAGTTTCCAGCGCATCCATCTTTTCGCCAAGACCGACATATCGGATCGGCTTGCCAGTGACGGCGCGCATCGACAGGGCGGCACCGCCGCGTCCGTCGCCATCCATCCGGGTCAGAACGACGCCAGAAATGCCAACTTTGTCGTCAAATTCCTGCGCAACCTCGACGGCGACCTGACCGGTCAGGCCATCGACGACCAGAAGTGTTTCGCGCGGGGTGACGACTTTCGAGACTTGCTCGACCTCGTCCATCAGGACTTCGTCGATATGCAAACGACCCGCCGTGTCCAGCATATAGACGTCATAGCCGCCCATCGTCGCCTGCTGCTTAGCGCGTTTGGCGATGTCGACAGGTTTCTGGCCGGGCACGATGGGCAGCGTGTCAACGCCCACCTGCGTGCCGAGGATCGCCAACTGATCCATTGCGGCGGGGCGATACACGTCAAGCGACGCCATCAGCACGCGCTTGCCGTCTTTTTCCTTCAAACGCTTCGCCAGCTTGGCGGTCGTCGTCGTCTTACCACCACCTTGCAGACCGACCATAAGGATCGGGGCAGGGGGGTTGTCGATCTTCAAGACACCCGGCTCGCCCTCGCCGGTCAGAACCTCGATCAGCGCATCGTGCACGATCTTCACGACCTGCTGGCCCGGGGTCACGGATTTGGTGACAGACTGGCCGGTGGCCTGTTCCTGCACTTTCTTGATGAAATCGCGGGCGACAGGTAGTGAGACATCGGCCTCAAGCAGTGCCACGCGGACCTCACGAAGCGCAGTTTTTACATCGTCCTCGGACAGCGCACCCTGTTTCGTCAGGCGGTCAAAGACACCGGATAGGCGGTCTGACAGGCTCTCGAACATATCTCGGCTCCTTTGCCGTTTCATTTACCCCTAAATAGGGGCTGGGCTGCACTAATCCAAACTTCAAACCAGTGACGCCCCTGTGGGCGCAACGCGCTGACAGAGGGCGATCCCGGCATAAGCCACGGGACCGGAAGCATAACGACTCCCGGAGTTGGGGCGGAGATAGCCCGCTTGCCCCTTGCTGTCAAGGAAAGCCACACAGCTGGCGGCAGGCTGGCACCAATTGACCTGTATCATGGTTGTGTGCTGCGGTGTAACGTATCCGGAAAGGGAAACGGAACACTCAAACACAGGAGCACCGAGATGTATAACAATGTCCTCGTGCCGATCGCTCTGGATCATGAGCGGGATACCAAAGAAGCCCTGAGCATTGCGAAAGCCATTGCCGAGAAAGGTGCCAAGATCACCGCCCTTCATGTGATGGAGGAAGTGCCCGCCTATGTTGCCCAATACCTGCCTGAAGGGCAGCTGGAAGAAAACGTGCATGAGCTTGAAGCGCGGATGAAAGAAGAACTGGCCGGAGAGGACAGCATCGCCATCAAGGTGGTCTCGGGCCACGCGGGCCATGCGATTGTGGATTACGCCAAGCACCATGGGGTCGACTGCATCGTCGTGGCCTCGCACCGGCCCGGCCTGACCGACTTCTTCCTTGGTTCAACGGCGGCGCGCGTGGTGCGTCATGCGCCTTGTGCAGTGC
The DNA here is from genome assembly GCF_056857795.1 of Aliiroseovarius sp. B-4. NCBI lineage: Bacteria > Pseudomonadati > Pseudomonadota > Alphaproteobacteria > Rhodobacterales > Paracoccaceae > Aliiroseovarius > Aliiroseovarius sp. B-4. The sequence continues at coordinate 290,582 of NZ_JBSXNV010000035.1, forward strand.
ATGTGTCGCGATAATTCGCGCATTTCAAAATGTTGGGAAAGCGGGCTCTTGCGGCCCGCTTTTTCATTCCTACATCATTTATCAGCAAGGCAGGAGGAGCCAGCACATGAAATGCCCGATTGATGGAACTGATCTTTTGATGACGGAACGTCACGGGGTCGAAATCGACTATTGCCCCGAATGCCGGGGTGTCTGGCTTGACCGGGGCGAACTGGACAAGATCATAGAAAAGGCGACCCCTGCCGTGGTGCTTCCCAATCCTGATCCCGCCCCGACCGATCCGCCCGACCTGCCGGGACCGATCACCACCGACACGCCCGGTGCGGCCCGCCGCGAAGGTCGGGATGATCGGCGGTATAAAAAGCCATCGCGCAAGTATCGGTATGACGATGACGACGACGATGATGATTACCGCCATGCGAAGCGTTACAAACGCAGGCGCGGAAAGTCGATCCTGTCCGAAATATTCGACTTCGATTGATCCGTGATTGATCGGGGTGGGGGTGAGCCATTTCCGCCCACCCTCAAATCTCGTATTCATCTGGCGCACGAAAGGGATTAGGCTTTCCTTATCAACAGGAGGAAGCCATGCCCAAGATCAGCAAAGCCCCCGATTATCAAACTGTTATCACCACGTTCGAAATGACGCCCGGCACCTGTCAGGATTTGCTGGACGCGCTGACCGATGCCTATCATCAGTTCATTTCAAAGCAGCCCGGTTTCGTCGGGGCCGGTCTTCATGTCAACGACGCTCAGACCAGGATCGCCAACTATTCGCAATGGAAGCGGCGCGAGGATTTTCAGGCCATGCTGCGCACTGATGAAATGCGCGAGCGTAATCGCGTAATTGCGACCCTGTGCAAAAGTTTCGAGCCGGTCATGTATGACGTGTTTGAAACCTTCGACTAAACTTGGTGGAGAGGGACCGAGATGAAACATACAATTGCTTTTCTGACGGCAGTGATGTTGGCAACTCCTGCATTGGCGGATGGGGTCAATATCCGTCCGGACATGCCGTCGGTGACGGTCGAAACCGTCTCTGGCCCAGTGGAAATTTCGCGCAATCCCGATCAGGACAACCAGATAACAGGGGAATGGGCACGGACCTCTCGCGCCTGCCCGAATTTTTGTGTGCAACCGATGGTGCCCGCGCCCGGAGTGACACCAATCGGTGAGCTTGAGTTGCTTGAGATGTTGCAAGATCCCGAGGTGATCGTGGTGGACAGCCGCGTGCCGGCCGATCACGCAGGTGGCACCATCCCCGGCGCGATCTCGATCCCCTATAACGAAGCGGCAGATCGTCTGGATGAATTAGGGTGCGAGATTGATTTTGATGGGTTCGATTGTGAGGGCGCAAAACCCGTTGCACTGTTCTGTAACGGCAATTGGTGCGGTCAGTCGCCAACCGCCGCGCGTCGGATGATCGAAGCGGGCTTTCCCGCCGACAAGATCAATTATTATCGTGGTGGGATGCAGGCGTGGCGGTTGCTGGGTCTTACCGTGTCAGATCCCCAGTGACCTTTACCGGTTGGCGCGACCTTCACCTGTCGCGCCAGTTCCATCGCGTTGCAAAATTGGGGCAGTGTTGATGGCAACTGAACCCAACCATTGACCCGATGAACCGACATCCCCAAGTTGAGCGTAAGGATAAGGGTGATGCAATGTCGCGAAAGACCCAAAAACGACGATTTGGTCTGCCGTCTGCCGCGTTTGCGGTGGGGTTGGTTCTGGCGTCTCTGGGCGGGACCGCTGCCCGGGCGCAAGAGCTGATCGGCTCCTACGTCGCCTATATCGGCCAGCCCGATCTGTTCAGTTCCAAGGGCGCGCGGCTGAACCAGCCCTGGCAGATCCTGCGTCAGGATCGCGCCAATTTTCACCGGTACGGGATCAGCCAGCCAGGCGATGAGTTCGACCCGTTCTTCGGGTCGATCGACAATCGTGGGGAAATGGAACGTATGGTGATGAACGGGTCCATTGATCCCCAGGCTGCAAAGCGTCTGGTGCAAGGCGGGGCGACCGTGTTTGTGCGCATCTATGGCAGCGGCAATACTGGAACGTCCCTTACAGTGACTGTCGCGAAATAAACCGCTGTGCGCGGCGCATGGCATAGAGCAAGACGGCGGCGGCTTCTCTGAGATAGCCCCGGATGATCCGGTCAATCCTGTTCGGGCGCAGTGCTGGTGAAAAGCACTCCGGGGTCAATCCAAACTCGCGGGCTGTCAATCGTGCCCGAAACGCGTGATAGCGATCCGTGACCAGGACCACCTGCGCGTCGGGCGGCAGTAATGCTTTGGAGTATTTGATGTTTTCCAGCGTGTTGCTCGACGCTTCCTCGATCATGATGGCCGATGTCGGAACCCCGGCTTGTTTGCAAACCTCACCAATCACGCTGGCTTCGCTGCGGCCCGCGCGGGGCACGCCGCCGGACGCGATGATCTTACTAACCTTCCCGTCCCCATAGAGGCCAGCCGCAGCTCTTGCGCGCCGCAGAAGTGCGGGCGACGGCGATCCATCCGGTCGCACCGCCGCACCCAGCACAATGGCAACGCGGGTCATTCAGGATAGGTCTGGCGACAGACCTTGGTGCCCGCAACCGCTTTGCGCTGCGCCGTTGCAAGTTTCGCCTTCAGGCCGGCCAGCTTGGCCTTTTCGTTGTCAATGTCGATGGATACCGGCGTTTCGATTTGGCGAAATGCCGTCCGTTGGCAGGTATACGGGTTCTTATTGCCATCGTAGCACACACGCGTGTTGGTGATGGGAATGGATTGCCGGTGCAACGCATAGCCGCGCGCGATGTTGGATTCGGCTGTCTTGATCTGGGTCTGTAGCGTGCGATAATCGGCGGTCGCCCCGGCGATGCAGCGTTGTTGCGGCGTCGCACAGGCGGACAGACCCAAAAGAAGCGCAAGACCAACCATTGTCGGGATACGGTGGAAAAGTAACATGAAACGTGTTCCTTCATCGTGCCTCTGGGCCAGCAGATCATAGCATTCTGCGGCAGATATGTGAAAGGACAGAACTTCGCAAAGTTTGTCGATCAGGAAACGCCCCCGGCGGTCTGCGACAATCCCGAATGGCAGTTCGGCTTGTGCGTCGTGCCGTGCGCGGCTATCTCTGCCCGAAAGGAGCAGGTCAAATGGCAAGACAGGCAGGTGCGTCCAGCGTTGAAATGGACGAACGCGAGAAATCCAAACGTATTGGCGCGCTGGCTGGGCTGTGGCCGTTCATGCAGCCTTATCGGTTCTGGATATTGGCTGCGTTCTGCGCGCTGGTGTTTACGGCAGGTATTTCGTTGACCCTGCCAATCGCGGTGCGCCGGGTCGTGGATGGGTTTGGCGACGCGACGACCCAACTGCTCGACAGGTACTTTCTGGCAGCACTCGCCGTTGCCAGCTTGCTCGCCCTTGGGACGGGGTTGCGCTACTATCTCGTGACCCGGTTGGGTGAACGCGTGGTTGCGGATATCCGCAAGGCTGTCTTTGGTCGCGTCGTCGGAATGAGCCCGGCCTTTTATGAAAACATCATGACCGGCGAAGTGCTGAGCCGGATCACGACTGACACCACGTTGATCCTGTCGGTGATCGGATCGTCGGTGTCGGTCGCGCTGCGCAACGTGTTCATCTTCCTGGGCGGTATGGTTTTGATGCTGCTGACTTCGGCAAAGTTGACGGGGCTTGTGCTTTTGATCGTGCCAATAGTGATCGTGCCAATCATCGTTCTGGGGCGGCGTTTGCGTGTGCTGGGCCGCGAAAACCAGGAATGGATCGCCAAAAGCTCGGGCAATGCGTCCGAGGCGCTGCTGTCGGTCCAGACCGTTCAAGCCTTCACCCACGAGGACCTGAGCCGAGGCGAGTTTTCCGGGCTGACCGAGGAAAGCTTTATATCGGCCAAGCGCCGGATTGGCACACGTGCCGTGATGACGGTGATCGTGATTTCGCTGATCTTCTCGGGCGTTGTTGGGGTCTTGTGGATTGGGATGCGCGATGTGACGGCGGGCAATATCTCGATCGGGGCACTGGTGCAGTTCGTGATCTATTCGGTCATGGTGGCCGGGGCCGTTGGTGCCCTGTCGGAAATCTGGAGCGAGCTGCAACGCGCTGCTGGGGCGACTGAACGTCTGGTCGAGCTTTTGAACGCCGAAGATGCGGTCAAGGATCCGGTCAACCCGATTGCCATCACCAAACGGCCCAAAGGCGCGATCGAGTTCGATGACGTCACCTTCCACTATCCCGCACGCCCAAATCAGGCGGCTTTGGAGGGGATATCGCTGAACGTAGCTCCCGGCGAAACGGTCGCACTGGTCGGCCCGTCCGGCGCGGGCAAGTCGACGATCATCCAACTGATCCAACGGTTCTATGACCCCGAGGACGGGGCGGTGATGCTGGACGGCGTCGACCTGCGCCAGATGCGCAGGGACGAGTTCCGCAAATACGTGGCGCTGGTGCCGCAGGACGCGGTGATCTTCGCAGCCTCTGCGCGCGAGAACATCCGCTTCGGCCGTCCCGATGCGACAGACGCCGAGGTCGAAGCCGCCGCCCGCGCCGCCGCCGCGCACGAGTTCCTGGAACGGCTGCCCGAAGGTTATGACACCTATGTGGGTGAACGCGGCGTGATGCTGTCGGGGGGGCAGAAACAGCGCATCGCCATCGCCCGCGCCATCCTGCGCGACGCGCCGATCCTGCTGCTGGACGAGGCGACATCGGCGCTGGACGCCGAAAGCGAGCGTCTGGTGCAACAGGCCGTGGACGAGCTGGCGCAAGGCCGCACCACGCTGATCGTGGCGCACCGGCTGGCCACGGTAAAAAAGGCGGATCGGATCGTCGTCTTTGACGAAGGGCGTATCGTGGCGCAAGGCACACATGACGAACTGGTTGCGCAAGACGGTCTCTATGCCCGGCTGGCACGTTTGCAATTTACCGAAGGTATGGCCTGAGGCCCGTCTCGCCTGCTAACCTCCCCTAGCGTCACCCAAATTCGCCACGTCACGTCACACTTGCGGGGGGCCGGTTTTGACCGCATTCTTGTGATCAAACGACCGCCCGGTTCTCTGGGCGCAGGGGAGGAACAAGAATGTATGATTTTGGCTCGATGAAAGACCGCAACGCGGTCGAAGCCGAGATGAGTTGGGATGCGCGCGACAAGCCCGTCACGCTGTATCAAATGTTGGAACAGACCGCAAAGAAATTCCCGGAACGGCCCGCGGCGTCGTATCAGCTGACATCCGGGCCAACCGACGCCAAGGAAACCGTGACATGGCGGCAAATGCTGGAACGGTCCTGCCAGGCGGCGAACCTGTTTCGGTCGCTGGGGATCGGCGAAAAAGATGTTGTCGCCTTCCTGTTGCCCAATTGTAACGAGACGATTTACACCCTCATGGGTGGCGGCATTGCGGGGATCGTAAACCCGATCAACCCGCTTCTGGACGCCGAGCAGGTCTCGGGCATCCTGCGTGAAACCGGAGCCAAGGTGCTGGTGACGCTGAAATCTTTCCCGAAGGCCGATGTTGCACAACTGGCGGCCAAGTCCGTGGCGATGGCGCCGAACGTGCATACCGTGCTAGAGATCGACCTGAACCGTTACCTTAGCCCGCCGAAAAGCTGGCTGGTGCCGCTTCTGCGACCGAAGAACCCGGTCGCCCACAAGGCGCGTGTTCTGGATTTCGTGGCCGAGATGTCGCGCCAGAATACCACCCTCGATTTCACCGATACGCCGGAAGATCGCGTCGCCGCCTATTTCCACACCGGCGGCACGACCGGCACGCCGAAAGTGGCGCAGCACAAATACTCTGGCATGGTCTATAACGGTTGGCTTGGATCGAGCCTGCTGTTTGACGAAAATGACGTGATAATCTGCCCCTTGCCGCTGTTTCACGTCTTTGCAGTGCATGTGATCTGGATGTCGGTTCTGATGGCAGGCAGCCATTTCGTGCATCCGACCCCTGCGGGCTATCGCGGCGAAGGGGTGTTCGACAATTTCTGGAAACTCGTCGAGCGCTACAAGGTTAGCTTCATGATCACCGTCCCGACTGCCATTTCGGCGCTGATGCAGCGGCCGGTGGACGCGGATGTTTCGTCGCTCAAAACCGCGTTTTCTGGTTCCGCCCCGCTGCCGATCGAGCTTTACAACCGCTTTGTTGCGGCAACCGGTGTTACGATTGTTGAAGGCTATGGGCTGACCGAAGCCACCTGTCTTGTGTCCTGCAACCCGCCAGCGGGCGACAAGAAGGTCGGGTCGGTCGGTGTGCCATTTCCCTATACGGACGTGAAGATCCTGACCTGTGACGATGACGGGAATGTCCTGAAAGAACATGACGTGGACGAGGTGGGCGAGATATGCCTGTCCAACCCCGGCGTCTTTGCGGGCAACACCTATACGGAAGAGGCCAAGAACCAAGGTCTGTTCGCCTATGGCAGCCATCTGCGCACGGGCGATCTGGGCCGTCTGGACGAAGACGGCTATCTGTGGATCACCGGTCGCGCCAAGGATCTGATCATCCGGGGCGGACACAACATAGACCCGGCCGAGATCGAAGAGGTTCTGGCCGGTCACGACGCGGTGGCCTTCGTGGGGGCCATCGGACAGCCCGACAGTTATTCCGGGGAACTGCCATGCGCCTATGTCGAACTGGTCGGTGGCGCGCAAGTTACGACCGACGAGTTGATGGATTTCGCCAAGAAGCATATCCACGAAAAAGCCGCACTGCCCAAGCATATCGAGATTTTGGACGAACTGCCCAAGACCGCTGTTGGAAAAGTGTTCAAGCCCGAGCTGCGCAAATCCGCGATCACGCGGGTTTATGACAAGGCGTTGGAAGATGCCGGACATGCCGCCCATGTGGTTGAGGTCATTGACGACAAGAAACGCGGGCTTGTGGCAAGATTGCGCGCGACGGGGGATGTGGATCACGAGGCCGTGGCGCAGTGCCTGGGCGAGTTTACCCGTCCGTTCGAGTGGATGGATTAAGCTGGGTTATCGCAAGACCCCAGCCAGGGCAAATGTGCAGGATGGAAATACGAATGGCGCGCCTGGCTGGCGCGCCATTGTTTTGTCTAAGGTGCACTGACCATCAGAAGCGGTAGGTGCCGCGCAACTGAATCGTGGTCGCGTCAACGTCGATACCGCTGCCATTGAAGTCAGCAAATTCGTGATACAGAACTTCTGCACCGATATTGAACGAGCTTGTGACACGCTGTTCATATCCAGCGCCGACGAAATAGCCGTCGCTGTCTCCAAGTGTATCCGTATAGGCATTGGCGTAACCGGCGGTTGCGTAAAGCAGCCCGTCGCCCATCTTGTAACCGCCACGCGCTTTGACGCGCAGGACGTTCTCGAGGTTGGCGGCGCCAGCAAGATCCACATCGGCCCAGTCATAGTCGATGCCCACACCGGCAACCCAGTTGCCCATGTCAAAATCGTAACCGGCAGTAAGACCGCCGATCACGCCATCGCCTTCGACGCCAGCGGCTGTGGTGCCAACATCGGCATAGCCGATCTGTGCACCGACATAGCCACCTGTCCAATCAGGTGTGGCGGCCGGTGCAGGAGCGTATGCGATCGTCGGCTCAGGCGTAGGTTCCGCCAAACTGCCAGCAAATGCGGTAGTCGCCGTCAACGCCACGGCGGCGGCTGTATAAGAAAACGTCTTCAACATGTGTTCCATCCTCTCGTTGTATGTGGCCCTAATACGAGGCTTAGGCACCTCTGGATCATATGTAGGGTTGATATGTGCTGATTTAAGGGGTGGGGCCGCGTGTCGCGTCACATTGGCGGGGAATTGCCCAAGGGCATGAGGGATCGGTTGATACCTGCCGACTTGTTGAAAAGGGCGCAGAAACCGCGCCCTGATCACAGGTGTTCGTTGGGTTTGCAGCGGGGTGGCTGCCCTTGTCAGTGCAGCTTGCCTGACAGGTCGATGGACACGACTTGATTGTTGATCCCATCAATTTCCATCACCCGTCCTGCGGCGCTGGTGTCCAAACCCAAACGCTTGGACCAACGGGGCCAACTGGCCGGGATCAAGCCCAGAACACGCGTGGCCCCCAAATCGCGGGCCGACTTCGTCATCTCGGAAATCAAGTGTCCATGGACAAGGCGGCGCACCCGCTGCGGCGTATCATGCGCCACGAAGACCCGACTGCTTTCCCAGATGTTCTCGGCGACCGGGGCGTCGTCATACAGAAGGTCCGACGGGATCGAGTCCAGCAGCCCCAGCTGCGCATCGCGGATCATGTAGGTATAAATCCCGCAACGCGCCGTGGTCGGCGTCAACCGAATGCCAGCCAGAACCCGGCCGAATTCATGGACCGCCACCCAACGGCTGGCGGGCGTGTCGTATTGGTCGAACTCCATTCCCAGTGCTTCGGGAAGATCCCAACGGTTCTGAATGATAAAACTTTGCCGTCTAGCGCGAAGTAGATTCGCAAATAACTCGCCATGGTTGTGTAAATTGGCGAAAGAAAGTGTGGTCGTCTGCATGACATCCTCCAGTTTGGTTGAAAAAAACGGGAAGCACGCCCAGGCGACAGCCGGGTCTAGATCAGTCGGTAGTCCTTAGCTCTCTGAATGGCCTCGGCCGAGGTGCGTGCAAATAACTTCTTGCGGGCAGAGGACAGACGCGCCTTCAGCGCGCTTTCCGAAATGCCCAGCACAACCGCACCTGCCGCATAGCGTTCACCCGATGCCAGCACGTGAAGCGCTTCGATCTCGGCCTTGGTCAGCGTGTCAGGGGGTTGTGAAACATGGTGAAGCCGAAGCACGACACCGCTGATCGCGGCGATCTCTTCATCGGTAAATTCCCGGTCAGCCCGGGCTAAACCTGCAACCGTCCGCGATGAGATTTCACCACAGGACACGCAGACGCCATAGACCAGCCCGTGCCGAGCGGCATCCTTCAGGATGCCAAACGGGTCGGGCAGGTCAATATCGCTCCAGCGCGTGGCACCGGTGCGCGATATGCCCCAGGCGATCATCGGGTCACGCAACGCATAGGCGTTGCGCGTGTAGTGATCGGACCAGGCTTGCGGGTATGTTTGGAAGGTCAGGAGAGGTGCGGCAAAACGAATATGCAGCCCGACGAAATATCCCGCCGAGGCCATTGGTTCCAATTCATCTAGCAGCGAGTCTATCGCTTGATTCCGGCTCATGGTTAAATTTTGGTTACACCGAAGAGAAACACAACCCTAAATTGCATTCAGCGCCACGAAACACTCAAAAAATGCGCCGCGAAGCCTTGGCGCGCCAAGCTCCCATCGGATAAAATCAGATGCAAGCCAAAACACACACTGCCCGAAAAATATCAACCTTAAGATGATATTTGTCCTCGTAAATGAGACAATCCATGTATCCGGTGAGAATAGCGTTCAAATCGACAGAAATCAGAATAGCGTGAACCGCCGTCACTGCCTGATCAAAGCCCAGTCTGATATTGCCGATGATATGGTGCTGCTAGGGAGGATCGAACTCCCGACCTCGTCATTACCAATGACGCGCTCTACCACTGAGCTACAGCAGCACACTGTGGGCGGCTGATTAGCCCTAATTGCGTAAGGACGCAAGCGCATTCTGGACCCTTTTTTGAAGCTGGGTTACAGAAGGGGTTATGGAGCGTAAGAAGATACCCCAGAAACCCTCAAAAAAAGGGGCGGATCGTGAAGAGCGGCTGAAAGCTGCGCTGAAGGCCAACATGGCGCGGCGCAAATCCCAGGCGCGCGCGCGGGCGGGAAACGGGGCCACTCGGTCGCAGACGCAAAAAGACCAATAGAAAAGGCGGGCAGATGGATTCGATAGTTGTGACCGGTGGTGGTGAACTGCACGGCGAAATACCTATTGCGGGGGCAAAGAACGCGTGTTTGACGCTGATGCCGGCGACTCTGTTGTCGGAAGAGCCCTTGACGCTGACCAACGCGCCGCGCCTGTCAGATATCAAGACGATGACTGAATTGCTCGCCTCGTTAGGGGCTGAGGCGACGTCGATGCAGGACGGGCAGGTGCTGGCGATGTCGTCGCATGACATCAACAACCACGTGGCCGATTATGATATCGTACGAAAGATGCGCGCCTCGAACCTTGTGTTGGGGCCGATGCTGGCGCGGCTGGGGCATGCAGTTGTGTCGCTGCCCGGCGGCTGCGCGATTGGAGCGCGACCCATGGACCTGCACATTTTTGGGCTGGAAAAGTTGGGCGCAGAGATCGAGCTGAAAGACGGGTATCTGCATGCCAAGGCACCGCGTGGCCTTAAGGGGACCGAGATTGAACTGGCCTTTGCGTCTGTCGGGGCGACCGAGAATATCCTGATGGCGGCCACGCTGGCCAAAGGCACGACCATCATTCGCAACGCCGCGCGCGAGCCGGAAATCGTCGATCTGGCGGATTGCCTGCGCAAGATGGGCGCGCAAATTGACGGGGATGGCACGACCGAGATTGTCATTCAGGGCGTGGACCGCTTGCACGGCGCAACCCACCCGGTTGTCACTGATCGGATCGAACTTGGCACCTATATGCTGGCCCCCGCCATCGCGGGTGGTGAGGTCGAATGCCTGGGTGGTCGCATTGATCTGGTTAATAGCTTTGTCGAGAAACTGGATGCTGCGGGCATTCAGGTGGAAGAAACCGCGCGCGGTTTGAAAGTCAGGCGAAAGAACGGGCGCGTCTCGGCGGTCGATGTCACCACCGAACCCTTCCCCGGTTTCCCGACCGACCTTCAAGCGCAGATGATGGCGATGCTATGCACCGCAGAGGGCACATCGGTTCTGCACGAAACCATCTTCGAGAACCGCTTCATGCACGCACCTGAACTGACGCGTATGGGTGCGAATATAGAGGTGCATGGCGGCACGGCCACGGTGCACGGGGTCAAGAAGTTGAAAGGCGCGCCGGTCATGGCAACTGATCTCAGGGCGTCCGTGTCGCTGATCCTGGCGGGCATGGCGGCGGAGGGTGAAACCGTGGTCAGCCGCGTCTATCACCTTGATCGCGGGTATGAGAAGGTTGTGCGCAAACTGTCCTCAATCGGGGCCAAAATCGAACGGATCAAAGAATGAGCGATACAGACCAGGATGCCCGGTTTGAAGATGCGGCAGAGGCTCCGCTTCGCCTGATTGCGATGGACGATGAGGATCTGCAAGTGATCAGCACGCTGGTGCAGGACGCCGTATTCCCGGCATCAGAAATCGCGTGGGATGCGCGCCACAGACGCTTTGCCCTGTTGCTGAACCGCTTCCGATGGGAGGATACAGCCGCCGCGAAACGCCGGTCGCGCCCGGTCGAGCGGGTTCAGTCGGTGCTTTCCGTCTCGGATGTTCTAAAAGTGCAAAGTCAAGGAATTGAGCGCGGCAATAAAGATCTGATTTTATCGCTTCTGTCTTTGTCGTTCGTGGCGGCTAAAGATGGGATGGGGCGACTTGAACTGATCTTGGCAGGCGACGGAGCCATCGCGCTGGACGTCGAAACGCTGGATGTCACGCTTCAGGACGTCACCCGCCCTTATGTCGCGCCGTCGCGTCACACGCCTGAGCACCCGGAATAACCAATGCCCCAGTTTCTGAACTCCAAAGACGCTGATTTCGAAGCACGTTTTGTCGACCTGCTGTCCATGAAACGCGAAGATAGCCCCGAGGTCGACGGCATCGTGGCCGACATTATCGCCGACGTGCGCGCCCGCGGGGATGCGGCGGTGATCGAACTGACGTCAAAATTTGATCGGCTGGACCTGACGCCCGACACCCTTCGGTATACGACGGATGAGATTGATGCGGAGTGTGCCAAGGTTTCGGACGCGGACCGCGCCGCGCTTGAACTGGCCGCCGACCGCATCCGCGCATATCATGCCCGCCAAATACCGGACGATCAGCGCTGGACGGATGAGACCGGGGCCGAGCTTGGCTGGCGTTGGTCGGCGGTATCTGCCGCAGGGCTTTATGTGCCCGGTGGCTTGGCCAGCTATCCGTCCTCGGTCCTGATGAACGCGATACCGGCCAAGGTGGCGGGGGTGGAGCGGCTTGCGATTACGGTGCCGACACCTGACGGGATCGCCAACCCGCTGGTGCTTCTGGCCGCGCGCATTGCCGGCGTGGACGAGATCTATCGCATCGGTGGCGCACAAGCCGTGGCGGCACTGGCCTATGGGACCGAGACGATCGCACCGGTCGACAAGATCACCGGGCCAGGTAACGCGTTTGTTGCCGCGGCCAAGCGCCGCGTGTTCGGCAAGGTGGGCATCGACATGATTGCCGGGCCCTCCGAGATATTGGTGATTGCTGATGGCGACAATGACCCCGACTGGCTGGCGTTGGACCTGATGAGCCAGGCCGAACACGACGAAAGCGCACAATCTTTGTTGATTACCACGGATGAGGTCTTTGGTCGCAAGGTTGCCCAGGCGGTTGATGAAAGGCTGGAGACATTGGAGCGGCGCGAGATCGCGGGCGCAAGCTGGCGCGATTTCGGGGCGGTGATCGCGGTCGCTGATCTGGACGAGGCCGCCGCCCTGTCCAATCGGATCGCGCCTGAACATCTTGAACTGTGCGTTGCCGACCCCGAGGCATTGTCAAGCAAGTGCATTCATGCTGGTGCGATCTTCCTTGGCCAATGGACGCCCGAAGCCATCGGCGATTACGTCGGTGGGCCGAACCACGTTCTTCCCACCGCAAGGTCGGCCCGGTTCAGCTCTGGTCTTTCGGTGATGGATTTTCTGAAACGCACCACGCTGGCCCGAATGACGCCGGCCGCATTGTCCGAAATCGGACCCGCAGCAGAAACGCTTGCCATTTCAGAAAGCCTTGAGGCACACGGGTTGTCCGTTCGCGCACGGCTTGACGCCCTTAACGATTGATCCTCAGAGTGTTCCAATGACCACAAACCGCATCAACGACATCCAAATTGACGACAGTGGCCTTGCCGCCCCCACACCTGCGATCGAACAGGAGCGTAAAGTCGCGATCTTCGACTTGCTGGAAGATAACAGTTTTGAACTGGCCGGTCGTGATGATCTGGTGCCGCCCGAAGGACCGTATCATCTGGGTCTGTCCATTCGCGAAAAACGGTTGGTGGTAGACGCAAAAACGGAAAACGGCAAACCTGCGGCTGAATTTCACCTGTCTCTTGGTCCGTTTCGTCAGGTGGTGAAGGACTATTTTGCGATCTGCGAAAGCTATTTCGACGCGGTGAAAAAACTGCCACCCAGCCAAATTGAAGCCATCGACATGGCCCGGCGCGGCATCCACAACGAAGGTGCGCGCGTGTTGCAGGAACGACTTGAAGGCAAGGCCAATGTCGACATCGACACCGCGCGCCGCCTGTTCACCCTGATCTGTGTCCTGCACTGGGGCTGAGCATGGCCGCTGATCTTCCTCAGTCTGTGCTGTTCTGTTGCGACCACAATGCGGTGCGCTCGCCGATGGCCGAGGGGATGATGAAAGCCTATTACGGGCACGACATTTATGTGCAATCCGCCGGTGTTCACAGCGATATGGATATTGATGGCTTTTCAATATCGGTCTGTGACGAGCTGGGGATCACCCTGTCCAACCACCGGGTGCGCAGCTTTGACCAGATGGAGGAGTGGGGGGATGATCTGTCCAGCTTCGATCTGGTCGTGGCGCTGTCGCCGGCCAGTCAGCGGCGCGCATTGGAATTGACGCGGCTGTTTCATCTGGATGTCGAGTATTGGCCGATTCTCGACCCCACCGGGCTGGGCACACGGCGGGACGAGAAGCTGGCCGCCTATCGCCAAACCCGCGACCAGATTCGCGGCCATATCCTTGACCGTTTTGGCCCGCCGCGGCCGCAAGGTGATGAAACCACGGTCTAATCTGCCAGCAGGCCGGATTTCCCTTGAAAAACTGAAAGTTTGGCCCCATTTAGAGGGCGCTCACAAAGGGTGGGTGAAAATACAGGAGTGAACATGGCCAAGGAAGAACTGCTCGAATTCCCCGGTGTCGTGAAGGAACTCCTGCCGAATGCGACATTCCTGGTCGAGCTGGAAAACGGCCATACGATTATCGCTCATACGGCAGGAAAGATGCGCAAAAACCGCATCCGCGTTCTGGCTGGCGACAAGGTGCAGGTCGAAATGACCCCCTATGATCTGACCAAGGGTCGGATCAACTACCGCTTCAAGTAAGCGGTCTGCCGGGCATGACACGCCCCAAGTTGATTCTGGGCTCTGGCAGCCCAAGACGGGCCGAGTTGCTGGGGCAGCTCGGCCTTGTTGCAGATGATGTGCGGCCACCGGAAGTGGATGAAACGCCGTTGAAGGCAGAGTTGCCGCTGGACTATTGCCGCCGGATTGCCGGGGCAAAGGCCGCGGCGATGGATGTGGCTGTGGATGAGGTCGTTCTGTGTGCCGACACCACCGTCGCATCGGGCCGCCGCATCATGGGAAAGCCCGAGGATGCGGGGCAGGCAGCCGAGTTCCTGCTGGCCCTGTCAGGTCGTCGCCACCGCGTCATCACCTCGGTCGTTGTGCGCAATGCGGGCCAGACATGGGCGCGAGATGTCGTGACCACCGTGAAATTCAAACGTCTGTCGGATGTTGAACTGAACGCGTATCTTGCGTCTGACGACTGGCGCGGCAAGGCGGGTGGCTATGCCATTCAAGGACCAGCCGGGGCTTTCGTCACCTGGCTTCAGGGCAGCTATACCGCCGTCGTCGGTCTGCCGGTGGCGGAAACCGCCAACCTGTTGGTGGCAGCGGGCTACCCGATTTATGGAGAGAGAACATGAAGGGCAGCGTGATCGCGCTTGACCGTTACAAGGGGCGCTTGGCAGCGGCCCATATCGTCGATGGTCGGCTTGAAGATCTTCTGGTCGAGCCGCCCGAAGATGTGACATTGCCCGGCGCGATTTTCCGCGCAGTTTGTGATCGCCCGCTGAAAGGGCAGGGGGGCATGATGTTGCGCCTGGCGGATGGGGAAACGGGGTTTCTGCGCCAGGGCAAGGGGTTGAGTCCCGGCCAGCCCCTTCTTGTGCAGGTCACAGGGTTTGCCGAGGACGGAAAAGCCGTTCCCGTCACCCGGAAGTTATTGTTCAAAAGTCGGTATGCGATTGTCACACCGGACGCGCCCGGCATCAATGTCAGCCGCGCGATACGGGATGACGACGAACGCGTGCGCCTGCTGGACATCGCCCACGGCGTGATGGACGGGGTGGATGAAGGTTTGATATTACGCTCGGCGGCGGCAACCGGATCGGATGACGAGATTGCCGACGATATTGCACAGATGCTGTCGCTGTCTCGGGCTGTGCGCGCGGATGCAACCGGGCAGACACCAGAACTGTTGCTTGACGGGGCCGACCCTCATCATCACGCGTGGCGCGAATGGGCCAAACCCGATCAAATGGATGATGGCGATGGCGCGTTTGAGCGCCATGGGGTGTCCGACCTGATTGCAGATCATACCCGCGCTCACGTGCCCTTGTCAGGTGGCGCATGCGCCTTTGTCGAACCCACGCGCGCACTGGTGGCCGTGGATGTAAACACCGGCGGCGACACCAGCCCGGCGGCCGGTCTGAAAGCCAATATCGCCACCGCTCAGGCCTTGCCGCGCGCCTTGCGGTGCCGGGGTTTGGGTGGGCAAATTGTCATTGATTTCGCACCCAGCCCCAAGAAAGATCGCCGCCAGATCGAGCAAGCCCTGCGCAACGCCTTTCGCGCCGACGGGATCGAAACATCCCTGGTTGGCTGGACGACGCTGGGCAATTTCGAGCTTCAGCGCAAACGCGAACGTATGAGCCTGCGCGCCTGTCTGGAGGGCCTGAAATGAGCTGCCCCGTTTGCGAGAAGAAGACCGACCCGACCTATCGTCCGTTTTGCTCACGCCGCTGTGCGGATGTGGATCTAGGGCGCTGGCTGAACGGCTCCTATGCGGTCCCGTCAGACGACCCGGAAGACATTGAAGAAGCGGCGGAAGCCGCGCCTCATGCGCACCCCGAGGAAAGTCACGGCCCGCACTGAAAATCCTGCATTTTCCCTCTGGACACCACATTCCCCCCCGTCTACAACCCGCCCACCCGAACGATTAACGTTCACCCATGCCCGGGTAGCTCAGGGGTAGAGCAGTGGATTGAAAATCCTCGTGTCGGTGGTTCGATTCCGCCCCCGGGCACCATAGCACACTCTTAGTGTAAATGATATCAATGGGTTATGTGGCGAAATCGTCCCGCCGTTTTCGCCCCGGGGCAAAAGTGGGACATTTTTGTTCGCGGTTCGGTCTCGAAGCTATACCGACCTGCCACCTGCTTGGCTGACTAATTCGCCAACCTGCCGTAACTTCGTGACAATCTCTTCCGGCTTGTGTCGCTTGATTCCCATCTTTGATCCTCCGTTTCCTAACTTTAGGGGCGGACCGCTTCAGTGGGAGAGGATCAGTTCCGACTTGTCTCAATTGTTGTGCCAGAATGATAGTTTTTCGCATATTTGTGCATCAGTCGATTTTTGATGCCCTGTTGGTTTGCGCATTTTTTAAGGTCTTTGGGCATCTCATCAGTCTCATTGGTCAGTCCCAAAGGTTCTACCACCCACACTTTCACTCGCAGCCAATCCAGTGTGGATCGGCTGGTAGAGCGCAGATGTTTGCCCGTGGCTGGTGCTGGGTGCGCGCGGGCTGGGGTAGGTGTCAGATAACCTATTGATCTGCGTTGAAAACGAACAGGGTCTCATTGTTGATTTGATAGGTGTTGATCAACGTTTTCGCTGTGTCCGAGACCAGCCATGTTTCCAGTTCTGCTGCCAGCCCCGCTTTCACATGTGGATGCTTTTGTGGGTTCACAGGAAGATAGGCATATTGATTGAACAAGATGGGATCGCCAGCATAGACAAGCGCAAGGTCGCCCTTGTTACCGAAGTTCAGCCAGCTTGCGCGGTCCGACATGATATAGGCGTTCATACCCGATGCGGTGTTCAGCGCCGCCCCCATTCCAGCCCCGACCGCTTTGTACCAAGACCCAGCCGGGTCGATCTCGGCAGCCGCCCACAGGCTAAGTTCTTTCTTATGTGTGCCGCTGTCATCCCCGCGGCTGACGAAGGGGGCTCCGGCGGTCTGAATGCGCGTCAGGGCGTCTGTGGCGCTGGTGGCGGCTGCCAGATTTGCCTCGTCCGTTTTGGGCCCGATAAAGACGAAGTCGTTATACATGATCTCGCGGCGGTGGGTGCCGAAGCCACCGGCCAGGAACGCGTCTTCCGCTTTGCGAGAATGCACGAGAATGGCGTCGACGTCGCCCGCTTCGCCCAGTTTGATCGCTTGACCGGTGCCGACCACAAGCAGTTGAACCTCGATGCCGGTATCCTGCTTGATCTGTGGCAGCAGAATATCCGCCAGTCCAGAATTGTGGAACGAGGTCGTCACCGCGAGTTTCAGTTCATCGGCAACCGCCATGCCGGTCAGGGTGATCGATGCAATAGCCGCAAGAAGTAACCGTTTCATTCGACAATGTCTCCTTTCAGAAAAGCGCGTGCCTGCGCTGTTGTGGGCTGGGTGAAAAAACATTCGGCTGTGCCGCGTTCGTGGATCTGCCCGTTCAGCAGGAACAGAACATCCGTGGCCAAACGGCGCGCCTGCCCCATGTCATGCGTCGACATGATCAGCCCGGTGCCTGCGGCGGCTGCGCGGGTCAGGATGGTCTCGATCTCGCGCGTGGCGCGTCCGTCAAGCGAGGCGCAAGGCTCATCAAGAAACAGCAGATCGGGCGCGGTGATCAGAGCACGGGCCAAAGCCAGCTTCTGGCGTTCGCCACCCGACAGAAACGGCGCGGGACGGTCCAGCATTTTCTGCAACCCGACCTCTAGCGCGGCCTGCGTCGCTTTCGCATACGCCTCGGCGCGGGACAGTCCGGTCAGACGAAGCGGGTAAGCTAGATTGCCCAGGACCGATCGGCGCATAATGATGGGTGACTGGAACACAAAGGCCTGCCGTCGCCGAGCCTCGGTATCATCGCAGGCCCAGCGGATCGAACCACTGCCAAGTCGGGCAATACCATGCAACATGCGCAACAGCGATGTCTTTCCGGCACCGTTCGGGCCGATCACCATCGTGATCCCCGGTGCATCCAGCACAAGATCTAGGGGACCAACCAGTAGCTTGCGGCCCCGGCGCACCGATGCGCCTTTGACGTGAAGGGGAAACAGCTTGCTCACCACCTGCCGCCTTGTTCTGTTCGACTTATGATGTGTATGGCCAGATTGACCGTGATCGCCAGCAGGATCAGCACAAAGCCAAGGGCAAGTGCCAATGCAAAGTCGCCCTTTCCAGTCTCAAGCGCGATTGCAGTGGTCAGGACACGGGTGTGGTGATCAATGTTGCCCCCCACGACCATGATCGCGCCGACCTCGCCGATAGCGCGTCCAAACCCGGCCAATGCGGCGGTCAGGAGTGCACGGCGACCATCCCAAAGCAGTGCCCGAATACGTTGCTTTTGCGTCGTGTTCATCGAGATCAGAAGATCATGATAGTCCGACCAAAGCTCACGCAGGGCTTGGTGCGAGATTGACGCGATGAGCGGTGTGATGATGATCACCTGAGCGATGATCATGGCAGTGGGGGTGAACAACAGCCCCAGCACACCGAAGGGACCAGAGCGGCTGAAGAACACATAGACGATCAAGCCAACCACAACAGGTGGCAGGCCCATAAGAGCGTTCAGCACCGCGATTGTGACCTGGCGGGCACGAAAGCGGCGGACCGCCAGATAGGCGCCCAGTGGCATACCGATGGCACAGGCAATCAGCAGCGCCGTCAGGGTGACACGCAATGATCTGAGCGAGATTTCGACAAGGTCCGCATCCAGCGTTGCCAAAAGCCAGAACGCCTGGGTGATGCCAGACCATAAATCAACCATGCCTTCCCCTTCGGCTTTGACCAGACAAGTCGGTTGCAGCGCCACCGCTGCCGTAGTCGAAACACACATCAACTGACAAGAAAACCGATTTTTGGTTTGCGGGTGAAAAATGATGTGATCTGTCGGGCTGTGCGCAGACCACAGTCTATTGACGGGTGATAAGACCGGGTTGACAAGCACGAGTCCAGATAGTTAACATGTGAAGCAATTGGAGGGCGCGGTTCTTGGACAGCGCAGAGCTGCCGGGGGCGTTATGACTGCGTTAACTGAAAATCTTGATAAGCTGGACGGGTATCTGGCGCGCTTTCGCGGCGCAGGGATCAAGAACCGGATTGGCGGTAAAGACAGCGATGGGACTGGTTCGGCGTTCACCACACATTCGCCGGTCGATAAAAGCCTGATCTGTGCCGTTGCACGCGGGACCGAAGCCGATATTGACGCCGCCGCACATGCCGCCCATGACGCGTTCGCGGATTGGCGCGACATGCCGGCAACTGAACGCAAAAAGATTCTGATCAACGTGGCCGACGCGATCCAGGCGCGGGCTGAAGAAATCGCCCTTTGCGAATGCTGGGACACCGGGCAAACGATCCGGTTCATGTCCAAAGCCGCCCTGCGCGGGGCCGAGAACTTTCGTTACTTCGCCGATCAGGTCGTGCGGGCGCGCGATGGTCAGCAACTCAGATCGCCGACTTTGTTGAATGTCACAACGCGTGTTCCCATTGGCCCGGTTGGGGTGATCACGCCCTGGAACACGCCGTTCATGCTGTCGACCTGGAAAATCGCGCCTGCGCTGGCCGCCGGCTGCACCGTCGTTCACAAGCCGGCCGAGGCGTCTCCGCTGACCGCCCGCCTGTTGGTCGAGATCGCCGAAGAGGCAGGCCTGCCACCCGGCGTTCTCAACACCGTCAATGGGTTTGGCGAGGACGCGGGCAAGGCGCTGTGCGAACACCCACTGATCCGCGCCATCGCCTTTGTGGGGGAAAGCCGCACGGGGTCATTGATCACCAAGCAGGGCGCAGACACGTTGAAACGCAACCATCTGGAGTTGGGAGGTAAAAATCCGGTGATCGTCTTTGACGATGCCGACCTTGACCGGGCGCTGGACGCGGTGATCTTCATGATCTTTTCGATCAATGGGGAACGCTGCACCTCGTCCTCGCGCCTGTTCGTGCAAGACACCATCAAGGATGAATTCGAAGCACAACTGATCGAGCGCGTGAACAACATCAAGGTGGGTCATCCGTTGGACCCCGGCTCCGAAATCGGGCCGCTTGTGACCGAAGAGCATTTTAATAAAGTGACCTCGTATTTCGACATTGCGAATGAAGACGGCGCCACGGTGGCCGCTGGCGGCGTGGTGATCGGGGACATGGGATATTTCGTGCGGCCCACTGTGTTCACCAACGCCACCAATGACATGCGCGTCGCGCGGGAAGAGATTTTTGGCCCGGTCCTGACGTCTATCCCGTTCTCGACCGAGGATGAAGCGCTCGCCATGGCCAATGACACGCAATATGGCCTGACCGCCTATCTGTGGACCAACGATCTGACCCGCGCGCTGCGCTTCACGGACAGGTTGGAAGCCGGTATGATCTGGGTGAACTCGGAAAACGTGCGCCACTTGCCAACGCCGTTTGGTGGGGTGAAGGCATCGGGCATTGGTCGCGATGGCGGCGATTGGTCTTTCGAATTCTATATGGAACAAAAGCATATAGGCTTTGCCACCGGGGATCACAAAATCATGCGACTGGGTGCTTAACTGCTCTTTTTCTTGTTATAAATATCCTGGGGAGCACGAGGGGCTGGCCCCTCGTTCCCACAGACCCCAGAGGAGATTCAATGGGACAGATCGTTCAAGCTGCGAAAATCACTCATGTGCCCAGCATCTGGATGTCGCATACGATGGAGAAATACAAAGGCATCCGTCAACCGGCCATTGATGGCTATGCCAAGCTTCGGCAAGACGCGATTGATCGCGGGGTCGAGACTTTCATCGTCTTTGATACCCACTGGATCACCAACCAGGGGTTTCATCTGAACGCCAAGCCACATCACAAAGGGCGTTTCATCAGCCATGAGTTGCCGCATATGCTGGCGGATATGGAGTTCGACTATCTCGGCGACAGTGAGTTGGCGGCCTCGATCCTGTCTGTGCTCGAAGAACGGGGCGAGCGCGCGATGGGTCACGCACAACCCGATCTGGGTATGGAATACGGCACGCTTCTGCCGATGCATTTCATCAACGAGGGCGTGAATGCCCGGGTGTTGCCGGTGGCGGTGAACCAGTTTTCGTCCATCGAGGAAAACCGTCGGTGGGGCGCTGCGATTGCCGAGGGCATCCGCCGGTCGGATCGGAAGGTGTCAATCTTCGCGTCCGGCTCTCTCAGCCATGATTTCACGCCCAATGAGCGTTCGGTCGATGGGTTGAATTCTGTGAATGGCGAGTTCAATCGCCAGATGGACATGCGCGTCTTGGAGCTTTGGGAAAGCGGCAGGTGGGAAGAATTTCTCGACCTGCTCCCTGATTATGCTGTCAAATGCACTGGCGAATGCGCGATGAACGACACCGCGCTTTTGTTCGGTGCGCTGGGCTGGAAGGATTATGAGGGCGAGATCGACATTTACACCCCGTATTTCGGCAGTTCCGGTACCGGGCAGGCCAATATCAGTTTCTCAGTGTGACAGGATCACCCAATGCGTATCGCCAGTTTTACCGCCGGGGGCACAGCCTTTTATGGTGTCATCGCCGACGCGGGCGCAATAGCCCTTTCCCCCGATTTTACGCACTGGCCCACGCTTTGTGATGTGATGGCGGCGGGCGGGCTGAATGACCTGACGCAGGTTGCGAAAGGCAGACCCGTCACCCATACCGACTTCACCTATGACATGGTGATGCCAGATGCCTCCCGCATCCTCTGCGTCGGGGTGAACTTCCCCGACCGCAATGCAGAGTATAAAGACGGTAGTGCACAGCCGAAATACATGTCGCTGTTTCCCCGCTTTGCGAGCGGTTTCACCGGTCACAACCAACCGCTGATCCGCCCGCCGGAAAATCACACGCTGGACTATGAAGGCGAGGTCGCAATTGTCATTGGCAAAGCGGGTCGGCGTATCCCGGCGGCAGATGCCTATGACCACATCGCGGCACTGACACTGTGCAACGAAGGTACGATCCGCGATTGGGTGCGGCACGCGAAGTTCAACGTCACGCAGGGCAAGAACTGGGATCGGTCGGGCGCGATGGGGCCGTGGCTCGTGCCGTTCACAGACCCTGCGCAATTGGACGAGGCCCGCATTCAGACCCATGTGAACGGCGAGCTTCGGCAAGACGATCACGTGCGCAACATGATGTTCCCGATCCGTGAGGAAATCGCCTATATCTCGACCTTCATGACCCTCCAGCCCGGCGATATCATCGTGACCGGCACGCCGACCGGTGCAGGCGCGCGGTTTGATCCCCCTCGCTATCTGGCGCCCGGCGATGTGGTTGAGGTTTCGGTGGACGGCATTGGCACACTCCGCAATACGGTTGAGGACGAAGTGATATGACGCCGGACGACCACGCCTCGGCTGCCGCCGACCTGCTGAACGCCGAACGGACGGGTCGACAGATCGGCCTTCTGTCCCAGCGCCACCCCGAGATGGGGATGGATGACGCCTATGCGGTGCAAAACGCAATCCATAATCAGAAACTGGCCGAGGGTCGTCGCGTGATCGGGTGGAAGATCGGCTTGACCTCGAAAGCCATGCAATACGCGCTGAACATCGACATCCCCGACAGCGGCATTCTGTTCGATGACATGCTGTTTGAAACCGGCGCGACCGTGCCCGCCCGGCGCTTCATCCAGCCCCGCATTGAGGCCGAGATCGCCTTCGTGATGAAAGCCCCACTGGACGGTGCGGATGTCTCGCGGGATGACGTGATTGCCGCCACTGACCATGTCGCGCCCTCACTCGAAATCCTTGACACCCGTATCCAGCGGGTGGACCCCGACACGGGCATAACCCGCACGGTTTTTGACACGATCAGCGACAACGCGGCCAATGCGGGGCTAGTTCTGGGCACGGCCCGCCATGCCATCGACGCCTTCGATCTGCGCTGGGTCGGTGCGCTGACCTTCCGCAATGGTGAAATTGAAGAAACCGGGCTGGGTGCGGGCGTGCTGAATGACCCTATCGAGAGCGTGGTCTGGCTGGCCCGCCGCATGGCGCAATATGGCCAAAGCATCGAGCCAGGGCAGGTTATTTTGTCGGGCAGTTTCATCCGCCCTGTGGAATGCCCGCCCGGCACCGATATTCACGCCGATTTCGGCCCGTTCGGGTCCGTTGACATCCGATTTGGCTGATCAGGCGGTGCGGATGCACGCCGCAATCGCGCACCGCATCGGCGCAAATGGTTGCACCCCCTCGCGATCTGAATGATAGAACCGGGGTCCACCCAGACGGAGACCCCGCGTGAAACTGCGCTTTGACCACGGCCCGCATCATATGCCCTGCCAGTTCGATACGCCTCGGCGGCTGATCGTGGCGCATGGGCTGACGGATGTAGCGCCCGCGCTGGCCGAGTTGGATCTTGTCCGTGCACAAGGCGCTTGGGTGGCCGGGTTTGCCAGCTATGAACTGGGCTATGCGCTGGAGCCGCGTCTTGCGCCCTTGATGCCAGCGAACCGCCGCTTGCCGCTGTTGCAGTTCGGGGTATACGACGACCCGTGCCTGCCCGTGGCCGTTGCGGGCGGCCCGGCCCATTTGATGGGTCTGACGCCGGGCTGGAGCCGTGATAGATATGATGCCGCGTTTCAGCGAGTTCACGATTATATCTGCGCGGGCGACACGTATCAGGTCAATCTGACCTTTCCGATCCACGGGAGGGCATCGGGATCGCACCAGGCCATCTATGCCGCACTGACGCGCGCGCAGCCGGTGCGGTTTGGCGTGCTTCTGGAAGCGGATGGGCTGCCCGCGATCCTGTCGCGATCACCGGAACTTTTCTTTCGAACCACCGCAACCGGTCAGATTGAAACGCGCCCCATGAAGGGCACGCAACCGCGCAGCGCCGACCCGATTGAAGACGCCCATCGCGTCGATTTTCTGCGCAATGATGAAAAGAACCAGGCGGAAAACCTGATGATCGTCGATCTTCTGCGCAACGACATCTCGCGGATATGCGACGCAGGCAGCGTATGCGTGCCGGAACTTTTCACCGTCGAAAGCTACGAGACCGTGCACCAGATGGTGTCGCTCGTGCGGGGGCAAATGCGCGCGGGCACCGGGTTGGGCGACATCTTTCAGGCGCTGTTTCCCTGTGGCTCGATCACCGGCGCACCAAAGCTACGCGCGATGGAGATCATTGCCGAGTTGGAGCGCAGCCCGCGCGAGATTTACTGCGGCACCATCGGGTGGGCCGCACCGGACGGACGGTCCGAGTTTAACGTCGCCATTCGGACTTTGATGGTCGACGATGGTGCGGTCACGCTGAATGTCGGGGGCGGCGTGGTCTATGACAGCACCGCACACTCGGAATACGAGGAAGCCTTATGGAAAGCCCGTTTCGCGACGCAATTGATGACGATACAAGGCTGATAGAGACCATGCTTTGGACGCCAGAAGGTGGCATCCGCATGCGGGATCGGCATTTGGCACGGCTGGCGCGTTCGGCAGCGCGCTTGGGCTTTCCAGTGTCCGATCCGACGTTCCTGTTGAATGCTTTCGGGGCCGAAGGGCGACGCCGTTTGCGGTTGACGATGGATCGCCACGGTGCGCTTGATCTGGTCTCTGGGCCCTACCAACCGCTGCCCACTGGCACGGTCTGGACCTTGCAGATCTCTGCCGTGAAGCTCAACTCGGCAGACCCATGGCTTTCGGTGAAATCCACCCGACGGGCACTTTATGACATGACACGAGCAGCGCTTCCTGACGGTGTGAACGAGGTAATTTTCCTGAATGAGTGCAACGAGTTTTGCGAGGGAGCGATCACCAATCTTTTCGCTGACTTCGGGCAGGGGTTGGTCACGCCGCCGCTGTGCTGCGGCCTGTTGCCCGGTATCCTGCGCGAAGAGATGTTGGAAATCGGGCACGCGCGTGAACAGATGATTTCAATCGACGAACTACGGCAGGCAAAGGCGCTTTATGTCGGAAATTCCCTGCGCGGACTGATCGCGGCGCGCTTGACCTGACACAGGTTCGATCTGGTCGCTTTCCAAGGGTGGGAAGTGGTGGGCGACCTTGGAATCGAACCAAGCGTGCGTCTCCGCGAGGGAGTTACAGTCCCCTGCCACACCTTGCGGCCTGTCGCCCACTGTCCCGGCACGCGATGCGCCGAATGTGGGGCTGATTATCCCGCCCACGCCGAAGGGTCAATACGAAAATTCGACCATCTGCTCTTGTCTCGCTCTGACAATGGCCGCATTGTCCGGACCTTGCGAAAAGAAGGGCAAACGGCATGACGAAAAAGCCGAAATGGGTGGTTCAGAAAGAAAAAGCGCGGCGCGATGCCGAGGCTGAAACCGTGTGGCTGTTCGGGCTTCATGCGGTGCGCGATGCGTTGATGAACCCGGACCGAGAGCGGTTGCGTCTGATCGTGACAAAGAACGCGGCAGACAAGCTGGCGGAGGCCATCGCCGCGTCAGGCATGCAACCCGAGATCGCCGATGCCCGAAAATTTCCCGCGCCCTTGGACCCGAATTCGGTGCATCAGGGCGCGGCTCTTGAAGTAAAACCATTGGCTTGGGGCAGTTTTGCCGAGCGTGTGATGGGCGGTGCGGGCGGCTTGCCGATCGTCGTGTTGCTGGACCGCGTGACCGACCCGCACAACGTGGGGGCGATCCTGCGGTCCGCCGAAGTGTTCGGGGCCAGCGCGGTGATCGGCACGGCGCGCGGATCGGCACCGGAAACCGGCGCATTGGCCAAGACGGCTTCGGGCGCGTTGGAGCGCCAGCCCTATCTGCGTATCCGCAACCTGGCCGACACGATGATCGAATTGCGCGAGATGGGGTTTGTCATTCTGGGTCTGGATGGGGAAGCCGACGTGACGCTGGACGAGGCACTTGATGCCCAACGGGACAGGCCGGTCGCCCTGGTGCTCGGGGCCGAGGGGCCGGGGCTGCGAGACAAGACGAAGGCGACCTGCGATCAACTGGTCAAAATTCCCTTCGCGCGTGACTTCGGATCGCTCAACGTGTCGAATGCGGCGGCAGTGGCGCTTTCCCGCACACGAGCGACCCGTTGATCACTTCCCCTTGAGGGGGGTGATTTTTTCTGAAGATAGTGATCTGATAGGGATGTGGAGGGGTGCCACATGAAAAAGACGAGATTTACACGCCGACATGTTGTGTCGGGCCTGCTTGCTGCACCGATTGTCGCAACTGTCGGTGTGCCACGCGCGTGGGCTGCGGCGTCTGCTGTCTATATCGAGGATGGTGTGGCGTGGGACGGGCATGATCCGGTTGCCTATTTTACCACCGGGGCGCCGATGCCCGGTTTGCCGGAATTTGCCTTTGATCACAACGGTGTCACCGTGTTGTTCGCCAATGACGAACACCGCGCGATGTTTGCCGATGACCCGATGCGGTATGCACCGCAATATGGTGGCTATTGTGCCTACGCGATGAGTAAGGGGCAGATTGCACCCACCGTGCCCGAGGCGTGGACGATCTATGAAGGCCGACTTTATCTGAATTTCAGCCTTGGCGTGCGCGAATTGTGGTTGGCGGATGTCCCCGGCCACATCGCCAAAGCCGACACGTTCTGGCCCGGGGTTCTGAGCGGATAGGGTTCCGCCGCTGCTGCCCTGAGTTCACAAGTTCTTGACAATCCCTTCCCATAGATGGGTTTGCACATATTTGTATGACGAGAGCGGGCTGTGGAACGCCCGATATCTCATTTCACTGTCCCTCGTTCCACCAACTTGCGCCCGACCTTTATTGGTTTCGGGCGCATTTTTCTGTGGGGATGTGGGCGGGGGATTGGAAAGTGCTGCGTGCTGGCCTATCTGTCGCACATGACCCATAATGATACAGATGCCCGCCTGAAATCCATCCTGACCACGACCCGCACCATCGGGTTGGTCGGGTTATCCCATAAACCTGAACGCGCAAGTCACGGTGTGGCGGCGTTTTTGGTTCGCAAAGGGTATCGCGTGATTGGCGTCAATCCGGGTCTGGCCGGGCAGGAGATGTTTGGCGAAAAGATCGTCGCCTCTGTCACTGAATTGCCAGCGGAGACAGATATGCTTGATCTGTTCCGCCGCTCGGATGCCGTGGCCCCAATTGTGGACGAGGCTTTGGCAGCACTGCCTGGATTGAAAACAGTCTGGATGCAGCTGGGGGTCGAGAACGCCGAAGCCCGCGCGCATGCCGAGGCTATGGGCGTCACGGTGATCGAGAACCGGTGTCCGAAGATCGAATATCCGCGCTTGTTCGGGGATGCGGCGCTGGTTGAATTGGTGGGATAAGGCTCACGTCGTGAGCCTGAGGGGCGCTGCCCCTCGCGGCAAGGCCGCTCACCCCGGGATATTTCAAGCCAGAAGAAACAGGATCAGTCTGTGCGAGCAGCTTTTTCGGCGATGCCGGAAGTTCCTTCGCGGCGTTCGAGTTCGGCCAGCACGTCGGCCAGAGGGATGTCGCGGGCGGCGAGCATGACAAGCAGGTGGTAGACGACATCGGCAGCTTCGGCGGTCAGGTTTACGCGGTCGTTCTTGACCGCGGCGATGATAGCCTCAACAGCTTCTTCGCCGAACTTTTCAGCACATTTCTCCGGCCCTTTGGACAGGAGTTTTGCGGTCCAAGAGGTGTCGGGGTCGGCGCCTTTGCGCGCCTCGATCGTGGCGGCGAGGTGGTCGAGAATGCTCATGTCAGCCTCATCGGAATGCCCGCGGCGGCCATGTGTTCCTTGGCCTCGCGGATGGTGTAGTCGCCGAAATGGAAGATCGAGGCGGCGAGTACGGCGGATGCCCCGCCGTCTGTAACACCTTCGACCAGGTGGTCGAGTGTGCCCACGCCGCCGCTTGCGATGAGGGGCACATGGACAGCGTCGGAGATAGCGCGGGTCAGGGGCAGGTTGAAACCTGCGCGAGTGCCGTCGCGGTCCATCGAGGTCAGAAGAATTTCCCCCGCGCCCTTGGCTTCCATTAGCTTGGCAAACGCGACGGCGTCGATCGGGTCGCCGTTCTTGTCCAGCGCGGGTTTGCGGCCGCCATGGGTGAAGATGCCCCATTTTCCGGGGGCAATTGTCTTTGCGTCAATGGCGACCACGATGCACTGGCTGCCGAACCGGTCCGCCGAGCGGGCAATCACGTCGGGGTCGGCCACGGCGGCGGAGTTGAAGCTGACCTTGTCGGCACCTGCCAACAGCAGGTCGCGCACATCGTCTGGGCTGCGCACGCCACCGCCGATCGTCAGCGGCATGAAACACTGCTCTGCCGTGCGGGTTGCCAGATCATACATCGTCCCGCGGTTTTCATGCGTGGCCTTGATATCGAGGAAGCAGAGTTCATCGGCCCCTGCGGCATCATAGGCGCGCGCCTGTTCCACCGGATCGCCCGCGTCGATCAGATCGACAAAGTTGACGCCCTTCACCGTGCGGCCTTCGGCCACGTCGAGGCAAGGTATGATGCGGGTCTTCAGCATGTTCTGCGCGGTCCTTGGCTGATCACGGTTTGTTTTATTTGCTCTATTCCCAACTGGCCAGAGCATTGTCGCATTCGAACCAGAATTAAAGGAATTGCCCCATGATGAAACTCACCCTTGCAACACTTGTGTCGATGGTCGCCCTGCCGGCGATGGCAGAGATTGTGAAAGTGCCCGCATCCGGTTCTGTTGCTGATACGATGGACGCTTTGGAGGCGGCCGTCGGAAACGCAGGTGCTACCGTGTTCGCACGTGTTGATCATGCAGGTGGTGCTGCGTCGGTCGATATGGAGCTTGCGGCGTCGCAGCTACTGGTTTTCGGCAATCCCAAGCTTGGCACGCCGGCGATGCAGGACGATCCGTTGGCGGGATTGATGCTGCCATTGCGTGTGCTGGTTTATGAGGACGGTGAGGGCGCGGTCTGGCTTGCCTATGAAGCGCCTGCCGACATGCTGGGGGAGTTTGGCATTGCAGCTGACACACCCTATGTCGGAATGATGACGGGCGCGCTGGACAAGCTGACCACCGCTGCTGCGGGGGGTTAGAGCGCGGCGAGGGCTTCCTTCAGGTCAATCGCGCCGTCATAAAGTGCCCTGCCAGATATCACCCCGTTCAGCGCTGCCCCACAGTCACGCAAAGCGATGAGGTCAGCCAGAGAGCTGACGCCGCCACTTGCGATCACCGGGATTGAAACCGCGCGGGCGAGGGCGGCGGTGGCTTCCACGTTCGGGCCTTGCATCGCGCCGTCGCGGTTGATGTCGGTATAGATGATGGCGGCGACGCCTGCATCCTCGAAGGATTTCGCAAGGTCAGCGACCATCACATCGGTTTCCTCGGCCCAGCCTTTGGTGGCGACGCGGCCATTGCGCGCGTCGATCCCCACGGCAATCTGGCCGGGGAAGGCGCGCGCGGCTTCGCGGACAAGATCCGGGTTTTCGACGGCCACGGTGCCAAGGATCACACGGGCAAGGCCCTTTTCGATCCAGCCTTTGATGGTTTCCATGTCGCGGATGCCGCCGCCCAACTGGACAGGGACGTCGATGGCGGCGAGGATCGCCTCGACCGCCGCGCCGTTCATCGGTTCGCCTGCGAATGCGCCGTTCAGGTCAACCAAATGGATCCATTCACACCCTGCATCCTGAAACGCGTGCGCCTGAGCCGCCGGGTCGTCGTTGAAGACCGTGGCTTCCTCCATCTCGCCGCGCAGCAAGCGCACGCATTGGCCGTCTTTCAGGTCGATGGCGGGATAGAGGATCATGGCAGGCTCCGATGTTTGGTGCTTTTGGTGCTTTTTGCATGGAAGTCGCGGCTTGCCAAGCCGTCCCTCCCGTCACGTCACACTTGCCTTAAACGGTTTCTCGGGGTCAGGATAATTCCAAATTCAGGGAGGATTGAATGAAACGTATGGTTCTGGCGCTTGCGCTGAGTTTTGGTATGGCCGCCCCGGCTTTGGCGGACGCTGTGGAAGGCGTGTGGAAAACGCAGGTGGATGATGGGGCCTATGCGCATGTGACAATCTCGCAATGTGGAAGCGCATTGTGTGGCGTCATATCGCGCACCTTCAAGGACAGCGGTGAATATAAATCCGAGAACATTGGCAAGAAGCTGGTCTGGGACATGCAGCCCAATGGTGGCGGCAGGTATTCGGGCGGCAAGATATGGCAGCCGTCAACGGGCAAGGTCTTCAAATCCAAGATGACGCTCTCCGGCAGCAGCCTGAAAGTCGAAGGCTGTGTCGCAGTGTTCTGCAAGAAACAAACGTGGTCACGCGTGAAGTAAGCGCATTTGGCGTTGTAGAAAAAAGGGCGCCGGGGTTGGCGCCCTTTTTATGGCGCCCAGCTTAGGAAGTTGGCGATCATCCGAAGCCCGGCAGCCTGACTTTTCTCTGGGTGGAACTGCATCCCGATCAAGTTGTCACGCCCGACGATTGCGGTGATGTCACCGGCATAGTCGCAGTGCGCAAGCCGGTGGGCAGCGTCATCGACCACAAAGTGATAGGAATGCACGAAATAGGCGTGATCGCCTGTCGCAACACCGTCGAGCACTGGATGTTCCTGTTCGACCACCAGATCGTTCCAACCCATATGTGGCACTTTCAGTGCCGGGTCTGAAGGGGTGATCTTGCGCACATGGCCCTTGATCCAGTCAAACCCGTCCGTGTCCTGATATTCGTGGCTCATCGTGGCCAGCATCTGCATCCCGACGCAAATGCCCATGAAGGGGCGAGCTTGCCGGATCACCGCCTCTTCAAGTGCCTCATAGATGCCGCGATGGTCTGACAATTGCTGTCGGCAGGCGGGGAAGGCCCCGTCGCCGGGCAACACGATCCGGTCGGCGCGGGCCACCTCTTCTGGTTTGGTGGTGACGATCACTTTGCCTGCGTCGGTTTCGGCCGCCATGCGTTGAAACGCCTTTTCGGCCGAGTGCAGGTTGCCGCTGTCATAGTCGATGATCACGGTCAGCATGGAATGCTCCGGGGATGTAGCGGCTTAAAGCGCGCCTTTGGTCGATGGGATGGCGTCCGCTTTGCGCGGATCAGTTTCGACGGCCAAGCGCAATGCGCGCGCAACGGCCTTGAAGCCCGCTTCCGCCACGTGGTGGGCGTTGAAGCCGTGCAACTGGTCCACATGCAAAGTGATCCCGCCATGGGTCGCCAGCGCCTGAAAGAATTCGCGCACCAACTCGGTGTCGAACGTGCCGATCTTGGGGGCCGCGAACTCAATGTTCCACACCAGAAAGGGGCGCCCGGACAGATCGAGCGCGGCCCGCACCTGCGCGTCATCCATCGGCAAGTGACACTCGCCATAGCGACGGATGCCTTTCTTGTCGCCAAGCGCCTCGGTCAGGGCTTGCCCCAGCGCGATGCCGGTGTCTTCAACCGTGTGGTGGTCGTCGATGTGCAAATCCCCCGTGGCCCGCACCGTCATGTCGATCAGCGAGTGGCGCGACAACTGGTCCAGCATGTGGTCGAAGAACCCCACGCCGGTCTGGTTGTCGTAAGTGCCGGTTCCGTCGAGGTTGATCTCGACCGAAATCTCGGTTTCCGCAGTCTTGCGGGTGATCTTTGCGCGCCGCATCGGGTCGTCCTTCTTCTGTCTGCGCCCCTTATAGGCGCGCAGGACGGCGCGGGGAAGGCGACAAATGCCGCCCTTGCCGGGGGTGTGGCAATCACGCGGCTTGCGACATCATGAAGTCGCGCGGGCAAAGCGAGATCAGATGGCTTAGATCATCGCGGCTCATATATGTCATGAATCCTTTCAAAGGGGCGTTGCCGCCTTTTGGATACCAGGCCAGCGCGCTGGGATCGGTGTGCATATAGCCTTCACGCTCGGCCAATCCACGGAACGCATAGCGTTCGGGCATGAAGCCGAAGATATGATCGGGCGACCAGCGCAGCACACAAGTGGCCAGCGCGAACCGAGCCAGCAATCCCGGCAATCCGGTGCCGCGATAGCGGTCGTCCCCCTTGACCCACAATTCGCCATGATAGCAGGTCTTGCCGCTGATACGTCGGGCACCGGGACCGGGCTGATAGCAACTACGCTCCATGTCCAGATCCAGTCCCACGGGGGGGAAATCCCTGAAATTCTGCCCAAGATAGTCTGACAGCGCCAAGCCACCCAGATCGAACCGACGCATGGCCTGCGTGTGCACCAGCGTGCCCTGTTCGTTCCAACCCACGATCCAGAAGCCGTTATGTTCGTTCATCTCGTGACGGTTGGGGTCGAACGGCGCGCCAATGGGCTGATGCGCGCGATGTGTGTTGATGTGGCTTTCATACAGGTCGAAATCCGACCCCATCTCGATCACCAAGCCGTGTTCACTGGCCATATCGAGAATCGCGGTCACATATTGTGCCCCCGCAAAAGTGTCGTGAATGGTCATTTGGATCTCCCATGTGCTCGTGGTCCACGGGAATCTTAACCTATGCGGGAAACATTTCGAATCGATTTGCGGAAATTCGCGAATTACGGGAAATCAGGCAGAAATATGAGCATAATCTGACACATTTCGAACTATTCTGTGGTCCTGCTGCGAACCAGAGACGATCGTTGCGTCAGTAATCGTCCGGCGGCACGACGTTCATGGTAAACTCGGCGTCCATCGCATCGCGATCTGCGTCACACAGATTGGCAATCTGAACGTTTCTTGTCCGGTCGATGAGAGTGGCAAGAGCGAACTCGCCATCTGCAAACCGACAAGCCATGGCCAGCCGCTGATAACTGATCGCCTTAAGGTCATTATTGTCGCCATGCCCGATGCGTGTGTGGATATGATCCAGCCGGATACCGCGCGTGGTGGCGATGTCGTGAAATGGTTTTGCCAGCAGGTTGGCAAACCCCGGACCGCCGGGCAGATTTGCTATGCCCTTGCCGACTGAAGATCGGTATTTTTCCCACCCGAACCATGTGGCGTAAGATGATTTTTCGCCCACTTCGGTGCAGATCCAGTCGCCATTATCCGCGTTGAAGCGAAACACCATCAAATACGGCCGCAGCGGGGCGAAGGCCGGACTTTCAAGCGCGCCTTCCGACCGCGCCCAGGCGTGAAAGCCGAACCGGATCAAGGGCGAGCCCATATCCCAGATGGCGGTCAGCGGGTGCTGTTGCAGGAAATACGGCACATCCCCGATTTGCATCGCAAGATAGAACAGCTCGTTCACATGCTTGCTTTCGTCGTAGAGCCATGCCTCGCCACGTGCGATCAACTCCTCGGCCTCTCGCAATGCGTTCTTACCATCCTCGGTCAGCCGGTATTGTCGGTTTTCAAAGCTGAAAAGTTCGCAACCTTTATAGCTTTCCAATGATGCGATGTGGCGACGGACGGTTTGACGGGTGCTGTCAAGCTCGCGCACGGATTCGGATAGGTTCAATGTGCGCGCCAAAGATGCAAACGAGCGCAACATCTCAAACAAAAGGGCGGGGCTGGTTCGATTGGTCATTTCTGCACCCGGACTGTCTTCACCAAACTGTTTCCGCAATGGAATTCAACATAATCCAAACAGCCTACAGCAGAAATTATCGTTCTTAAATTGATATTTAGACAGTAGGGTAAATAAATCATCCATACCGGGTAAATTTTTGCAACCAAACCGTTCAAGACTCATCACTTGGGTCTTTCGATGAAACCTGACATTCTCGTTTAACGGGAAGCAATTAAATGGTGAGAAAATGGTCCATCCAGTCGATGTCCATGTGGGTAAGAAAATCAGAGAAGTCCGTCTGCTGCGCGGCCTGACTCAGGTAAAAGTTGCCGAGCAACTGGGACTGTCGTTCCAGCAGCTCCAAAAGTACGAAACGGGATACAATCGTGTCTCGGCCAGCAAAATGTTCGAGATTGCACAACTCTTGAACGTTCAACCAGGGTATTTCTTCGAAGGGCTGGCAGATGCCGGCACGTCAGAGGACGAAGCCATGGATGAACGTACGGCGAAAGCCGCACAGGCGTTGTCGTCAATCCAGGACGTGAAGGTGCGCAACCAGATCCAGTCCATGATCCACGAACTGGCCAACCGCCAGTCGCTGAGCGCCTAGACAAACGACACTGCCTTTTCTGAGGGGGAAGGGACGTGGTGGAAGGGGGACGTGCCAAGCGCGTCCCTTTTTCTTTGGAGCACGTGAAAAAGACGTGTGGGCGCCCGTCATCTCTAGTGCAGTCAATTCTGTCCAAGAGATCCCATTGGAGCGGGCGAGGCCTTTCGAACACCCGACCCTAGCCTTGGCAATCAAATATAGACAACCTAGCGCGCGCGTCCCACTTTGGGTCATACCCGCCGTTCAGCCGCCAGTCCTATGAAGATCTTGAATCTGAGAAGATCTTGGCGGCCTATCCCGAAGACAGGATCCGAGACCGGCGGACCAGTCTGCGCCTGATTGCAGCGGCTGTGAAAGCCGGAGTGAAGCCCGATGACTTGCAGCAGGCGGTCAAAGCCTATGCGAAGGAAAGCGAGGTCTACACGCGCAGCAAGGTCTGTTTCTCGGACAATTGGTTCAGGATGCGCCGATGGGAGAAGGGGCTTGCCCAGATACAGGCGGATCGCGAGAAGGCGCGAGAGGCTGAAGCCAAAGGCCGCGCGAGCCTCGCCGAGTGGATCAGTGAACGCCACCCCCTTTGCCGCCACATTACAAACCGGCAGATTGAGGGCTTGATCGCGTCAAAGCTGGTGACGCCCGAGCAGGTGTGCGCTGCGGGGCTGCAGGCATAAGTGCGGCTCGATTGTTACGCCATGGCGTAAAAAGTAGATATTTACGTTGTAGCGTAATTTGTTTTAATTTACGCTGTGCCGTAAAAGGAGCCGCATCATGGACCTCACAGCACGAACGGCCGAGCAGATCGGCGAGGCACTTCGCCGGACGCGCAAAGCGCGCGGCTGGACCCAAAGCGACATCAGCGCGCGTACGAATTTGCGCGTCGCGACGATTTCGTCGCTCGAGAATGGCGACGCGGGAGCCAAGCTCGCCACAGTGCTTGCTGTTATGGCGGCACTTGGGCTTGAGTTCCGATTGGTGGAACGCGGTGGCTCGCTTGAGATCGAGGATATCTTCTGATGGCGAAACGCGGGCGTAGCGGCACAATGCAGGTGCTTCTGAATGGAAGGCTGGTTGGGGCTTTGCGTCTTGCAGGCTCAGGCGCAATCAGCTTCACCTATGATCCGGAATGGTTGGCATGGGAACATGCCATGCCCATTTCGTTGTCACTGCCTTTGCGCGAAGAGGCACACCAGGGCGGCCCTGTCATCGCCTACCTCGAAAACCTGCTGCCGGACAATCAGGCGATACGAGAACGCGTTGCTGCACGGGTGCGTGCGGGCGGCACGGACGCGTGGCACATGCTGGAGAAGATCGGTCGCGATTGTGTGGGGGCCTTGCAGTTCGTTTCGGGTGAGATCCCCGAGGTTGGCGCACTCGAGGGAGAGCCCGTTTCCGAGGCGCAGATTGCGGATATGTTACGCAACCTCGCAAGCGCCCCCCTTGGCTTAGACGAGGAAGACGACTTCCGCATTTCTATCGCCGGGGCGCAGGAGAAAACGGCGCTGCTACGCCACGAGGGCGCGTGGATCCGTCCATCGGGGCTCACCCCAACAACCCATATCCTCAAGACGCAGCTTGGCGTTCTGCCCGCAGGGATCGATTTGTCCGACAGCGTCGAGAACGAGTTTTTCTGCATGAGCTTTTGCCGCGCCATGGGCATGGATGTGGCCGAGGTTGAGATTGCCGACTTTGAAGACGTGAGGAGCCTTGTCGTGACCCGGTTTGACCGGCGCTGGACCAAGGATGGCCGATTGATCCGCCTGCCGCAGGAAGATTTTTGCCAAGCGCTGACTGTCCCACCCAGCCAGAAGTATCAAATGGACAGCGGGCCGGGGATCACCGAAGGGATCGGGTTGCTGACTGGCAGTGACGACCCCGAGGCGGATCAGCGCGTGTTCTTCCGCGCGCAGGTGCTGTTTTGGCTTTTAGGGGCGACGGACGGGCACGCCAAGAACTTCAGCATCGCATTACGCCCTGGCGGCTTCCGCATGACCCCACTCTACGATGTGCTGAGTGCACAGAAAGCGGTGGATGATGGCCAAATCCGTCAGAACCGCATGCGCCTCGCGATGGCGGTGGACGGGCACTATCGGGTAAACGAGGTGGTGCCTCGCCATTTCCCGCAGGCTGCAAAGGCGGCTGGTTTTGGTGTGGCGCTGGCGGAAGAGATCTTGTCGGACATTGCGACAGAGCTTGAACCCGCCTTGGACAAGACACTAGCAGACCTGCCAGATGGGTTTACACAGCCTTTGGCGGAAGCCATTGCCGCTGGCATACGACGCCGGGCAATTGCCTTTCATGCCGTATGATCCGCAGATCATATTTCTGCTTTATGATCCGTGGGTCATATTGAGTGGCAGGTCGCGTTCATGCAGCAACACGTATTTAGGGCCAGAGTACACCGTGATTGTGAGGTCGCAGGGGCGTCACTCTATTCGATGCATCGGATTTTCCATGTGGATGGACGCCAAAGCGGACATTAAGTTGAATTGCAGCGAATAACTGCCAAGATGAAGGTTTTTCGACGCGGGCCATTGCGCGCGGTCTCTGTTGGGCTTGAGTGTGGCCCGCGTTGACAAACCTCTCAGGGAAGAAGCCGCGGGTGGTGGGCGCCACCTATGGGGAAAGAGCGTTGCCGGCTGGTTCTGTGGCAGCGACCGACGTGATGGTGTTGGGGGTGAAGGCGGCCGAGTACAGAATTTGCCCGAGGCTTTGGTCTGGCTTCAACCCGGGGAAGAGCGGTTTTGCGCAGTCATTGCGATTTTCCGGACCGCTGCAGACAGGCGGGCTCAACCGGCGTTGCCGAAGCAACCGGTGAGCGGTGGATGGGATCGGCGGGCATTCGGTCATGCGGCCTGTTTCCTTGGCGGAGCGCGGGATCGTGGAATCTCGCCGCGCCGGAATGTCTCGATGATGCGCATGGGGCCGCCGCAGCAGGGACAGGGTTCGCGCAGGGCGAGCGGGACGATCTCGGCAGCGGGTGCGTCGTCCTGCCTCTTCTCTTTTTCACCGAGCAATGCGCGGATCTTCGAGATGCTGGCCTTGCGGGCGGCGCTGGCCAGCAGGCCGTAGTGCCGGATGCGATGGAAGCCGTCGGGCAGGACATGGATCAGGAACCGGCGGATGAACTCGTGCGTGTCGAGCCGCATGACCTTCATGCGCTCCCCGGATTTGACCCGGTAATCCTTCCAGCGGAAGGTCACGCTGTCGGTATCGGCACTGATCAGGCGGTGGTTGGAGGTGGCGACGCGGTGCGTGTAGCGGCTGAGATAGGCAAGCACCGCCTCGGGTCCGCCGAAGGGCGGTTTGGCATAGACCGCCCATTCGGTCTTACGAAGCGGGTCGAGATACCCGGCAAAGGCTGCCACATCTGCCAAGCCGGTCAGGTCACCGAAGAAGGCAAGCTGCCCGGTGCGATGCAGCGCCATCAATCCTTCGAGGAGTAGCCGCCGGAACAGCCTGGACAGGACGCGAACGGGCAGAAAGAACCCCGGCTTGCAAGCGACCCAACTGGAACCACCCGGCGACAAGCCACCGCCGGGGACGATCATGTGGATGTGGGGATGGTGGGTCATCGCCGATCCCCAGGTGTGCAACACGCTGGTCATGCCGATACGGGCACCCAGGCGTTTGGGATCGGCGGCGATGGTCATCATCGTTTCAGCCGATGCCTTGAACAGCAGACCGTACACCGCCCGCTTGTTCCAATACGCGATCCGTGCGATCTCGGCCGTCAGGGTGAAGACAAGGTGGAAGTATTCCACGGGCAGCAGATCCTCGGCCCGCGCGGCCATCCAGTCCCGGGCCGCCGGTCCCTGGCATTTGGGGCAATGCCGGTTCTTGCAGCTGTTGTAGGCGATGTGCTGGTGCTGACACTTGGTGCAAGCCGCCACATGCCCGCCGAGCGCCTCTGTCCGGCAGGTCTCGATCGCCGACATGACCTTCAACTGGCTCAGGCTGACATGGCCGGAATTGGCCCGCCGGTAGGCGGGGCCATGCGACCTGAAGATGTCCGCAACCTCCAACGCGTGCCGTGGCACGCCAATCGCTCCGTCAGGTCACGTCTCGCATGTGTTCAAACGGGCTGGCGACATTGCGCAGCGTCTTGGTGGCGACATGGGTGTATCGCGCCGTCGTCGTCAGCTTGGCATGGCCGAGCAGCACCTGGATCACGCGGACATCCGCGTCGGCCTCCAGAAGATGCGTGGCAAAGCTGTGCCGAAGCGAGTGCAGCGTCGCGGGCTTCTTGATCCCGGCCATCGCTTTGGCTGAGTTGAAGGCGCGGTTCAGGGAGCGCGGTGACAGGGGCTCAACCCTGCTCTGCCCCGGAAACAGCCAGCCCTGCGGCCGCGCCTCGCGCCAATAGGCCCGCAGCAGCTCCAGCAGCGACGGTGACAACATCACGTCCCTGTCCTTGCCGCCTTTGCCGCGCTCGACATGGATCAGCATCCGGTCGCTGTCGATATCCCGGACCTTCAGATTGGTGACCTCGGATGCCCGCAACCCCGCGCCATAGCCGATGCCCAATGCCGCCCGGTACTTGAGACCGGGTCCCGGCGCCGCGGCCAAAATCGCCGAGACCTCTTCAAAGCTCAGCACAATCGGCAGTTTGCGCGGTTCGGTCCGGAACTGGATATACTTCTTCATGTCCTCCCGATCGCAGGTCATGCCGAAGAAGAACCGCAGCCCGGCGACCCGGGCGTTGTAGACCGAAGGCGTGACCCCGGTATCCGTCATGTAAAGCTGATAGGCGCGAAGCTCTTCCGGCGTCGCCGTATCGGGCGACCGACCCAGAAACACGGTGAAATCTTTGAGCGCCCGGATATGGGCTTTCTGCGTCGTCTCCGCCAACCCGCGAATACGCATATCCTCGATCATCCGCGCACGCAGCGGGCTCATCTTCTCATGTGCCATGGGAACCTCCTGTCCGATTGAGAAGCCTCAATCGTCAGGCAGGTCCGCCACATCACAAAATCGGTGCGCCGCAAGAATGCTTCGCCACGCCAGCCACAAGCGCCAGTGCCGCGAGAGCGGCTTAGTCCATGAGCCCTTTGCAGAAGTGTCAGATTTTCGCTGCGGGCGCTCGCACCACCATATTTGCTGCGCCTGCATCAAAATCTGATCTGCAGTGCGGAAGAGATTGCTGCCATTCATGCAAGGTGCAGTAAATCCGAAACGAGGAACTTACGCAGCGCGCAACGGAACTGACTTTCGATGCATTCGAACTTCTGGCCGCATTTTTTTCTACGTACCGACCACCGTCATATTCGGGCGGTAATCATTGATCGGGACACAAATATGGAATGATCCGATCTCCAATCTGCCATTCCCGGCAGCCTCAACGACTTTCTTGTTTGGCTAGGATTTTTGAGCTCTGACGATGAGGGACGGCATGTCGAACTCAACCATTCCGCCTTCGATCACAAATGGCTGGAGCGCGGTGTCGGCCTCCCTCAGAAGTCGCTCGAACTGCTCGTCAGTCAACACACCGCCCAACGTCCACACGCAGGCGCGCTCTGTCGACACCAGCGCGTCGATCGAATTGAATCGAACCTTCCCGTTGCGTCGGAAGATTTCGGTGTCCGCGAGGTGAGCTTTGCTGCAAATATCCTGCAATCGATCGGCATTGCCGAGCCTGAAAGGAGCTCGAAACGCGTCGCCGACCTCTTTCCCGAACAACCGGTCGAGCAATGACGCGAATGTATCATAACCGGGCGAGTTCTCGACGGCGTCACACACGGCCACCGCCAGTTGGCCGCCGGGCTTCAAAACCCGCTTCATCTCGGACAGGGCTTTCCGCTTGTCCTCGAAGAACATCAGGGCGAACTGGCTGACGACGGCGTCAAAGCTCTTGTCCGGGAATGGCAGATCCTCTGCCGTACCTTCCAGCCATTCAATCTCAACCGGTTTGCGGCGCGCGACCTCCAGCATCTCCGGGTTGGCATCCAGCCCGACGACCGTTCCCGACGGGCCGGCGACCTCGGCGGTGGCAAGCGTCAATGCCCCTGTTCCGCAAGCAACGTCTAGAACACGGTCGCCGGATTGCACGCCGGCTTCTGCGGTGACGACTGGTCCCCACTGCGCGAAAAGGGCCGGCACGAAATGGGTGTCATATACTTCCGCCGGGCGGCGCACTTCCTCCCGAATGGTCATCGAAATACTCCCTGTAACGGTTTCAAGCGGCACAGCGGCTGGCTGTACCGTCGCACTCAGGTTATCCTGAAGCATGGAACAGACCCATGACCGAAAGTCCTCGTCGATTGCCAGATCGTCCATCATGCAGGTGCAGCCAGGACCGGCAAAGCGGCCGGGAATGTCCGAATTGCCGGTCCTCTGCCAGGATTCGGCAACCGATCCGCTGTCGGACGTTCTGAGGATGGTCAAGCTCACCGGCGCGATCTTTCATCTGGTTGAAGCGTCCTTTCCCTGGGGCGTCGAACTGCCGCCGGCGCGCGAGTATTCCGGCATCATCCTGCCGCGCGCGCAGCACCTGATTTCGTACCACATCATCTTGAAGGGCACGGGTTGGGTGGAAATCCCGGATATCGCGCCAATGGAGTTCGAAGCTGGTGACATTCTGGTTCTTTCGCATGGAGATCCGTATTCGCTGCTAAGCACGCCGGGACAGCCCCCTGAATATGACCGGGACGCAACGCTCGCCTTCTTTCGCGAGTGGATGGCTGGCAAACTTCCATTCGTGACCGTCGAAGGCGGCGGAGGAACGGGGGGCGCCAAATACATTTGTGGCTTTCTGGGCTGCGACATGCGTCCGTTCAATCCGCTGCTCGCAACCCTTCCGCGCCTGTTGCGCATCAGCCGGTCAGAAACGGACGGCAACGATCTGTTGGGCCGCCTGATTGATCTGGCTCTTACCGATGCGGGGATGCCGCAGCCGGGCGGCGAATCCATCCGTCTGAGGCTCAGCGAGCTTATCTTCGTGGAAGTGATCCGACTGTTCCTGGAATCCTCTCCTGCGCATGAAACAGGCTGGCTTTCAGGATTACGGGATCCGGCGATCGGCAAGGTTCTGACTTTGCTGCATGAATCGCCCGCACGCGCCTGGACGCTCAACCTGCTGGCCAGCGAGGCGGGCCTGTCGCGCTCGGCACTGGCAGCGCGCTTCAGTCACCTGATCGGACACTCTCCGATGCAATACCTGACGCTTTGGCGTATGCAGATTGCCTCACGCCTGCTGACTGACAGTTCGTTAAAGGTCGCGGCTGTGGCAAAGGATGTCGGCTATGAATCGGAAGCGGCCTTCAGCCGGGCATTCAAGAAGACCGTCGGCGCATCTCCTACCGTATGGCGCAATAATACTGGCGATATGAGGAATCCAACGTGATTGTTTTCTCAGGTCTGGCATCGGCCAGATCGCATCCGTCCCTCGCCTTTGCGCGATGACGCCTCGCCCCACTTTGTGGTCATTCCCGACATGTCCCAGCATCAGGGCAAAGGACTTTCAACCGCCATGCGGTTGCGCAGCAGGCTGGTGAGCGAGGTCAGACCGACACCGGCGACTGAGGTCAATCGAGCAAGATGAGCGTACATTGCCTGGATCGTTCATGTTATAAGCACCAACCCCGGTGCTGGCCGACATTGCCCCGCCGGATGCAGACGTTGGCGCTGAACGCGGCAAACTCAACCACCGAGCCCAACTCGGACACCTTGATCCTATGCTGCGCGCGCACGCGGCGCAAAAATACTGCACGCGCGTGGTTAGCGGCACGGCAGCATGCAAAGAAAATCGTCGTTCAATTTTTGCGCAGCATGGTTGACTTGCCCAATCTACAGGTCGCGGGACAAAAACGGATTACCGCTGCATTTGGGCCGAGGTTTGCCTGAAGGTGAATCCATGCTCGAGCAGTATTGAATGAATCTGGGTAAGTCAGATCAGTTCGCCCATGGCGGCACAGCCAAGACCAAATGCGTGACAGCGGCATCGACCGCGTAGAACGACCAATGCAAACCGTAGGCCCACCGAAATCCGCAGTGCGTGCGCAGGTAGAGCCAAGGGATAGCAAGGCCAAAGATGGTTGCGGCAATC
This sequence comes from Aliiroseovarius sp. B-4, assembly GCF_056857795.1. NCBI lineage: Bacteria > Pseudomonadati > Pseudomonadota > Alphaproteobacteria > Rhodobacterales > Paracoccaceae > Aliiroseovarius > Aliiroseovarius sp. B-4. The sequence continues at coordinate 332,614 of NZ_JBSXNV010000035.1, forward strand.
GTGAAACGGGTGACATAAAAACGGGTGAATCCATCGAAAATCAGCAGCAGATGAAAACCGCCGAACAGAACCGCCATGCCGACGGATATGGTCGGCAGACTGATCTTCGCGCGGGCTGCGCCCAGAACCATAGCCGCCACGAGGATTTGCTGGAAAAGGATGTCAGCTGACTTCGGCAGGTAATACCAGGCCGAAGCAAACATGAACTCGGGCGGGTTCGTTGGTGCTTTCTCGACCGAGACATCCGGAAGCAGGGGCAGGATAACCACGACGTAGAAGCCGTAAATGGCAAGGATCGGTGCAACGGCGATGACATGCCCGACGATCCGCCGGGGCGTGACATGCTCCCGTATGACCGGCCGGAACAGGACCAACGCGACGCCAGTCCAGATCAGATAGAACCCCGCAAAGAGGATCGGCGCATCGTCATAGCCGCTATCCAGAGCCAGTGCCTCGACCAGAACGTAGTAGCACCAGCTGGATGCCATCCAGAGGGCCGCGACCGTCAGCAGCATCGTGACCGGCGCTGATAGGCTGGCGAACCGGGCCGGGCCGATTCTCGTGACACCGGCCGACGTTTTTTCAAGGGTTGCCACTTTCTGTCCCTTTCTCAGAACCCGATGTTACCAGTTCGCATGAACGTCGGCGCGCATGGGCGATGAGGCGGACTCCATTGCCCGATTGCGTCACGCCATACGCTTCAGCACGCCATCACGCTTGATGATTTGATGCCAGATCAAGGCGGCACCAATATGCCCGATCACCAGTGCTGCGAGGATCCAGCCCAAAGTGCCGTGCCAATCCGAGATTGTCTCCGTCCAAGCAATAGCGGCATCGCGGGCAGGAAATATCTGAAAGCCAAGGTAGCTGAAGCCGCGCGTTCCGCCCGCAGCCCCGATGATCTTGATGGCTGGAACGATTACCATGAGCGCATATAGCCCGCCATGTCCGGTCTTTGCCGCGGTGCCCATCAGATCAGATTCTGTTGGCCGATTAGTAAGATTCCAGATCCCCCATGCACCGCGCAACAGCACCAGAAGAAGCAAGGTCACGCCCAAATCTACATGATAGGCCCAAAGCGTTTCGCGCAGGGCGTTTTCACGCGGCAACGCCCAATGCGCGGCAGCAGAAACGAATTGGATGGCAAACAGGGCGGCCATGCCCCAGTGAAAAAAGCGGCTTACAAAACCGTAGCGGTCCGGGCTGTCGGCTAAGCTGGTCATTCGAACTCTCCGTCTTCTTGAGGTTTCTTTTTATACGTGGCCCCACGCCAATTCCGTTGCGGCAACTCGACTGATCGAAACGCGAGGTTTTGGTGTGGGGGCACCCTCGAAACAATGGGTCATTCCTGAATGACCCATTGCTTGAAGCTTGGCTCCAATTCGTCACAGGCGGCCAGGATCAGATCACGCGATTGGTATGGGCCTGCATCGTCGATAGTCGCAGCAACCGTCACACATTGCGTCGTATCCACACCCAGACGGATTTCCAAGCTGGCTTCGTCGTAGGTAAAATGCTGAGTGTCATCCGCTTCGTCACATGCGATCAGTCCGAAGGGGTTCTCGGTGTCTTCCGGCGCGTCATAGGCCATGCAGAGGTCTGCATAGGTCGCGGACTCGATCAATCCGCTCTCTGGCGCGTAGGTGAACAGCACGTCATCCCCTTCAGGTTTGCAGGAATGCGCGTGTAACTGATCACTCAGCTCCCGGCCTTCGGTGTCGATACACCAGCCGAGCATGGCTTCTTCGCCAAGGTTGTCGGCGAGGTGGATGATCGGCCCGACGGTTTGGATGTTTGGGGCTTCCGCGAGTGATGGTTGCGCGATCGACAGCGCCAAGGTGGTGGCAATCAGGAAGGCGGAGGTTGAAGCGATAGTTCTCATGGCTCAATCCTTTCTTGAGAGGTTAGTTTTGGAATTGTTCTTGAAAGGCGCGAATGCGGGCCGCGTTGACGCCTTGGTCGCTGCGTCCCACACGGGACACGCTGCGCATATCGACGCGGCTCCCGCTCTCCTGTTCGGCAACAACAACCACGACATCATCCGCGAAGTAGAAGACGGATGTGCGCGCGATTGCCTCGAACCGCAGGGTCTCTGCGTCTTGCGCGATGATTTGCCAGCCCATGTCCTCGGCAACGTCCAAAGCACGCGCGTAAGCGGCATTTGCGTCGAGATCGGTGATCAACGGTGAGATATCCGGGTAGGCCCGTGCCTGTGTCTCGGCGGTTTCTGCGCCAGCATAGGGTTGTGTGCTATCCAAAGTTAGAAATGCAGGCGGGTTCGCCGTATCGGTCGAGATGTCGTTGATCGGTGCCGCGCGTGGTGTTGGGTTAAGTGTGCTGGAGATCATGGGGATCAAAAGTGCCACGCCGATAACAGCCGCCACACCGCCGAGCATCGCGTGATCTTTTTCCTTACGAACAAGATGGATCACCAATGCTAGCAGCCCCACGCCAGCGACAGTCGCAGCGAGCGGATTGAAATAGGTGCGATAGAGACCGAAGCCCGTGATCGGCTCCCACAGCCCCAGTCGCGCCCCGAACAGCATCAATCCGGCAACCACCGCGCCGATGAAGGCGACGAGCAACGCAATCTTTCCGCACTGTTTCATTGTTCATCCATTCTTTGGCTTGCGAGTCGCTTGGATGCTTGATATGCAAACTTTGCAGACTACGCAAGGTTTAGATAAATGACACTTCCATTACGGGAAAGACGGCGGCAGGAAACTGCCCTCCAAATCCACAAAGCGACTTTGGAATTGGCCATGAAGAGTGGCCTTGAGGACGTGACAACTGATGAGATTGCTGCGGCATCGGGCGTCAGCACGAGAACTTTTTTCAACTATTATCCCAACAAGGAAGCCGCAGCGATCGGGCACCCACCGCCATTTACCGAGGCGCAAATGGACGCCTTGCGCGATGGAACGGGGCCTTTGGCGGCAGACCTCAAACAGTTTCTGAACAGCCACATGGAGGCTTTGTCGCAGAGAGCGGACATCCTTCGGATGGTCGGAAAAATCCTGCGATCGAATGAGAAAGCACGCGGGATCCTCGATGGCCTTCTGGGCGCCGAGCGTCGGAGGCTCACGGAGGCGCTGAGTGGTCGCGTGGACAATCGACAAACGGCAGCCGCCCTCGCGAGCAACGTCACCAGCGCAATCGGGGGTGCGATTTTCCTGTGGGAAAATGAGGAAAACATGACCCTCGGCGCGGCCCTGGATGAAGTCTGGGAAGGGCTGATCGACGCATCGCGGCTTCTTTCTTCTGCGCAAAACGAAGAGGCCTCAATATGAAAACGATACTCTATGTCATGGCGTCAGTCGCCATTGTTGCGGCAGCCTATGTCTGGTCCTTCGGCGTTCCGGGTGCAATGTCGCCCGGCGCGGACAGTGAAGTCCCCATGGCGCAAGTTCAGGGCGGCCCCCCCGGATCAGGTGGTCCAGGCGGAACTCCGGGCGGAGGTGCGACAACTGTCGTGTTGACGCCGTTGGACGTGCAGCCGTTTGAGGACACATTCCGCGCAATCGGCAGTTCCGAAGCGGTGCAAAGCGCAACCGTGACTGCCGATGTGTCGGGCAGGATCGTCGAAATCAACCTGACCCCGAATGCACAGGTTACACAAGGGGATGTTTTGGTGCAGCTTGACGCCCGCGCCGCCACGCTGTCCCTTGAGACCGCTCAGAGCGAGTTGGAGCAGGCCGCAGCAACGGTCGCCCGCTACGAGCGCTTGCAGCAAGCCGGAAACCTGACGGTCGCGGATGTCACACTGTCCGAGGCACGGCTGGCGCAAAGCCTTGCAGAAGCCACCGTCGCACAGACCGAACTCACCCTGGAAGATCTTACGATCCGTGCGCCGATCACTGGCAGGATCGGGCTCAGCGACGTGAATGTCGGGGACTACCTCACCGCCAACACGCCTATTGCTAGCATCGACAATTCCAGCGCGTTACTGGTGGAATTCGAACTTTCCGAACGGTCCGTCAGCTTCTTGTCCCTTGGGCGCGACGTCATTCTTGGAACTCCCTCTTTGACGGGGCGGTTTTTCGAAGGCGAAATTACATCTTTTGACAGCCGGATCGACGATGTCACACGCAGCGTAACGGTGCGGGCGCGCGTCGAAAATCCTGATGGAATGCTTTGGCCGGGCATGACCTTCACCGTGCGGCTCAGCAATCTCAGCGACCCGTTTTTGGTCGTGCCCGCAACCGCCATCACATGGTCCCGCGACGGGGCCAGCATCTGGTTCGATGATGAAGGAAAGGCGCAGAGCATTCCTGTGACGATCCTGCATCGGCGCGACGAGAGTGTCTGGCTCGACGCTGATCTGCCTGCAGGCACGATGATTATCTCCGAGGGGGCGCACAAGCTGCGTCCGGGCTCAGCGATCACAGATGCGAATGCCATACCGCAGCAACCGGATCAGGAACCGACATGAGCACGCCCACCATCCAACGCGCGGCCTCCGGCTTTGCCGACCTGTTCGTCGCACGGCCGATCTTCGGATTTGTAGTCAACCTTTTGATCCTGATTGCAGGCTTGGCAGCACTAATGTCCGTAGACGTGCGGGAAATGCCGGACGTCGATCAGCCGGTGCTTTCGATCCGAACCCAATATGAAGGCGCAACACCGGCAACGGTCGATCAGGAAATCACGCAGGTGCTGGAAGATGCGCTGAGCGCGCTCGAAGGTCTGTCCTACATCGAAGCCACTTCATCCAGTGGTTCGAGCACTATCACCATAGACCTGTCAGATGGCACCGACATTGACGTGGCCGCAAACGAGGCCCGCGAAATCGTGTCGGCCACCGCACGCCAGCTTCCCGACGATCTGGACGATGACCCATCCGTTTCCAAATCAGACAGCAACGCAAGCGCAATCATTCGGCTGGCGGTGCTGGGCGATGCCACTCTGGATGAGTTGACCGCCCTTGCGGAAGGGCCGATCTATGACCGGCTGTCCCTCATTGATGGCATTGCCGAACTCACTACGCGCGGTGACCGGTCGAACGAGTTTCGCGTCACACTTGACGACCGCCTCCTGCTAAGCCGGGGTTTGACCGTTTTTGACGTGACAGAAGCGCTCGCCGATCTGCGCGACGATACACCCTTGGGCGAGCTTGAGACCGATGCACAGACGATTGCCTTGCAAGTTGGGAATGCCGACGTCACCGTCGATAGCATCGGCCAGATCCTGATCGATACGACCACTCGGGTCGCAGATGTGGCGTTGGTTCAACTGTTGCCTGAAGACACCGATGCGGCAACCCGCGTCAATGGCCAAACCGCCATCGGGCTGGACATCACCCGGCAATCCGAGGGCAACACGCTTGAGATTTCGACAGACGTGCGCGCCGCAGTTGAAGAATTGCGCGCAGACCTCCCGGATGGTGTAGAGCTTATCATCTCGACAGATGATGGCGTCTTTATCGAAAGCGCTTTGACCGAAGTGATCAAATCCATCGGTTTGGCGACGGGGATCGTGATCCTTGTCATCTTTGCTTTCCTGCGCTCGCCGCGCGCGACGCTCATTCCAGCAGTCACGATCCCCGTCGCATTGATCGGCACCGTTGCGGCGATCTGGCTGACGGGCTTCTCGATTAACACAATCAGCCTTCTGGCGCTGGTTCTGGCGACCGGGATGGTGGTCGATGATGCGATCGTCGTGGTCGAGAACATCGTGCGCAAACGCAAAGAGGACATGGGGGCCTTCGCCGCGGCCGCCGCTGGCACCAACGAGGTCTTCTTCGCCGTCGTTTCGACCACTGCGACGCTGGCTGCCGTGTTTATCCCCATCTCGTTCCTGCCCGGTCAAGCCGGTGGCGTGTTCAGTGAATTCGGTTTTGTGCTGGCCTTTGCCGTGACGCTGTCGTCCATCGCGGCACTGACCTTGGCTCCGGTCTTGGCTGCGCTTTTAGACCCCGGCAAACCGGCCGAGAAAAAGCAGCAAGCCACGGAGACACAGGGTCGGCTCGCGCGCGGATTCGACTGGGTTATCGACCGCGCCCTTCGCGCGCCCTTGCTCGTGCTGGCCATCGCCTTCGGGTTTGCAATTATCGCGGCGGGCGCGGCTGGCACGCTAACATCGACAATCACACCAAGCGAGGATCGAGGCTATTTCCTGATCCAGGCCCGTGGCGCCTCCGATACAACCGCCGAGTATCTCGATGAACAAGTTGCACAGATCGAAGACATTCTCGCGCCGTATCAGGAAAGTGGGCAGATCAGTTCTGTGCAAAGCATCATTGGCATCGGTGGCGGGACAACGGCGTTCATCGTCGTGCGCCTGCCGGATTGGGCAGATCGGGATTGGTCTCAACAAGAATTGATGGGACCGATCAATGCCCAGCTTTCTGCTGTGCCGGGTGTTCAGGTCTTCGCAATCTCGCCAAACAGTCTGAACATTCGTGGCGGCGGAACTGGACTGACTTTCGCTGTGAGTGGCACCGATGTTGACGACATGACCGATGCTGCAGAGGCCCTTGTGGCCGTCATGGCGCAAGATGACGCCTTCGCCAATCCGCAGATCTCGGGCGACAGCGTGCAGGCACAATACGAGATTACCGTGGATCACGAAATGGCGAGGGTGTTTGGCTTGAGCGAGGCAGAGGTCACAAGAACAATCCGCGCGCTGACCCAAGGCACCGTTGCCGTCAGCGTGTTCCTCGACGACACCGAAACCGACGTGCGCGTGGTCCCCGGTGGTCCGCCTATCAACGACCCCAACGATCTTGAGGGCATTCAACTACGCCTGCCAAGTGGCGAATATGTGCCCCTGTCCGCGACGGCGACCCTCACCCCCGTTGTCAGCCAATCCTCGATCGAGCGTCAGGGCGGCACCTTGGCAGTTTCGATACAGGCCAACCTCCCGGACGGTGTTGATCTGGGCACCGCTATGGCCCGCGTAGAGGAGTTGGCAACTGAGACCCTGCCTGCTGGTATGGGGATCGTCTACACAGGCGAAGCCGCATCGCTGGGCGATAGCCAGTCGGGCATGTATCTGGTGTTCGGCGTCGCCGCGATTGTCGTCTTCCTCGTCCTGTCCGCACAGTTCGAAAGTATTGCAAGCGCTGTCGTCATCATGCTGACCGTGCCTTTCGGCCTTGCCGCCGCTCTGTTGGCGATCTCGATCACCGGCGGATCGCTGAACTACTACAGCCAGATCGGGTTGGTTCTGCTCATCGGTGTCATGGCGAAGAACGGCATTCTGATCGTCGAGTTCGCCAACCAGTTGCGCGAGGCCGGCCAGGACATCGACAGCGCCATCCGGGATGCCCTGCGTCTGCGCATACGGCCTGTGATGATGACGATGGTATCCACCGTCTTCGGCGGGTTGCCCCTTGTCCTGTCATCCGGCGCAGGTGCCGAGGCGCGTATCGCGGTCGGTTGGGTCATCGTTGGCGGGCTTGGCTTCGCAACAGTCTTCACCTTGTTCCTGACGCCGGTCTTCTACCGCCGGATCGCCGTCTGGGGCGCAGAGCCCGGTGTGTCTGCTCGTCGCTTGCGGCAGGAGCGCGAGGCGCTGGTAGCTGCGGAATAGAAACGAAGAGCGACCGATTTGCTTCTATCCGCGTGTAGGTTTTTAAAGCCTTGCGCAACGGGGAGGCGGTCCGAGCTTTGCGAGAATTGACAGCGTTGAGGGTCCGGTTTGGTTAAATGCGCTGCACCACCGAAAAGATGATACTACCGCCGCAAACAAATGCTGCATCAGCAATAGCCGCACCTGCACAAGTCCGGTTTGTCTAAGATTTTTCGATGCGGGCCAGTTGGTTAGGTTGGTCTTGGCGGAATGGCCCGCGTTGACAAATCTGACAAGGTGGAAGCCGCGGGATGCGTGCGCTGCGTTATGGGGAAAGTACAGGCGTCTGCCTCTGATATCGG